>NZ_JBHUUW010000055.1:0-54571 GCF_042670825.1 Streptomyces sp. NPDC057137 | reverse complement strand
CGCTACGACCAGGCCGCCACGAAGTAGCCCACGCCGTACGGCGCGGCCTCGTAGAGCAGAGCGCCGTCCAGGTTCGCCCCCTCGGCCGCGCCCGCGAGGATCTGCCAGCAGGGGCGGCCCGCCGCCTTCAGCTCGGCCGCCAGCGTCTCGTCCAGTGCCGCGAGTGCCGCGACGTCCGCCGTGGACAGCGCCCGTGCGACCTCGGCGTCGAACGCGGCGGCGCGGTTGTCGAGATAGCCGGGCGCCTTGAGCGTGCGGCACGCGCTGGCGTCGCCCATCGCCAGCAGTGCCACCCGCTCGTCCTCCGCCGCGATGTCCCTACCGGTTTTGATACACCGCTCGGCGTCGAGTGGTTCCCGCACGCCGAGACCGTGGATCGGCGAGGCGGACCAGCCGACGTTCGCGAGCAGCCAGGCGGCGACGGCCAGCGAGGTCGGCAAGGGCGGCGGGTTCGGCGGGTTCGGCGAGGTCAAGTCGCCGCCGAGCGTGACGTCGACATCCACCCCGTACCCCCGGAAGGAGCCGTGCGCGCCCTGCGGGTACGGCTCCAGGTCCCGCGGCCCCGGCGCCGGTCCGACGACGATCAGCCGGTCGGGCCGGGATGCGGCGAGCACGCCGAGGGCGTCGGCGCACGCGTCCCGCGCGGCGTCGAGTTCCGAAACGGCACCGGCGGCCAGCGCGGGGACGAGCAGGGGCGGACAAGGGCACACGGCCGCGGATACGAGCATGCTGCGCAGACTAGGTCACGGCCGCGCGGGACGTCCGCGCGCGGATGCCGTACCCGCACGCGGAGCGACCGGCGGGTCACACCACCGAGCAGCCACCCGTCGCGGCCGGCAGTGGCGGCGGGACGCCGATCGACGGCAGGCCGAGCAGTACGCCGGCGGGCGCGGGCGGAGCCGCGTTGCGCCTCTCCCACGCGTCACCGGCGCGGGTGCGCCGTATCCGTGTCGTCGGCCCCTCGGCGAGCAGATGGTGCGGAGCGGCGTACGTGATGTCGACGGTCACCACGTCGCCGGGCCGCACCTCCTCGTCGGGCGCGGTGAAGTGCACCAGCCGGCTGTCGGGCGCGCGGCCGGAGAGCCGGCGGGTTGCGCCGTCCTTGCGGCCCTCGCCTTCGGCGACCATGACCTCGAGCGTGCGGCCGACCTGCGTCTTGTTCTCGTCCCAGGAGATCTCCTCCTGGACGGCGACGAGGCGCAGGTAGCGCTCCTGCACGACCTCCTTGGGAATCTGCCCGTCCATGTCGGCGGCGGGCGTTCCGGGGCGCTTGGAGTACTGGAAGGTGAAGGCGTTCGCGAAGCGCGCCTCGCGCACCGTGTGAAGCGTCTGCTGGAAGTCCTCCTCGGTCTCGCCGGGGAAGCCCACGATGATGTCGGTGGAAATGGCGGCGTGCGGGATGGCCGCGCGCACCTTGTCGATGATCCCGAGGAAACGCTCCTGCCGGTACGAGCGTCGCATCGCCTTCAGGACGGTGTCCGAGCCGGACTGGAGCGGCATGTGCAACTGCGGCATCACGTTGGGCGTCTCGGCCATCGCGGCGATGACGTCGTCCGTGAAGTCGCGCGGGTGCGGCGAGGTGAAGCGGACGCGCTCCAGGCCCTCGATCCGCCCGCAGGCCCGCAGGAGCTTGGAGAAGGCCTCGCGGTCGCCGATGTCGGAGCCGTACGCGTTGACGTTCTGGCCGAGCAGCGTGATCTCCGAGACGCCTTCGGCGACGAGCGCCTCGACCTCGGCGAGGATGTCGCCGGGGCGGCGGTCCTTCTCCTTGCCGCGCAGGGCCGGGACGATGCAGAAGGTGCAGGTGTTGTTGCAGCCCACGGAGATGGAGACCCACGCGGCGTAGGCGGACTCGCGGCGCGTCGGCAGCGTGGAGGGGAACGCCTCCAGCGACTCGGCGATCTCGATCTGCGCCTCTTCCTGTACGCGGGCACGCTCCAGCAGTACGGGGAGCTTGCCGATGTTGTGCGTACCGAAGACGACATCGACCCAGGGCGCCCTCTTGACGATGGTGTCGCGGTCCTTCTGGGCCAGGCAGCCGCCGACGGCGATCTGCATGCCGGGGCGCCGGGTCTTCATCGGGGCGAGCCGGCCGAGGTTGCCGTACAGCTTGTTGTCGGCGTTCTCGCGTACCGCGCAGGTGTTGAAGACGACGACGTCGGCGTCGCCGTCGGAGCCCTCGGGGGCCCGCACATAGCCCGCGTCCTCCAGCAGACCGGACAATCGTTCGGAATCGTGGACGTTCATCTGGCACCCGTAGGTGCGTACCTCGTAGGTCCGGTCAACGCCCACTTCGCCCACTGCTCCGGTCCGGTCACTGCTGATGGTCACCCGCCAAGGGTAAGGGGGTGCTTGAGGTGGCCCCGCCGACGGAGTGCTGTGGCCGGTGAATCCCGTCCGCGATTGACCCATCGATTCGGCCCCCGAATGCACCTGTCGAGCGGTCACTCGTGACTCTAGATTCGTACTCATGAACACGACGACGAACCCGGCGACGAACCCCGCGAACCGCGCCCACCAGCCGCTCCTCACCCGTGGCGGCACCGCCGAGGCCCTGGCCGACGCTCCGGGCAGCGTGATCACGCTGTTCGCCGACTCGGACACGACGGGCGGTGCTCTCACCGTCAACACCGCCCGCTTCGAGAAGGGGGCGGCCGGGGCGCCCGTGCACTTCCACACCCGCGCGACCGAATTCTTCTTCGTCGTCGACGGCACGCTCCAGGTGCTGGTCGGTGAGGAGGTGCTGACGCTGGAGAAGGGCGACTTCGTCGCCGTACCGCCGCACACGCCGCACGCCTTCGCGCCCGCCCCGGACGCGACCGCGGAGGTCCTGGTCGGCTTCACACCGGGCATGGACCGGTTCGACTACTACCGGCTGCTCGGCCGCGTGCACGACGGCGAGGCGACCGTGCAGGACATCAAGGATTCCTCTGAGACGTACGACAACCACTACGCGCGCAGCCAGGCGTGGGAGGAACGCGCCTGAGGACGGCCGCCTGCGGTCCGCCGCCCCGGTGGCCGGCCGAGCGGCTGGCCGAGCGGCTGGCCAATTCAAGTCAGCTATGTACGGGGTGGTTTGACTGCCGAAGTCGCGGGTACGGGCTCTGGGCTGCGCCCGGCGCCGGACCTGGGGAGGTCTGAGGCGCTGGTCAACCCGGTCCCCGGACCTGCGAAGGACGTGGGACCGGGGCGCAGTGCCCGCGTCGCGGGACCAGCTGACAGCCGAGTGGATGGCCCGGAACCGTCGTTCCGGGCCATCCCCGCGTCCGGCCCCGGTTACGGATGCCGTCTCAGCCGGCCCGCAGCCAGGCCGCCGCCGCCTCGTCCACCGAGGCGTGCGTGGGGAAGGCCTGTTCCAGACCGATGACACGGAAGACGCGGGCGACCCGCTCGGGCACGCGGGCCAGGGCGATCCCCGCGTCCGCGGCGAGCGCCTGGTTGCGGGCGGCGATGAGCACGGTGATCCCGGTGGAGTCGCAGAAGGTGAGGCCCGCCAGGTCGATGACGACCTGTTGGCCGGGCCGCGGGTCCAGTCCGCGCAGGGCCTGCCGTACGTGGGGCGCGCTCTGGTGGTCGAGGTCCCCTGTCAGTACGACCACGGGGCCGGTCGGGATGGCGTGGATGTGGACGGTCAGTGCGTTCACTGCGGCTCTTCACTGGTGGGGGCGGGCACGCTGATGGCCAGGATGGCGGTGTCGTCGTCGACGCCCGTGCCGAAGGTGTCGAGCAGTTCTGTGAGTGCGGCGACCGTGCTCCTGGCGGTGGTGGGTGCCAGAGTCCCGGCGAATTCGAGGAGCGCTTCGTCGCCGTAGCGACCGTCGGTGTGGTCGACGAGTGCGGTGTGGGCCTCGGTGAGCCCGTCGGTGTAGAGGAGGAGGGTGTCGCCGGGCTCCAGGAGCACGGTGACGGTCTCGACCCGGGCGTCGGGCAGTGCGCCGATGAGCTGGCCGCCGGGAGTGGGCAGGTAGTCGGCGGACCCGTCGGCGCGCAGCAGCAGGGCCGGGGGGTGGCCGCCGCTGGCGAGGGTGACGTGGAAGCCGGCGCCTTCGTCGCCGACCGGGGTGAGCAGTCCGAAGATGACGGTGCAGAAGCGCGGGTCGTCGCCGTGGTACTCGTGGTTGAGGACGGTGTTGAGGTTGCCCAGCGTGGTCGCCGGGTCGGAGTTGTAGACGGCGGCGGCGCGCAGCGTGTAGCGGGCGAGCGAGGTCAGGGCCGCCGCCGCGCTGCCTTTGCCGCACACGTCGCCCAGGAACAGGCCCCAGCTGCCGGCGGCGAGCGGGAACAGGTCGTAGAAGTCGCCGCCGACCTGGTCGATGGAGGCGATGTGGTAGTGCGCGGCGACGTCGAGGCCGGGCACGGGGACGAGTGTCGGGGGCAGCAGGGTGCGTTGCAGGGTGGTGGCGAGCCGCTGGAGGCGGTCGCGTTCGCGGTCGGCCTCCTCCCTCGCCTGATCGGCCTCCTGGCGGGCGCGCAGCAGCTCCTTCTCGTACGCGTGGCGGTCGCGGGCGTCGACGAGGGTGGTGCGGATCAACAGGGGCTCGCCGTCGCCGTCGGTCTTGACGGTGGAGGTGACGAGGACCGGCAGCCGGGTGCCGTCCGCGGCGGTGAGGTCGAGCGCGGCGTCGGTCACCTCGCCCCGCGTCTTGAGCAGCGGTGCGACGTGGGTCTCGTGGTGGTGTCTGCCGCCGACGGTGAGCAGGTCGGCGAACCTTCGGCGTCCCACCAGGTCGTCGCGGTCGTAGCCGAGCCAGCCGAGGAGCGTCGCGTTGACCTTGGCGATCCGGCCGTCGGGGAGGGTGGAGAGGTAGCCGCACGGTGCGTTCTCGTACAGGTCCTCGGCGCTGTCCTCCAACAGGGCGGAGAACAGCGGCTGTTCGGCGTCGGCGTCGCCGTCCGGCGGGGCGTGGCTCTCCGGACTCCAGGCGTCCATGCGCGCATCCTCCCACCATCCGCCCCGTTCGCGGACGCCTCCCCGTTCAGGGATACCGCCGGGTGCGCGGTGGCGTCCGCGCGGGAGGCACGCCCGACCGGTGCGGGACCCGGGCCCGGGGAGTGCGGGACCCGGGCCGGGAAGGCAAGGCCTGGCCATTACGGCGAGTGAGCTGGCAGGATCACCGCATGTTCCCCCTTCCGCCCCGTATGAGCCGTCGCACCGCCTTCGTAGGAGGCGTGGCCGCCCTGGTGGTGGCCGGGCTGCTGTCGTGGTGGCTGGTGCCGCTCGGGGAGAAGGCACCGAGCGGGTCCGTCAAGTTCAGTACGGGTGTGACGAGCGGCGTCTACGAACGCTACGGGGAGCTTCTCAAGGAGGATCTCGCCAAGGATCTGCCCAACGTGTCCATAGAGCTGCTGACCAGCGAGGGCTCGCAGGAGAACATCTCGCGCGTGGCCACCGGCAAAGCGGACTTCACCATCGCCACGGCGGACGCCGTCGCGAAGTACCAGCGGGACAACGGGCCCGGCGCCGACCGGCTGCGCGGCTGCGCACGGCTCTACGACGACTACGTACAGCTGATCGTGGCGAAGGACTCCGGCATCGAGTCGGTGAAGGACCTGCGTGACAAGCGCGTGGGCGTGGGCCAGGAGGGCTCGGGCGTGCGGCTGATCGCCGACCAGTTGCTGGCCGTGGCCGGGCTGCATCCCAAGAAGGACGTCACGGCGGTCTCGGCGGGCATCGACACCATGCCCAGCCGTCTGGAGTCGGGCGACCTCGACGCGTTCTTCTGGTCCGGCGGGCTGCCCACCGCCTCCGTACAGGAGCTGTCCAAGCGCTTCGACATACGGCTGGTGCCCCTCGATGACGCACTCGTCGACAAGCTGCACCACACGGCGCGGGAGGCCACCCGCTACTACCGCTCCGCGGTGATGCCGGCGGACGCGTACAAGAAGGCACAGGACGGTACGGCGGTGCCGACGGTGGCCGTGGCGAATCTGCTGGTCACCACGGACCGGATGGACGCCGAACTGACCGAGGGCTTCACCCGCACCGTGATCAAGAGCCGCGACCGGATCGGCAAGAAGGTCCACCCGGCGCAGCTCGTGGATCTGCGGACGGCGATCTACACCGATCCGCTGCGCCTGCACGAGGGCGCGCTGCGCTACTACCGGTCGGTCAAGCCGTAGAAGGCCGCGTCGTCGGACCGTCCTCAAGAATCGGACCGTCCTCAGGAAGAGGCCGTGCCGTCCTCAGGAAGAGGTCGGTGACGACCTCGGGACGGTGAGCGTCACCCGCAGCCCGCGCGGTTCACCGTGCTGGTACGCGATCGTCCCGCCGCCCGCCGCGAGCAGCGCCCGCGAGATGGACAGACCCAGCCCCGACCCCTTGACGTTCTGGTGGCGGTTGCTGCGCCAGAAGCGGTCGCCGATCCGGTCCATCTCGTCGTCGGAGAGTCCGGGGCCGCCGTCGGTGACGGTGATGGTGGCGCGGTCGCTCGCACCCCGCGCGACCCGTACATCCACCTCGCCGCCCTCCGGCGTGAACTTCAGGGCGTTGTCCACGACCGCGTCGAGCGCGCTGGAGAGCGCGACCGGGTCCGCCCAGCCGGTGACGGCGCCGGTGTTCCCGGTCAGCCGTACGCCCTTCTCGTCCGCGTACGCCCGCCATGCCGCGACGCGCTCGGACGCCAGCGCCCCGACGTCCGTGAGCCGCAGGTCCGCGGGGGCGTGTTCGGCCAGCGCCAGGTCCAGCAGGTCGTCGAGGACCTGCCCGAGCCGCTTGCCCTCCGTACGGACGGAGGCGATCTCCTCGTTCCCGGCGGGCAGTTCGAGTGCGAGCAGTTCGATCCGCAGAAGCAGGGCGGCGAGCGGGTTGCGCAGTTGGTGGGAGGCGTCGGCGACGAAGGCGCGCTGCTGTTCGAGCACGTCCTCGACGTTGTCGGCCATCTCGTTGAAGGAGTGGGCGAGCCGTCTGAGTTCCGGCGGGCCTCCGGCGGCGGCGACGCGGGACTTCATCCGGCCGGTGGCGATGTCGTGCGTGGCCGCGTCCAGGACGCGTACCGGACGCAGTACCCAGCCGGTCAGCCGGAACGCCGCCCCCACGGCGAGCAGCATCGCCGCGGCCTCGCCCGCGGCGATGTAGAGCCAGCCTTCGAGGATCCGCGACCGCATCTGCCCGGTGGGCGAGTCGGTCACGACGACGGCGACGACGTCCCCGTCCCGTACGACCGGCGACGCGACGATCAGCCGGCCGTCCCCCTGCCAGGGCCACACCTGCTGAGGATCGTCGCTACGTCGCCCCAGGAGGGCCTCCTGGAAGGCCAGGCGCCCCTCCCCCGTCCGGGGCACCGTCCAGCCCTCCGGGGCCCGCGCCATGGCCTCTCCGTCGCGGTGGAAGACACCCGCCCGGATGCCGTACACGTCGAAGTAGCGGGTGAGCTCCTCCTCCAGCATGGATCCGCGTTCGTCGGAGCCGGTGCCCGCATCGGAGCCCCCGCTCCCCGCGTCGCCCTCGCTGACGAACTGCGCGAGCGCGGCGACGCGTGCGGTGTCGTCGATCCGGTCCACGACCACGTCCTGCTGCTGGGCCGAGGCGAGACTCACGGCGAGCGGGAAGCCGAGCGCGAGGAGCACGCCCGCCATGAGGACGATGAGCAGGGGGAGAAGTCGGGTACTCACCGGTTACTACGGTCCTTGATGAGCGGCAGGGGCGGCGGGGGCGACAAGGCGGTAGCCGACGCCGCGCACGGTCTCGATCAGCGCCGGCATCCGGAGCTTGGAACGCAGGGACGCCACATGCACTTCGAGCGTGCGGCCGGTCCCCTCCCAACTGGTGCGCCAGACCTCGCTGATGATCTGCTCACGCCGGAAGACGACACCCGGACGCTGCGCGAGGAGGGCGAGCAGGTCGAACTCCTTGCGGGTCAGCTGGACGGGGGCGTCGTCCACGGTGACGCGGCGGGTGGACAGTTCGATGGTGACCGGTCCCAGGCGCAGCGAGTCCCCGCCGACCGCTCCGGCCTCCTCACCGCCGACGCTGCGCCGGCTGACGGCGTGGATCCGGGCGAGCAACTCCCCGGTGTCGTACGGCTTGGTGACGTAGTCGTCCGCGCCGAGGTTCAACCCGTGGATCCGGGACCGGACATCGGCACGCGCCGTCACCATGATCACCGGGGTCGCGCAGAGTTTGCGGATCTTGCCGCAGACCGCGTAGCCGTCCTGGTCGGGCAGCCCGAGGTCGAGGAGTACGACTCCGTAAGGAGACTTCGTCCCGTCGGTCACCGGAAGCAGCGCCTGCAGGGCCTCTTCGCCGCTGCGCGCGTGCGTCACATCGAATCCGTGCCTCGCCAGTACCGCGGCGAGGGCCGCTGCGACATGGTCGTCGTCCTCGACGAGCAGCAGCCTCATGGCCCTCCTCCGTGGTGTGTCCGTCACAGTACGTACCAGGGCATCCACGCCCATGGCTGCCGCACCAGTCAAGTCACTTCCCGTTAAGGGACGGTTTCCGTTACCCACCCGGTACGCCGAACCGGCCATCTTCACACGGTGTGTCCGGTTGCGGCCGGATCGTTATGCTCAATTTCCCCTCAGATGTAATGACGCTGGTCGCAGTGCGTGACTAAGGTCCTCCCCAACCGAGGAGGACGGAGCAAGAAGCCGATGAGCGGAGTTTCAGTGACCAAGGAAACCGAGGGCGCCGGGCCGGCGTCGGGCGACCTGGTCGTGCTGAGCAACGTCAACAAGCACTTCGGCGCGCTGCATGTGCTCCAGGACATCGATCTGACCATCGCCCGTGGCGAGGTCGTCGTCGTGATCGGGCCCTCCGGGTCCGGCAAGTCCACACTGTGCCGCGCCATCAACCGTCTGGAGCCGATCGACTCCGGCAGCATTTCGCTCGACGGGAAGCCGCTGCCCGCCGAAGGCAAGGAGCTGGCCCGACTGCGCGCCGATGTCGGCATGGTCTTCCAGTCCTTCAACCTCTTCGCGCACAAGACCGTCCTGGAGAACGTCACTCTGGGACAGATCAAGGTCCGCAAGAAGGACAAGGGTGCCGCGGACGAGTTCGCCCGGACCCTGCTCGACCGCGTCGGTGTGGCCAACCAGGCGGACAAGTACCCTGCGCAGCTCTCCGGTGGCCAGCAGCAGCGCGTCGCGATCGCCCGCGCGCTGGCCATGGAGCCCAAGGTCATGCTCTTCGACGAGCCGACCTCGGCGCTCGACCCGGAGATGATCAACGAGGTGCTCGAAGTCATGCAGCAGCTCGCACGTGACGGCATGACCATGGTCGTAGTCACCCACGAGATGGGCTTCGCGCGGTCCGCCGCGAATCGGGTCGTCTTCATGGCGGACGGCCAGATCGTCGAAGAGGCGACGCCGGAGCAGTTCTTCACCAATCCTCGCAGCGACCGGGCCAAGGACTTCCTGTCGAAGATCCTGCACCACTGAGCTGCCCGTAACTTTCGAGACAACGAAGGATGTTGACCATGAATCTCCGTAAAGCAAGCGCTGCTGCCGCCGCCGTACTGGCCCTTTCCCTGACCGCGACCGCGTGTGGTTCCGACGACAGCGACTCGGCCGACGAGGGTGACGGTGGTGGCAAGAAGATCACCATCGGTATCAAGTTCGACCAGCCCGGTATCGGTCTGAAGACCCCGGACGGCTCCTTCACCGGCTTCGACGTCGACGTCGCGACGTACGTCGCCAAGGAGCTCGGCTACGAGGCGAAGGACATCGAGTGGAAGGAGACCCCGAGCGCCGACCGTGAGACCGCGCTCGAGCGCGGCGACGTGAAGTTCATCGCGGCCTCCTACTCGATCAACGACGAGCGCAAGGAGAAGGTCGACTTCGCCGGCCCATATCTGCTCGCGCACCAGGACCTGTTGATCCGCGCCGACGACAACATCAGCAAGGGCGCGGACCTCAACGGCAAGAAGCTCTGCTCCGTGACGGGCTCCACGTCCGCGCAGAACGTGAAGGACGACTTCGCGCCGGACGCCCAGCTGAAGCAGAACGCCACGTACTCGGAGTGCATCGACGGACTCGCCAGCGGCGCCGTCGACGCGCTGACCACGGACGACTCGATCCTGGCCGGTTACGCCTCGCAGGAGCAGAACAAGGGCAAGTTCAAGCTCGCCGGCCTCAGCCTGAGCAACGAGAACTACGGCATCGGTGTCAAGAAGGGCGACACCAAGCTGGTCGACGACATCAACGCCGCCCTCGAGAAGATGGTCGCGGACAAGGCCTGGGACAAGGCCGTCACCGACAACTTCGGCCCGGCCGACTACAAGAACGAGCCCGCCCCGAAGATCGGCAACATCGTCAGCTGAATCAGCGGGCCGTCGGTCCGTTCGGCTCATTCGGCGCAGATGTGGCGCGCCGCCCCGTGAGGGTGGCGCGCCACGCCATCAACAAACGCGAGAGCGCGGGAGATCGTGTTCGACTTTCTTGAAGGTTACGACCTGCTCGGAGCGTTCTGGGTGACGGTGCAGCTCGCCGTCTTCTCCGGTATCGGCTCCCTCATTCTGGGCACCATACTTGCCGCGATGCGGGTGAGCCCGGTTCCGCTGATGCGCGGTTTCGGCACGGTCTACGTGAACGTGGTCCGGAACATTCCGCTCACCGTCATCATCGTCTTCTCCTCCCTCGGTCTCGCCGATGTCTTCGGTATCACTCTGGGCGCGGCCGACGACTTCGACGCCCTGAGTTTCCGGCTGGCCATTCTCGGACTGACCGCCTATACGGCCGCGTTCGTCTGTGAGGCCATCCGGTCCGGCATCAACACGGTGCCTGTCGGGCAGGCGGAGGCGGCGCGGGCCATCGGGCTGAACTTCACCCAGGTCCTGTCCCTCATAGTCCTTCCGCAGGCGTTCCGCTCCGTCATCGGGCCGCTGACCAACGTGCTGATCGCGCTGACGAAGAACACGACGGTGGCCGCGGCCATCGGCGTGGCCGAAGCGGCCCTCCTTATGAAGGAGATGATCGAGAACGAGTCGCAACTCGTCCTGATCTCGGCGATCTTCGCCTTCGGGTTCGTGGTCCTGACACTGCCGACCGGCCTCATCCTCGGCTGGGTCGGCAAGCGAGTGGCGGTGAAGCGATGACTTCCGTTCTGTACGACGCGCCGGGTCCCGGCGCCAAGCGGCGCAACATCATCTACTCGGCACTGTTCGTGGTCGTCCTGGCCCTCGGCGTGTGGTGGATCTACTCCGCCATGTCGGACAAGGGACAGCTGGAGTGGGCGAAGTGGAGCCCCTTCACCGAGTCCCAGGCGTGGACGACGTATCTGCTGCCGGGCCTCGTCAACACCCTCAAGGCCGCGGGTCTCGCGCTGGTCATCGCGCTGCCTCTCGGAGCCCTCTTCGGCATCGCGCGGCTCTCCGACCACCGGTGGGTCAGGATCCCGGCCGGCGTGGTCGTCGAGTTCTTCCGCGCGATCCCCGTCCTGATCCTGATGGTGTTCGCCAACCAGCTCTACGCGGAATACACCGACATCAGTACGGACATGCGTCCGCTGTACGCGGTCGTCACCGGCCTCGTGCTCTACAACTCGTCCGTACTGGCCGAGGTCGTCCGCGCGGGCATCCTGTCCCTGCCCAGGGGTCAGACGGAGGCCGCCAAGGCCATCGGTCTGCGCAAGGGCCAGACGATGCGCACCATCCTGCTGCCGCAGTCGGTGACGGCGATGCTGCCCGCGCTGGTGAGCCAGCTCGTCGTCATCGTGAAGGACACCGCGCTCGGTGGCGCACTGCTCAGCTTCACCGAGCTGCTCAGCGCCCGGAAGACGCTCGCCGCGAACTACGGGAACGTCATCCCGAGCTTCATCGTCGTCGCGGTGATCTTCATCCTGCTGAATCTTCTGCTCACGACGTTCGCGTCCTGGCTGGAGAAGCGGCTGCGCCGTGCCAAGCGGAGCACCGGGGCCGTCCTGACGGGCGCGACCATGGACGATCTGGGTGCCACGGGTACGCCGGCGGGGCTGGACCCGGTGAACAAGACGGACCACGCCAGCGGCCAAGGCGGGGGCGGCTAGGTCCTGTCCGGGCGATCTTGTCGGATAGCCCGGACAGGACCTAGACCCGACGGTCCCGGAAACGGGGCCGATGGACCCGACGGAGGCAGCGGCGCGCGGCGTCGCTGCCTCCGTCACTTGACGCAAGCACCCGCAGTAGGTTGCATACGTTCTGTGATCGCTCTGCGGCTTCCAACCGCCAATCGCCACATGACCGTACGGGCCGGAGGGGTCGCGCCGTGGACCCGGTGATCGTCGTCGGCGCGGGCCCCGTGGGGCTCGCGCTCTCCCTCTGCCTCGCCACCCAGGGCGTTCCCTCCGTCGTGCTGGACGAGGGGGCGGGCAACGACGACCCGCGCCCGGCTCGTACGGCGGTGCTGCGGCCCGACACCGCCGCTCTGATGGCGCGGCTGGGCTGCTCCACACTCCGTGACGAAGGGGCCCGGTGGGTCGGTTGGCGACAGCTGCGGCGCAAGCAGCAGATGCGGCAGCTGCCGCTCGGTGATGCCGACGAGGTCGGTGGCGCGGGTGGAACCGGCGGTGCGGGAGACGCCGTCGCCGACGGGGATCGTGCCGACGCGGTGTTCCCCTCGCCCTTACACCTCCCCCAGCACGCCCTGACCCGTGGGCTCAGGGACGCCGTCGCGCGCCATGAGCTGGTGCGGCTGGTGACAGGCAGCCGGCTGGACTCGCTGGAGCAGGACGCGCGGGGCGTCACGGTGCACACACGCGGCCCCGGGGCGACCTGGTGGCGCGGCAGTCATGTGGTGGGCTGCGACGGCGCCAGGTCCACCGTCCGCAAGCTCCTGGGCGTCCGTTTCCCGGGCCGTACGGCGGTGGAACGGCACGCGGTCGCCGCGCTCCGGGTCGAACTCCCCTGGCCCGGTGAGGCCGTGCTGCACCGTCAGCCGCCGTGGCGGGGCGGCGGCCAGGAGGTGTCCGCCAGGCCGCTCGCCGACGGCGTGTGGCGGCTGGACTGGCTGCTGCCGGCCCGGGGTGACCTGGTCACGCCGGAGGCGCTGGTGGCGCGGGTACGGGACACCCTGGCCGGCTGGTGCGGCGAGACACCGCCGTACGACCTGCTCGACACCGGTGTGTACACGCTGCACCACCGGCTCGCGCGGCGCTGGCGCGTCGGCCGCGCGTACCTCGCCGGGGACGCCGCGCATCTGCTGGGCGCGCTGGGCACGCAAGGCCTGGACGAGGGGCTGCGGGACGCCGAGAACCTGGGCTGGAAGCTGGCGCACGCCTGGCACCACGGGGCGTCGGAGACACTGCTGGACAGCTATCAGGCGGAACGCCGTACGGCCGTCGCCGCACGCCTGCGCGCGGCCGACCAGTCGCTGACGATACTTCGGAGCGGCGGAGGGCTGCGCACGTACCTTCCGGGCACCGCGCGCGGCCATGACACCCTGCTCGCCGACGGCCACCTGGGGAACGGGCCGCTGGGCGCGCCCCCCGCGTACCCCCACTCCCCCCTCGCGCCTCCGTACGCCGAGGCGCACACGACGGTCGACACCCGGACGGGGGCGCCCGTCGACGACGTGCTCGTGACGGCGCCCGACGGAATGACCGTACGGCTGCGGGACCGGCTCGGCAGGGGCAAGGTCCTGGTGGTGCTGGTCGCGCCGGGGACAGGTGTGTGGGACCGGCGGCACTGGCTGACCGCGGGCGTGATGCCGAGGCTCGCCGAGGCCGTGGCGGCGCTGCCGTCACCGGCCGAGCTGCTGGTCACCGAGAGCTATCCCGGGGCGTCCGCGCACTCGGTGCTGCTCGTACGGCCCGACGGGCACCTCGTCGCGGCCTTCGGCGGAGTACGTCCCGACGAGCTGTACGCGGCGGCCGACGCCGCACGTGGGGGCGCGCCCGAGGCCTCTCCGGCGAAAGATCGCTCCGACCGATCGGATCGAACCGCGAACATCAATTGACCGTCGTCGTGATCACATGGTGTACTCCGGAGCGTGACTGACACCGATGTGCGCCTGTGGCGGAGGGTCCATATGGACCTGCTCCGCTATGCGGGCTGCGTGTGTCGTCCGTCCTGCTGAATTCGCCCCCTTCTCGTAGCGCTCGTCGTGTCGGCACATGACGGCGCGCCCCCGCGAACTTCCAGGACGGTCCTCATGTCTCCTTCTCTCGACACCCCCGCGCCCGCCGCCTCGGCGTCAACTGCCCTCGCGTCCGGGGCTGTTGCCTCCGCGACTGTCGCCTCTCAGCCCGTCGCACCCGTCGAGGGCGCGACGCCCGCGCCCTCCGCCGTTCCCACACAGGCCGAGTTGCTCGCCTTCGTCCGTCGTACGGCGGCCGACACCGAGCTTGTCTCCACCCTCCCCCTCGACCCCGAGGGCCGTACCTGGATCCGTCTCGAAGGCCCCGCCGGCAGCGAGGCGTGGATCATCAGCTGGCCGCCCGGCACGGGGACCGGCTGGCACGACCACGGTGGCTCGTACGGCGCGTTCGCCACGGCGGGCGGCGCGCTCCAGGAGGACTCGCTGGCCGCTCGGCTGCCCACCGAGGGCTGGAAGACGCTGGAGCTGGCCGAAGGGGTCGACCGGGAGCGGAAGTTGGCGAAGGGCGACGCCAGGGCGTTCGGCAGCCACCATGTGCACGAGGTGCGCAACGAGTCGGACTCGGAGCACGCCGTTTCGGTGCACGCCTACTATCCGCCGCTGCCGCTGATGCGCCGCTACAGCCGCACCGGCGCGGTGCTCCGCCTCGAGCAGGTCGAGCGTCCGCAGGAGTGGCAGTGACCGGCGGACCGGGCGGGCAGGCGGGACAGCTCCGGCCGGCGGGGTCCGAGGCGCCTGTGGGGATAGATGAACTGCTCGACCGGGTCCGCGAGGGACTCGACCGGATCGAAGCCCACGAGGCCTTCGCCGCAGCCGAGGACGGTGCGCTGCTGGTCGACATCCGGTACGCGGAACTGCGGGACCGCGACGGGCTGATCCCCGGTGCGCTGGTCGTCGAGCGCAACGAACTGGAGTGGCGCCTCGACCCGCAGGGCAGCCATCGGGCCGTGGAGGCCACGAGTCACGATCTGCGCGTCGTGGTGATCTGCAACGAGGGGTACGCGTCGAGTCTCGCGGCTGTCTCGCTGCGCCAGTTGGGGCTGCACCGCGCGACGGACCTCGTCGGCGGCTTCCAGGCGTGGAGAGCGGAAGGACTGCCGGTCTCGCGCTGAGCCGGTCGGTCACGTCGACCCGAGCCCGGCCGCCCCCGCGCGGGCCGGGTTTCGTTCATCGTTCTCTCGGCCGCCGTGTGTTCCCGGCTCCCCGGTTCTCCGGCTTCCCGGACCTCAGTAGATGTCCTCGTCGAGTCCCTCCGTGTCCTCGCCCTCCGCCTCCAGTGCCTGCTTGACCACCCTCAGGGCCACGCCCTGCGGATATCCCTTGCGTGCCAGCATCCCCGCGAGTCTGCGCACCCGTCTGTCCCGTTCCATGCCGCGCGTGGAGCGGAGCTTGCGGGCGACCAACTCCCGTGCGGTCGCCTCCTCCTGTTCGGAGTCGAGCTGTCCGACCGCCTCGTCGATCAGCTCGGAGTCCACACCCTTGGTGCGCAGTTCACGCGCCAGGGCACGGCGGGCCAGGCCCCGGCCGTGATGCCGGGACTCCACCCACGCGTCGGCGAACGCCGCGTCGTTGATCAGTCCCACGTCTTCGAAGCGGGAGAGGACTTCCGCCGCGACATCCTCGGGGATGTCGCGCTTCTCCAGCGCGTCCGCCAGTTGTTTCCGGGTGCGGGGGTTCCCGGTGAGCAGGCGCAGACAGATCGCCCGCGCCCGCTCCGCCGGGTCCTGGGGCGGCAGCTCCTTCTCGGCCCTCGACGAGTCGGGGCTGCCGCCCTGCCGCTCAGTTCGCCGCCTCTTCGCGTAAGGCACGGCGCCGAACTAGCTCTTTGCCGCCGCCGCCTTGGCCGACTTGGCCTTGGTGGCAGGAGCGGGCACCGTCTTGGCCGTGTCGTCGGCCGGGGCACCGGTCGCGACAGCACCACCGGCCGCGTCCGCCGCGGGCTCGGCGGCGGGCTCCTCCGGCTTCACGCCGATACCCAGCTTCACCAGGATCTTCTTCTCGATCTCGTCGGCGAGATCGGGGTTGTCCTTGAGGAAGTTACGGGCGTTCTCCTTGCCCTGACCGAGCTGGTCGCCCTCGTACGTGTACCAGGCGCCGGCCTTGCGGACGAAGCCCTCGTCCACGCCCATGTCGATCAGACCGCCCTCGCGGCTGATCCCGTGACCGTAGAGGATGTCGAACTCGGCCTGCTTGAAGGGCGGCGCGACCTTGTTCTTGACGACCTTGACGCGGGTGCGGTTGCCGACGGCGTCGGTGCCGTCCTTCAGCGTCTCGATACGACGGATGTCGAGCCGCACCGAGGCGTAGAACTTGAGCGCCCGGCCACCGGTCGTGGTCTCCGGCGAGCCGAACATCACGCCGATCTTCTCGCGGAGCTGGTTGATGAAGATGGCCGTGGTCTTGGACTGGTTGAGCGCACTGGTGATCTTCCGGAGCGCCTGGCTCATCAGCCGCGCCTGAAGACCCACGTGCGAGTCGCCCATCTCGCCCTCGATCTCCGCGCGCGGCACCAGGGCCGCGACGGAGTCGATGACGATGAGGTCGAGCGCCCCGGAGCGGACCAGCATGTCCACGATCTCCAGGGCCTGCTCGCCGTTGTCCGGCTGGGACAGCAGCAGATTGTCGATGTCGACGCCGAGCTTCTGCGCGTACTCCGGGTCGAGCGCGTGCTCGGCGTCCACGAAGGCCACCGTGCCGCCCGCCTTCTGGGCGTTCGCCACCGCGTGCAGCGTCAGTGTCGTCTTGCCGGAGGACTCCGGCCCGTACACCTCCACCACACGGCCGCGCGGGAGACCACCGACGCCGAGCGCGACGTCGAGCGCGGTCGACCCGGTGTGGATGACCTCGATGGGCTCGTTCGGCCGCTCGCCTAGGCGCATCACCGCGCCCTTGCCGAATTGCCGTTCAATTTGGGCGAGAGCGGCGTCCAGCGCCTTCTCGCGGTCGGATCCTGCCATGGGTTCCACCCGATTTGCTTGTGTCGATCGCTTCACATCGAAGACGCTATCCCCTGCCACTGACAATGGGCCTCGACGTCCTCCCGGCCTGTGGAAAACTCCGGCTCCCGGGACCCCGGCCAACCGGCCCGAAGTCCATGAGAATGCTTGTTCGATTTTGGTGTCAAGCGCATCCCGCCGGTGTGTCGCGGGCGGGAGTTACGCCGGGCGGTAGCGCAGCAGCACGACGCCGGAGGTGAACGGCAGGCTCTGGACCAGCCGCAGCCTCGGCACGTCGGACGCGTCGGCGAACAGCCGCCGGCCGTGCCCGAGGACCACCGGATACACGAACAGCCGGTACTCGTCGACCAGTCCGGCCGCGACGAGTTCCCGGGTCAGCGTCACGCTGCCCGTCGTCACGATGTCTCCGCCCGGCCCGGCCTTCAACTCCCGCACCTCGTCACGGACATCGCCCCGCAGCACCCTGGTGTGCCGCCAGCCGGGATCCCCGAGCGTGCGGGAGACCACATACTTCGACACCGAGTCGAGGTACGCGCCGACGCCCGTGGCGTCGTCGGTCCGCTCCGGCCAGTAGCCCCGCATCTCCTCGAAGGTCACCCGCCCGACGAGGAAGGCGTCGGCGGCGGCCATCTGCTTCCGGAGTTCCTCGTTGATGTCGGACTGGTCCACCGTCTCCTCCGCCGGGGCGAACCATCCGTCCGACGCGTCGATGACGCCGTCGACGGTGATGTTCTCGGTGACGATCAAGTCACGCATGTCCGGACCTCCGCGGTCGGTTGTCGTCGTCCACCACTGACGACTCCCGCGCCCGGCGGAACTCATCGCGGCGGCACGGCGATGAGGCGGCGCGGCACCACGATGGTGCGGAGGTGCGGCTACTCGCGCGTCCCCGCGTACTCGACCGGCCTCGTGCGCAGCGCCGTCAGCGCGGGTACGACGGCGGCCACCACCGCCAGTACGGCGCTCGCCGCCACCATCGCCCCCAGGCTCCCCCAGGGCACGACGAGGGGCGACCGGACGGAGAGCAGCGCGAGGGCGCCCCGTAGGCCGAGGAGATTCAGGCCCGCGACGGCGGCGCCGAGGAGGGAGCCCACGGCCACGACCACCAGGGCCTCGGCCGCGACCAGGCGCAGCACCTGGGGTTTGGTCGCCCCGGTCAGCCGGAGCACGGCGAGGTCGCCGACCCGGTCGGACGTCGCCATGACCAGGGTGTTCGCCAGCGCGATCCCGGTGTACAGCAGGGCGATCCCCAGAATCAGCAGCAGCCCCAGACGGGTGCTCTCGCTGGAACGGGGATGGCTTCGCGTCAGCCACTCGTCCTTCGTGAGGACGGTCGTCCCCGTCGTCCGTCCCGCCTCGCGCAGTGCGGCGTCGACAGCGGTGGCGTCCGCGCCGTCACGCAGCTTGACGTCCACGCGGTCGACCGTGGCACCGGGGGCGTTGCGCGGGGTCACGTACGCACCGTTGCCGCCGGTGCCGGTCCGGAGCACCGCCACGATCCGCAGAGTCACCTCGCGGCCGTCGCCCAGCCAGACCCTGACCCGCTGCCCGACCGTCCGTGTCAGCCACTCCTCGTTGACGATGATGCCGCCGTCGTCGAGGTCGGCCACCCGCCCGGACGCCACCGGCAACCGGGACACCGCCGCGAGATCGGCCGGGTCCACGGCTCTGGCCTCGGACCTGACGAGCGCGACACCCTCTTCGAGCACGGTCACGGCGGTGGAGCGGGAGGCGCTCACGGCCGCGCCGGGGATGCTCCGCGCCCGTGCCACGAACGGGGCGGGCAGCGCGCCCTCCTCGCCCGGCGCCGCCACGACGTAGTCGGCGGCCGTCTGTGTCGCGGCCTCGGTGGCCTTGGCCTCGTTGATCGTCGCCGTCGTGCCCAGGAGGGAGGCGGCGAGCGCGACGGTGATCAGTACGGGGGCGGCGACGGCCGCCGTACGGCGCACCCCGGTGGCCGCGTTCTCCCGCGCCAGCAGGCCGGTGGCGCCCGGCAGTCGGGCGGGCAGCCAGGTGACGAGCCTGACCAGCGGCGGCACCAGCACCGGCGCGTACAGGGCGAAGCCGACGATCAGCAGCATCGGCCGGGTCAGGTAGGTCTTCCTCTTGAGCGCCTCGCCGGGATCGGTGGCCAGCGACCACACGAGCAGTCCCAGACCGGCCAGCAGGACGAGGGCTCCGAGCAGCCGGCGGCTCGGGGGCATGGCGCGGCTGTCGAGCGCGGCCTCGCGCAGCGCCTCTGTGGGCTTGATTCGTCCCGCCCGCCAGGAGGACGTCAGGACGCCCGCCGTCGCCACGCACAGGCCCGTCCAGAAGGCCGTGTGCAGCGGCCAGGTCTGGTCGCCGATCGCGAACCAGGACGGTGCGATGCCGCTGTCGACCATCCACGCGGCGAGCGGCGGCGCGCCGAGATCGCCGAGCAGGCAGCCGGCGGCCGAGGCCGGTACGGCGACGAGGACCGCCTCGGCGAGCACCGTCCGCCGTATCTGTCGCGGAGTGGCGCCCGCCGTACGGAGCAGACCGAACTCGCGTCTGCGCTGGGCCACGGCGAAGGCGAAGGTCGACGCCACCACGAAGACGGAGACGAAGCAGGTGATGCCCGCCGCCGTACCCAGCAGCGCGTTGACCGAGACCAGTGCTTCGCTGTCCCGGTCGGGGTCCGGATCGGCCCTGCGGCGTTCGTCACCGGTCAGGACATCGATCCCGGATCCGGTGCCGCGTACGGCCTTTCGTACCGCCTTTCGTACGGCGGTCGCGTCCGCGTGCACCATCAACGCGTCGATACGGGGCGAGAGTTGGGCGGCTTCGGCTTCGGTGAAGAACACGGCTGTCTCGAAGTCCGTCGCGGCCACGGTGCCGACGACGGTGCGGCTCCCGGCCCCCGCCGGGGTGACGACCCGCACGCGGTCGCCGATCGCCGCGCCACCGGACCGGTCCTGCGCAGGGGGCGCCACGGCGACGACGATCTCGCCGGGCGCCGCGGGCGCGCGACCGCCCGTGAGCCGGTACGGCGTGGCCGCCGCGACCGACCACGGATGCCCGACCGCCCCGTCACCCGCACCGTCCGCCTCACCGTCCGCCTCAGTGTCCGCACGGTCGGCGCCGTCTCCCAAGGAGGCGTCGGCGAAGGACACGGGGAACGTCCGGTCCTCGACCGTCCGGCCGAGCCGCGCGAGTTCGGCGGCCAACTCGGCGGGCACCGCCCGTGGATCGGCGAGGCGCTGCGTACGCTCGCCGATCGGTGTGGAGACCCGCAGGGTGTCGGAGACCCTGACGACCACCGGGGCCGCGGCGAACCGCTCGGGCCCCCGGTGCGGGGCCTGGAACGTGGCCGCCAGCGCGAGCCCGGTGGCGGCGATGAGCCCCACCCCGAGGGCGAGGGCGACGAACGACCCGGTGAAGGTGACCCAGCGGGCTCGCATGCCTTGGACCAGCAGCCTCAGCACGGGGCCACCGCCAGTGCGGTCATCCGCTCGGCGACCCGGTCGGCGGTCGGGGAGTCGAGCGCGTCCCGCACCCTGCCGTCCGCCAGGAACAGCACACGGTCCGCGTACGACGCCGCCATGGGGTCGTGCGTCACCATGATCACGGTCTGGCCCCCGTCGACCATGCCCCGCAGCAAGGCCAGTACCTCCCGGCCCGTCCGGGAGTCCAGCGCCCCGGTCGGCTCGTCCCCGAAGAGCACGTCGGGGCGGGTGACCAGCGCCCTGGCGAGCGCCACCCGCTGCTGCTGGCCGCCGGAGAGCTCGCTGGGCCGGTGCCCCGCGCGGTCCCGCAGCCCCACCTGCTCCAGTACGTCGAGAACGGCGCCCCGTTTCGGTCTGCGGCCGGCCAGGCGCAGCGGGAGCGCCACGTTCTGTTCGGCGGTGAGCGAGGGCAGCAGGTTGAACGCCTGGAAGACGAAGCCGATGTGCCGGCGCCGCAGCAGGGTCAACTTGTGCTCGCTGAGCGAGGTCAGGTCGCGGTCCCCGAGCATCACGGTGCCGCTGGTGGGCCGGTCCAGTCCGGCCGTGCACTGGAGCAGGGTGGACTTGCCGGAACCGGAAGGCCCCATGACGGCGGCGAAGGTGCCCTTGGGTATGTCGAGAGTGACCCGGTCGAGCGCGGTCACCGCCGCCGCGCCCTTGCCGTAGGAACGGGTGACCGAACTGAGCCGGACCGCTGTGTCGCCCCTGGCGATGCCGTTCGTTGCCGCGTTGTTCATGGCGATCACTCAAGCCGCGCCGCACGCCGCGCACATCACAGCTGCGTACGGGGCGAAAGGTGGAGCTGGCTGGGTGGCCGCCCCGTACGGCGCCCGCCTACCGTGCGTCCATGCACTCCCCCAGCCTCCGGCAGGCGCTCCGGTCGCCCCACTACCTCCTCGGCAGCTGGCCGTGGCGCTCCGCGGCGTACCTGCTGAGCGGCGTCCTGGTCGGTCTCGCGACCCTGGTCTCACTGCTCCTGCTGGCGGTCACGGGAGGCGCCCTGGCGGTGGTCCTCATCGGCGTTCCACTGCTGCTGATGTTCGCGCTCGCGGGCATCCCGCTGGCCGCGCTGGAGCGTCGCCGACTGCGGCTGGTCGACCCCGTCGTACTGGCCGATCCGCACCGCGAGCCGGACGGCACGGGCCTGGCCGCCTGGGTCCGGCTCCGTCTCAAGGAGCCAGCCACGTGGCGGGAGTTGGGCTACGCGCTGCTGTTCGCGTTCGTGCTGTGGCCCCTGGAGGCGCTGGTCCTGGGAACAGTGCTCGTCGTCTGCGGCGGTCTGCTGGCCACGCCCGTCGTCATGGCCACGGTCGGCGGCGGCGAGGAGGTCCGCGTACTGAAGATCTGGCTGGCCGACTCGTATCCGCAGGCCTTCGCGGCGGCGCTGGCCGGTGCGCTCCTGCTGCCCGTCCTCGCCTATCCGCTCGGTTTGGTGGCCGCCGGGCGCGCGGCTCTGGCCGGAGTGTTGCTGTCCTCCCGTGACGCCGCCGTCAATTCCCGGATCCAGGAGCTGGGCCGGTCCCGGATGCGGCTGGTGGACGCCTTCGAGGCGGAACGCCGCCGGATCGAGCGTGATCTCCACGACGGCGCGCAGCAGCGGCTGGTGGCCCTGTCGATGACGCTCGGCCTGGCGAGGCTGGAGAGCCCCGGTGAGCCGCTGGGCGGCCTCCTGGCCAAGGCGCACGACGAGGCGGGCACCGCGCTGGTGGAGATCCGGGAACTGATCCGCGGCATCCACCCCCAGGTGCTCACCGACCGGGGACTGAAGGACGCGGTCGAGGACGTCGCCGACCGGTCGACGGTGCCGGTCGACGTACATTTCGACCTGCCGGGGCGGCTGCCCGAACCGGTCGAGACGGCGGCGTACTTCGCGGTCTCCGAGGCGCTCGCGAACGTCGCCAAGCACAGCGGGGCCGACCGCGCGGAGGTGTGTGGCACGATCGCCGACGGCGAGCTGGTCATGGAGGTCAGGGACGACGGGGCGGGCGGCGCGGACTTCTCCGGGGGCACCGGCCTGCAGGGGGTGGCGGACCGTATCTCGGTGCTCGACGGGCGGCTGCTGGTCTCCAGCCCGGCCGGCGGCCCCACCGTGTTCCGCGTACGGATTCCCTGCCCGCCCGGCGACGCCCCCACCGGCACGGCCACGACGCCCGCGACCGCGCCGACGAACACGGCGCCCATGGCCGCCACCTCCTCCCGCACTCCCACCCGAACGAGGACCTGATGTCGCGCATCGTGCTGGCCGAGGACAGCGTGCTCCTGCGGGACGGACTCACCGGCCTGCTCGAACGGTTCGGGCACAAGGTCGTCGCCGAGGCAGGCACCGCCGACGAACTGACCGCGGCGGTGGCCGAGCACCGGCCCGACATCGTGGTGACCGACGTGCGCATGCCGCCGGGATTCTCCGACGAAGGGCTGCGGGCCGCGCTGGAACTGCGCGAGCGGCAGCCGGGGCTGCCCATCCTCGTGCTGAGCCAGTACGTGCAGCGCGCGTACGCCGAAGAGCTGCTCGACTCCTCGGACGGCACCGGCGTCGGCTATCTGCTGAAGGAACGGATCGGGCACGTCGAGGAGTTCGTCGACGCCGTCCGCCGCGTCGCCGAGGGAGCCACGGTGGTGGACCCCGAGGTCGTACGGCAACTGCTCAGGCACCGGCGCGACCCTCTGTCGAGGCTGACACCCCGCGAACAGGAAGTACTGGCGCTGATGGCGGAGGGCAGGTCGAACGCGGCCGTCGCCGCGGCGCTGCATGTCAGCGAGGGGACGGTGAGCAAGCACTTCGGCAGCATCCTCACCAAACTCGACCTCTCACTGACCGACGCGACGAACCGCCGCGTGCTGGCCGTGCTCGCCTATCTGCGCGGCTGAGATCCGCCTTCCAAGGAGGCCTCCGCGAAGAGAGGCCCCTCACACGAAGAGGCGTTCGCGGCCGTCAGGCGCCGCCCTCCGCGCGGGGCGGCCTCACGCGCGCGGTGGCGCGTCGCAGTGTCCGGCGTATCCGTGCCAGGGTGCGCCCGCTGCCGCGGCGCCGGTGCCCGTGCACGCGCGGGTCGTCCGTCACGTCGTAGCGCTTCACGTACGCCCCGAGGAACGCCTGCAGCGTCGCGACCGCGGGGATGGCGATCAGCGCGCCGACGGCCCCGAGCAGCGCCGTACCGGCGATGACCGAGCCGAAGGCCACGGCGGGATGGATGTCGACGGTCCTGGCGGTGAGTTTGGGCTGGAGGACGTAGTTCTCGAACTGCTGGTAGATCACGACGAATCCGAGGACCCACACCGCGTACCAGGGATCCACGGTGAAGGCGATCAGCATCGGCAGGGCGCCGGCCAGATAGGTGCCGATGGTCGGCAGGAACTGCGAGACGAGGCCCACCCACACCGCCAGCACCGGCGCGTACGGGATCCCGAGGATTTCCAGCAGGATGTAGTGCGCGATGCCGGAGATGAGCGCCATCAGTCCGCGCGAGTAGATGTAGCCGCCGGTCTTGTCGACCGCGATCTCCCAGGCGCGCAGCACCTCGGCCTGCTTGGCCGGGGGCAGGACGGAGCACACGGTGCGCCGCAGCCGCGGCCCGTCGGCGGCGAAGTAGAACGAGAACAGGAAGATCGTCGGGAGCCGGAAGAGGCCGCCGAGCACGGTGGTCGAGATGTCGAGCACACCGCTCGCGCTGTTCTGGACGTATCTCTGGAGCCAGTCGGAGTGGAGCAGGCTGTCCTGGACGGCCACCCGTGACAGCTCGGTACGGAAGTTCTGGTTGATCCAGTTGATCAGGGAGTCGAGGTACTTGGGGAAGTCCTCGACGATCTCGATGATCTGCCCCGCGAGCATCGAGCCGAGCAGCACCACGAAACCGACGCTCGCTATCAGCACCGCGATGAAAACCAGGAAGGTGGCGAGTCCGCGCCGTACGCCGCGCGATGCCATCCGGCTGACGGCCGGCTCCACCGCCAGGGCCAGGAAGAAGGCGATCAGGATGTTGATCAACAGCCCGATGAGCTGGTGGAACGCCCAACTGCCCAGCTGGAAGCAGGCGACGAGCGTCAGCGCGAGCACCATGGCGCGCGGCAGCCAGCGGGGCATACGGGCGGACGCACCGCCGTCCCCCGCCGCGGCGGGCGGCGGCGGTGGGGTGGACGGCTGAGGTTCCTGGGCTGTTTCGTCGGTCAGTGCCACGGAGCCAGTCTCGCGTACGCGGACGTCACCGTTTGTCGGCGGGCACACCCATGGCGGTGCAGACCGCCCTCCAGACGTCCTTGGCCTCCCAGCCGGCGGCGAGGGCCTCGTGCACCGTACGGCCGCCCAGCTCCGCCATCACATGGTCGCGAGCGAAGGAGTCCGCGTACGCGGCCCCGAAGTGGTCCGCCATCCGTTCCCAGAAAATCGTCAACCGCATGACGCCAGTATCCCGCTCCTGAGAGTGCAGCCGCGGCCGTCCGCCCCGCACGGGACGCCTCGCGTCCTACGGTCGGTGAATGGCCGCGACCGCAGCATCCCAGCCGACTCCCCTCGCCCGCGCGGAACGCTTCGTGTGGCTGACGGCGCGGGTCCTCGAACAGCGACGGTTCGCCCATCACTTCACGGGCGGCGGGGCGGAGGCCGTCGAGACCGCGCTCGCCGCGTACCGCAACGAGGACGGTGGTTACGGTCACGGCCTGGAGCCCGATCAGCGCGGCCCCGTGAGCCGCACGTCGCACACGGCGCACGCGCTGTACGTACTGGACTCCGTCGGGCGCTGCGGCGGGTCCCGGGTGGAGCGGGTGTGCCGGTATCTCACGCTGGTGTCGGCGGCGGACGGGGCGCTGCCCGCGGCGAACCCGCCGACGGAGACCGACGGGGCGCTTGGCCGAGGGGAGCTGCTCGCCACCGGCCCCGTGGTGGGAGTGCTGCACCGCAATCAGGTGTGGCACGCCTGGCTGTTCCGGGCCACCGACTTCTGCTGGGCCGCCGTGGACGCGCTGCAGAAGCCGCATCCTTATGAGGTCGTCTCGGCGGTCGCCTTTCTGAACGGTGTGCCGGACCGGGCGCGCGCAGCCGGCGCCGCCGACCGGCTCGGACGGCTCGTACGGGAGCGGCGGATGGCGGTTCTGGATCCTGGCCGCCCCGACGCGTATCCGGGCGCGGCCGTGCACGCCGCCGGAGACCTGCCCGGCGGCGAACGCCTCTTCCCGCACGACTACGCGCGCGTGCCCGAGTCGGTGGCCCGCCGGTGGTTCACCGACGAGGAGATGGACGGCTCTCTCGGCTTTCTCGCGCGGGCGCAGTGCGAGGACGGCGGCTGGCCGCCCGGCCGCCCTCCGGGGGAGCCCGTCGCGACCTTGGAGCGGCGTCCCCTCGCGACGATCGAGGCCCTGCGGACGCTGCGCGCGTACGGCCGGGACATCGGCTGAGCCCCTGCGGGGCGGCGGGGCGCGCGGTGTCAGCCGCCGAGGGCTCGTACTCCGGCGGTCACCGCGACGGCCGCGGCGATGACGACCAGGAACGGGGCGCGCAGCACCAGCGCGAGCCCCGCCGCGGCGAGCCCGGCCGCCCTGGCGTCGACGACCAGCGCACCGTCGGCGCCGCTGAATGCCTGCTGCGCCGTGAGAGCGGCGAGCAGCGCGACGGGCAGCAGTGCGGACAGCCGCTGGACGAGGGGGCGCTCCAGCGCTCCCGCCGGTACGAGCAGCCCGAGCAGCTTGACGAGGTAGCAGCCGACGGCGGTCAGTCCGATGGCGATCCAGATGCTCAACGGTCCGTCCCCTTCCGGTCGGTGGACCCACGGCCGGTCTTGAGATCGGTCCCGCGGCCGCTGCCGCGCCCCTCGAACCAGAGCACGGCGGGGGCGGCGAGCGCGGCGACCAGCACCGGCACGCCGGCGGGCAGCACCGGCAGGAAGCCGAGCCCGAGGACGACGGCGATGGCGGCGACCGCGCGCTCCGTCGTGGTCCGCAGCATGGGGGCGAGCAGGGCCAGGAAGACGGCGGGGCCGGCCGCGTCGAGCCCCCAGGCGTCGGTGTCGCCGATGGCGTCGGCGCCGAGCGCGCCGAGCAGCGTGGTGAGGTTCCACAGCACGTAGAGGGTGAGTCCGGTGACGGTGAAGCCGAGGCGCACGCTGCGCCGCGTGGGCTGCGCGAGCGCGACGGCCGTCGTCTCGTCGATGACCCACTGGGCGGCGAAGGGGCGTACGAAGCGTGGCAGCGCCAGGAGTTGGGACAGGCGCAGGCCGTAGAAGGTGTTCCGTACGCCGAGGAAGAAGGCTCCGGCCGCGGCGGTCAGGGGGTTGCCGCCGGCGGCGAGCGCACCGACGAGGGCGAACTGCGAGGCGCCGGTGAAGACCAGCAGGCTGAGCGCGCAGCTCTGTAGGAGGGTGAGGCCCGCCCCGGCGGATGTCGCGCCGAAGGCGAAGCCGGAGAGGCCCACGGCGATGCCGACGCCGAGCGCGTCGCGTATGACGGCCGAGTCCGGCTTCCCCTCCGGCTCACCGCTCGCCCCGTCGTCGGGCTCGCCGCCCGGCCCCGCTCCCGGCTCCGTGCGGTCGGTCGCGCCCGGTGCGGCCGTCCCCGCCTCGTCCCTGGTCTCCGGGGCCGACCGGGCGGGTATCCCCGCCGTGTCGGGTCTGTCTGCTGATGCTGTCTGTTCTGCCACGTCGGAGACGCTACGGGGCGGGCTCGGGCCCCGTCTTGTACGTTCTTGCGCGCCCCGTGCGACGTGCGGGCAGCCAGCCTTCCTCGCGGGCGAGCCGCCGCGCCGTGTCGACGAGCCCGGCCACCGCCGCCGGGGCATCACGTGGCCAGGCCAATTGGAGGTCGACGGTCGGCAGGTCGTCGAGCAGGGGGACGGCGACCATGCTCGCGGGCAGATGCTCGCGCAGCGGACTCGGCAGAATCATGAAGTCCCGGCCGCTCAGGGCCGACGCCAGATTGCGCAGCCCGGGCAGCCGGTTCTCCCATACGTCCAGGGTCTCCCCCGACGTACGCAGGGCGGCCAGGACGCCGTCGTAGTAGCGCGGCGCCACGGCGCGTGGAAAGAACCGGAGCGTCTCGCCCCGTAACTCCCGGAGCGCCACCGCGGCGCGCCCCGCGAGCGGATGCCCGACATCGAGCACGGCGGTCAGCGGATCGCGTCGGATCGTCGCCGTGCGGTGGCCGGACGGTATCCGCACCAGCCGGCCGAGGAGCACATCGATCTCGCGGTCGCGCAGGGCGGCGGTCAGCTCGGTGTCCCAGGCTTCTCTGGCTTCGACCCGGATCCCCGGGTGGTGCTCACGCATCGCGGCGAAGAGCTTGGGCATCTCGTCGAACGCCGTCGTCACCGTGTAGCCGATCCGGACGGTGCCCCTGCCCACGCCACCGACCAGCCGTACCCGCTCGACGGCCTGCTCCGCCTCCCGCACGATCCGGCGGCACGACTCGATGAACACGAGGCCCGCCTCGGTCGGCCTGGTGGGCCGCCGGTGGAACAGCTGAACCCCCAACTCCCGCTCAAGGGCGCCGATCTGGCGGCTCAGCGGTGGCTGCGTCATGTGCAGCGCCTCGGCCGCGCCCTCGAAACCCCCCGCGTCGGCGATCGCGATCACGTACCGCATGAGCCGCAGATCGACGGACATACCCGGAGGGTATCCGAGCATTCCCGACGGGTGGGCACAGTCCGTCGACAGCCCCGAGGCCCGGCTGTCAGGGTGTGATCAAGGGCCCCGGGCCGGTCTCGAACCATCCACGGCTCATTCGCCCCGCACTCCCTTGGACGGACGTACGCGTCGGCGCCACACGCGCCGACGCGTACATCGGCGCACCCCGAAACTCCCTGGACCGACCTGAACCTCCCTCAGGACCGCATCCGTAAAGAAGCGCGGCCGACGACGCACGCGCCGCGAAGGACGGAGTTCCTCATGGACCACCAGCAGACACGCACCTCATCGGCACCGAGCCGCCGCACCGTCGTCGCGGGAGCCGCAGGCGCCCTGGCCGGCGCGGCCGGGCTCCTGCCGGCGACCGGGCTTTCGGCCCACGCCGCGGCGCACGGACGGAGCGAGGGCGCGGTCGCGTCGAACGGCGCGCCCGCCGTGGCCTCTCTCGGTACGTCGCCCGACGGCCTCATCCTCAAGACGGTGCCCCGCACCGGGGAGCGGCTGCCGTCGATCGGGCTGGGCTCGTTCATGACGTTCGACGCCCACACGCCGCGCGCGTCCCGCAGGGTGCGCGAAGTCGTCCGCGGACACTGGGAGGGCGGCGGCCGGGTCTTCGACTGCTCGCCCCTCTACGGCATGGCCGAGTCGACCCTCGGCGCCGCGACGGAGTCCCTCGGTGTCGGTGAGCGGATGTTCGTCACGGACAAGGTGTGGACGACGGGCGAGTACCTGTGGGAGACGAGGCAGGCCGAGGACATCCTCAAGCGGTCGCGGAAGCGCCTGCGCCGCGACCGGCCGATCGACGTCCTCCAGTGCCACAGCCTCGTCAACATCGATGTGGTGCTGCCGCTCCTGCACGCGCTGAAGGCGGAGGGCAAGATCCGCCATCTCGGCGTCTCGCACCACGACCCCGCCTACTACGACCTCATGACGGGCTGGGTGGAGCGCGGCGATCTGGACTTCGTCCAGGTGCACTATTCGATCCACACCAGGGCCGCCGAGGAGACCGTGCTGCGGGCCGCCGCCGAGCGCGGTGTGGCCGTCCTGGTGAACATGCCTCTGGAGAAGGCGCGGCTGCACCACGCCGTGGAGGGCCACGAACTGCCCGCGTTCGCCGCGGAGTTCGGGATCGAGACCTGGTCTGCCTTCTTCCTGAAGTGGGTCGTCTCGCACCCCGCCGTGACCGTGGCGCTCCCGGCCACGTCCGACCCCGACCACGTCCTGGAGAATCTCGCCGCCATGCGTGGCCCGCTGCCCGACCCGGACACACGCGAGCGCATGGTGCGCCACATGGAGACGATCCCGGCCTTCGGGCGGCTCGCCACCGTGCCGTGGTATCCCGGCAAGAGCTACCCGGGCGTCATGGGTAAGGCCCAGCGCGAGCTGCGCGAACGCAGCCCCTGGTGGCCCTCCTGACCGCACCGGGCGGCCCGCCCTCGTAGCCCCGCTGACCTGTCTCACCGACCGACCCGCCGCGCAGAACCACCGCGCGTTCAGGCACCGCCCGGCGTCCGCTCCCTGCGGTACGCGCCCGGCGGCACCCCCACGATCCGGCTGAAGTGCCGGTTGAGGTGCGGCTGGTCGGTGAAGCCGACGAGGCCGGCCACTTCGGCGGGGGCCGTCCCGGCGTCCAGCAGATGCCGGGCCCGGCGCACCCGCGCGTCGGTGAGCCAGGTGTGCGGCGGCATGCCGTACGTGTCCCGGAAGGCCCGCAGCAGGGCGAACGGGCCGGTGCCCAGCTCGGCGGCGAGCCGCTCCAGCGACGGTGGGTCGGCCATCCGCCGCTCCAGCACGGCACGCGCGCGTGCCGCCGTCCTGGCACCCGCGCCGCGCGCCGTACGGTGCGGCAGCGTGCCCCCGCTCAGCCGCAGGAGGCGGGTGACGGCGACCCGCAGCAGCGTGTCGGCGGCGAGGGCGTTCCCCTCGTCGGCGGCGCGCAGCACCTGGTGGACGAGGCGGACGGCGTACGGGTCGTCGACGACAGGAGCGACGAAGCCCGGGGTACCGCGGATGAGGGTCGTCTCGGCGGCGATCTCCGCGACAAGGTCGGGCGACGGGTAGACGGCCCCGTACTGCCAGCCCTCGGGACCCTGCGCGTGCCCGGTGTGCGGAGTGTCGGGGTTGACCAGCGCGAGTGAGCCAGGACCCGCGTACTGGTCGCCGCCGCCGTGGTGGAACACCTCCACACCGTCGGTGATCGCGGCGATGACGAACGTCTCGTGGGTGTGCCTGACGAAGGTCTTGTCGATGTACTTGGCGCGCAGAAGGTCGACGCCGGGCAGCTCCGGGTAGCGCCAGTGCCGTGCCTGCTCCCGAGCCGCCATGCTCCCAGTCTGCACCGGCCACGCCCCGTCCCACCTCCCGGTTCCGCCCCGCACCGCGCATCGCGCCCCCGCGCCGCGGCCCGCCCGGAACCCACCCTCCGCGCCGCGTCCACCCACCTGTTTCCGCAGGTCCGGGCGATTGTCAGTGGTCGGGTGCACGATGGTGTGATGGCCGGTTCCGCACTCCACTCGTTCTCCCCCGCGACCCGCAGCTGGTTCTCGGGGGCCTTCTCCGCGCCCACCGCCGCGCAGGAGGGTGCCTGGCGTGCCATCGCCGAGGGCTCGGACGTGCTGGTCGTGGCCCCGACCGGCTCCGGCAAGACCCTGGCCGCCTTCCTCGCCGCCCTCGACCGGCTGGCCTCGGTGCCCCCGCCCGCCGAGGCGCGGAAGCGCTGTCGCGTGCTGTACGTGTCCCCGCTCAAGGCCCTCGCGGTGGACGTGGAGCGCAATCTGCGCAGCCCCCTCACCGGCATCCGGCAGGAGTCCGTCCGCCTCGGGCAGCCCGAGCCGGAGATCCGGGTCGGCATCCGTTCCGGCGACACCCCGGCCGCCGAGCGCCGCTCGATGTCCACCAAGCCGCCGGACATCCTGATCACCACCCCCGAGTCGCTCTTCCTGATGCTCACGTCGTCGGCGCGCGACGCGCTGGCGGGCGTCGAGACGGTGATCCTGGACGAGGTCCACGCCGTCGCGGGGACGAAGCGCGGCGCCCATCTCGCGGTCTCCCTGGAGCGGCTCGACGAGCTGCTCCCACGCCCGGCCCGCCGTATCGGCCTGTCGGCCACGGTGCGCCCGGTGGACGAGGTCGCCCGCTATCTCTCCCCCCAACGCCGGGTCGAGATCGTGCAGCCTCCTTCCGGGAAGGAGTTCGATCTGTCGGTGGTCGTCCCCGTCGAGGATCTGGGCGAGCTGGGCGGCTCCCCGGCGGCCGACAGCGGGAGCGGCGGCGGCACCGGCGACGGCGACAAGCCGTCGATCTGGCCGCACGTCGAGGAGCGGATCGCCGATCTCGTCCAGGCGCACCGTTCGACGATCGTCTTCGCCAACTCCCGCCGCCTCGCGGAGCGCCTGTGCAACAGGCTCAACGAGATCGCGTACGAACGGGCCACGGGCGAGGCCATGCCCGAGGCGCACTCCCCCGCCGAGATCATGGCCGAGTCGGGCGCCGCCAAGGGCGCCCCGCCCCTGATGGCCCGAGCCCACCACGGCTCCGTCTCCAAGGAGCAGCGCGCCCGGGTCGAGGAGGACCTCAAGGCGGGCCGCCTGCCCGCCGTCGTGGCCACGTCCAGCCTGGAGCTGGGGATCGACATGGGCGCGGTGGACCTCGTCATCCAGGTCGAGTCACCCCCGTCCGTGGCGTCCGGCCTCCAGCGCGTGGGCCGGGCCGGCCACCAGGTGGGCGCGGTCTCCACAGGCGTCGTCTTCCCCAAGTACCGCGGCGATCTGGTGCAGGCCGCCGTCGTCACCGAGCGGATGCGCACCGGCTCCATCGAGGCCCTGCGGATCCCCACCAATCCGCTGGACGTGCTGGCCCAGCAGCTCGTCGCGACCGTCGCGCTCGACACCTGGCAGGCCGACGACCTGCTCGCTCTCGCCCGCCGCGCGGCGCCGTTCGCCTCGCTCCCCGAGTCGGCGTTCACCGCCGTCCTCGACATGCTCGCGGGCCGCTATCCGTCGGACGCGTTCGCCGAGCTGCGCCCCCGCGTGGTGTGGGACCGCGTGACGGGTACGGTCACGGGCCGCCCCGGTGCGCAGCGTCTCGCCGTCACCTCGGGCGGCACGATCCCCGACCGCGGCCTGTTCGGTGTGTTCCTGGCCGGGGCCTCGGGTGCCGGTTCCGGCGACGGCAAGGGCCGCAAGGGCGGCGGCCGGGTGGGCGAGCTGGACGAGGAGATGGTGTACGAGTCGCGGGTCGGCGACGTCTTCACGCTCGGCACGACCTCGTGGCGTATCGAGGACATCACCCGCGACCAGGTGCTGGTCTCCCCCGCCCCCGGGGTGCCGGGCCGGCTGCCTTTCTGGAAGGGCGACCAGCTGGGCCGGCCGCTCGAACTGGGCCGCGCGGTAGGGGCGTTCCTGCGCGAGGTGGGGGCGCTGTCCCCGGAGGACGGCCGGCTTCGGCTGGTGGCCGCCGGCCTCGACGCCTGGGCGGCGAACAACGTCCTGGCGTATCTGGACGAGCAGCGCCGCGCCTGCGGTCATGTCCCCGACGACCGGACGATCCTCGTGGAGCGGTTCCGGGACGATCTGGGCGACTGGCGGGTCGTGATCCACTCCCCGTTCGGTGCCCAGGTGCACGCCCCGTGGGCGCTGGCGCTCGGCGCCCGGCTCGCCGAGCGGTACGGCATGGACGCCCAGGTCATGCACGCCGACGACGGCATCGTGCTGCGGCTGCCCGACGCCGATCTGATGAGTCTGGACCTCCTCGACCAGGACCCGATGTCGCTCGACGCGACGTACGACAACGAGCAGGCGCCGGTCGGCGCCGGTGATGTCGCCTTCGAGCGGGGCGAGATCGGGCAGATCGTCACCGATCAGGTGGGCGGCTCCGCGCTGTTCGCCGCCCGTTTCCGTGAGTGCGCGGCGCGCGCCCTGCTGCTGCCGCGCCGCAGTCCCGGCAAGCGCACACCGCTGTGGCAGCAGCGCCAGCGGGCGTCCCAACTGCTGCAGGTGGCGAGCGAGTTCGGTTCGTTCCCGATCGTCCTGGAGGCCGTCCGGGAATGTCTGCAGGACGTCTTCGACGTGCCCGGTCTCACCGAGCTGATGGGCGACATCGAGTCCCGCCGGGTCCGGCTGGTCGAGGTCACGACCACCGAGCCGTCCCCGTTCGCCCGTTCGCTCCTCTTCGGATATGTGGCGCAGTTTCTGTACGAGGGTGACTCCCCCCTCGCAGAGCGGCGCGCCGCCGCCCTGTCCCTCGACTCTCGGCTGCTGGCCGAACTCCTCGGCCAGGCGGAGCTGCGTGAGCTGCTGGACGCCGACGTCCTGGCGGAGCTGGAGCGCGAGCTGCAGTGGCTCACCGACGACCGCCGCATCAAGGACGTGGAGGGCGTCGCCGACCTGCTGCGGGTCCTCGGACCGCTCACCGAGGCCGAGTTGGCGAAGCGCGGGTCCGAGCCGGCGTGGCCGGCGGATCTCGCCGCGTCCCGACGCGCCATCCGGGTCCGGATCGGCGGCGCCGAGTACTGGGCGGCGATCGAGGACGCGGGAAGGCTGCGTGACGCGCTCGGCACGGCCCTGCCCGTCGGCGTCCCCGAGGCGTTCACCGAGCCGGTGAAGGACCCCCTGGGCGATCTCCTGGCCCGTTACGCCCGCACGCACGGCCCGTTCACCTCCTCGGCGGCCGCCGAGCGCTTCGGGCTCGGCCCCGCCGTCACCGAAGGCGCGCTGCAACGGATGGCCGGCGGCGGCCGTGTCGTGCAGGGGGAGTTCCATCCGTCGGGGATCGGCCAGGAGTGGTGCGACGCCACGGTCCTGCGCCGACTGCGCCGCAGGTCGCTCGCCGCGCTGCGGCACGAGCTGGAGCCGGTGCCGCCCGCCGCGCTCGCCACGTTCCTGCCTCAGTGGCAGCATCTGGGCAGCCACAGTCTGCGCGGCATCGACGGACTGGCCCGCGCGATCGAGCAGTTGCAGGGCGCGCCCATCCCGGCCTCCGCACTGGAGAAGCTGGTGCTCCCGTCCCGGGTCACGGGGTACGCCCCGACGCTCCTGGACGAGCTGACCACCACGGGCGAGGTCGTCTGGGCCGGAGCCGGTGCCCTCCCCGGCAAGGACGGCTGGATCTCCCTCTATCTCGCGGACTCCGCACCGCTGTTGCTCCCGCCGCCGCACCCCCTTGAGCTGACGGCACTGCACGAATCGGTCCTCACCACCCTGTCCGGCGGCTACGGCCTGTTCTTCCGTCAGATCACCGAGCAGGTCCGGGCCACCACCCACCCCGATGTCACCGACCCCCAACTGGCCGACGCCGTCTGGGATCTGGCCTGGTCGGGGCGGCTGACGAACGACACCCTGGCGCCGCTGCGCTCCCTCCTCGGCTCCGGGCGTACGGCGGGCTCGACGGCCCACCGCGCCAAACGGGCCGTCCCACGCGGCCGTTACGGCACCCTCACCGCCGCGGCCCGGCCCGCCTCCCGTACGGGGCCACCGACCGTGAGCGGACGCTGGTCGCTGCTCCCGGCCGCCGATCCGGACACCACGCGCCGCGCCCACGCCCTGGCCCGCACACTGCTCGACCGGCACGGCGTGGTGACCCGAGGCGCCGTCGCCTCCGAAGGCATCGAGGGCGGCTTCTCGGCCGTGTACCGGGTGCTGTCCGTCTTCGAGGACAGCGGGCAGGCCCGCCGCGGCTATGTCGTCGAGGGCCTCGGCGCGGCCCAGTTCGCCATGGACGGCGCGGTGGACCGTCTCCGCGCGGCCTCCACGGCCCGGGACCGCGCCGCCGCCGACCCCTCGCCCCGCGCCGTGGTCCTGGCCGCCGCCGACCCCGCCAACGCGTACGGAGCGGCGCTGCCCTGGCCGGATCCGCCGGCGGGCGCCGGCCACAAGCCGGGCCGCAAGGCGGGCTCCCTGGTCGTCCTCGTCGACGGCGCGCTGACGCTGTACATGGAGCGCGGCGGCAAGACCCTCCTCGCCTGGCCGGGTGACCCGGCCACCGGGTCCGACCCGGCGCATCCGGACGCCGCCGACGACCTGGCGCTGCGTTCGGCGGCCGAGGCCCTGGCAGCGGCCGCCCGCGCCGGCGCGCTCGGTACGGTCACGGTGGAGCGGGCCAACGGGGAGCAGGCGCTGACCTCACCCGTGGGCCGCGTCCTGGAGTCGGCGGGCTTCCACGCCACCCCGAGAGGCCTGCGTCTGCGGGCCTGACACCGTCCCGGAATCCCGCGCGCCCGCGGGGCCCGTCGCCGTACATCTCCGCACGCCACACCCCGTACGCCGCCCGTCACGGGGAGCATCTCGCGCATGATGGAAACATGCCCGAAGGTGACACCGTCCTGCAGACCGCCCAGCGCCTGCACACCGCCCTCGCCGGGCGGGTCCTGACCCGGTCCGACCTCCGCGTCCCCCGGTTCGCGACCTCCGACCTCACCGGCCGGACGGTCCTGGACGTCACCCCGCGCGGCAAGCATCTCCTGACCCGCGTCGAAGGCGGCCTCACCCTCCACTCACATCTGCGAATGGACGGAGCCTGGCGGGTGTACGGCCCCGACGAGCGCTGGCGCGGCGGCCCCGGCCACCAGATCCGGGCGATCCTCGGCAACGCCGAACGCGTCGCCGTCGGCTACCGGCTCCCCGTACTGGAACTCCTCCGCACGGCGGACGAGGAGAGTGTGGTGGGCCACCTGGGCCCGGACATCCTCGGGCCGGACTGGGACCCGGAGACCGCCCTGCGCAATCTGCTCACCGACCCGGCGCGCACCATCGGGGAAGCACTGCTGGACCAGCGCAATCTCGCGGGCATCGGCAACGTTTTTCGGTGCGAGACCTGTTTCCTCACCCGCGCCACCCCCTGGCTGCCCATCGGGGACCTGCCGGCCCCCGAGCGGCTGGTGACGGCCGCGAAGAAGCTCCTGGAGGCGAACCGGGAGCGGTCACGCCGCCATCTGTACGTATACGGCCGCGGCGGGCTCCCCTGCCGCCGCTGCGGCACCCCCATCAGCAAGACGACCGACGACGAGCGCCCCGTCTACTGGTGCCCCCGCTGCCAGTTGGGCCCCGTGCCCTGAGAACCGCCCGGGTCGTCCCCCTCGACCGCCGCGACGGCGCCCTTCGCGGACCTCACCGACGTACGGGCCGCCGCGTGCACCGGCAGCAGGCTCAGCCCCCAGCCGCCCGCGGCCACCGCCCCCTCGATGACCCCGGCGTGCTCGGGCGCCAGCGCGAGCCGCAGTACGGCCCACCACCAGAGCCCGCCCAGAGCGAGAACCGGCAGAAGGATCCGTCGCCGTGCCATGGCCGCCTCCTCAGACCGACGCTAGACCGGCCCGCGTATCCGGCGAAAGGGCGCATCGAAGCAGTGCACCGCGCGCGTCCGACCCTCGCCTCGGCACACCGCGTAAAACACCCGCACCTGTCCCCGCACCCAGCTCACGCGCCCTACGCGCTCTCCGCCTGGAACATCCAGGCATGCTTTTCGAGATCGGCCGTCAGTCCGATCAGGATGTCCTGGGTGATCGGGTCGGGCTTGTCGGTCACGCTGATCCGCTCACGCATGCGAACGATCACCGCGCTGAGACCGTCCACCAGCGTCCGTACGGCGTCCGTGTCCTTGATCCAGCCGCTGGGGACGGTGCCGATGGCGCTCTGCGCCGCGACCGTCGCCGCGCGGCCGTCCGGGGTCACGCCGATCGCCGAGGCCCGTTCCGCCACGGTGTCGGAGTGCTGCCGGGCCGTGGTGACGACCTCGTCGAGCTGGAGGTGTACGGACCGGAAGCGCGGCCCGACGATGTTCCAGTGCACCTGTTTGGCCACCAGCGAGAGATCGAGCAGATCCACTAGCGCGCCCTGCAGGGCCTCGCCGACCAGCTTCAGATCCGCCTCGGGCAGTGAGCTCTTGACGACAGACATGGGGGCGTCCTCCAGTTCCATTCACACGTAAGCCCACCATGGCACAAGACCCCAAAAGGATCATTTCGGGGAAATCGGTGAAATTCAGAACCGGACCATCGCCCCGTCGAGCGGAAACGGGCGGAAACAGGCGGAAACAGGCAAAGCAGAAGCCCCGGCCGGTCACTGGGACCGTCCGGGGCTCAGGCCTCGGTCACGCCGTACGGATCAAGCGGCGACGACATCCACCGCTTCCGCAGGCGCCTTGATGGTTACCCGCTCCGTCGGCACACCTGCCACCGACGTCACGGAGACGGAATTGAGCATCGGACGTACCGCCGCGGGCACCGGCTCACTGGCCGCTGCGGACGCGGCCAGCTCGGCCAACGACAGTTCGTCGCTCACTTCGCGCATGAGCTCGGACATCCGTACGTCAAGCGCGTCGCAGATAGCGGAGAGCAGCTCGGAAGAAGCCTCCTTCTGCCCCCGCTCCACCTCGGAGAGATAGCCGAGCGAGACTCGGGCGGACGAGGAGACTTCGCGCAGAGTACGGCCCTGGCGCTGGCGCTGCCGACGCAGTACGTCACCAAGCAGGCGACGGAGCAGAATCATCGGTGGCTCCCTCCTCGGACCGCGTAGCCGCATCCTTCTCGCCCCACCGTACCGCCTCGCGCCGCGGCCGTGCGGGGAGCGATGTCGTGTTCACTCAGGGCTGCAAACATCAAGTCCCCCCGTTCCGTTCCGTATCCTGTGTCCGCCCGTTCCCGGTCAGTTCGCCGGAGAGCAGTTCCAGCACGCTCCGTACACTCTCTCTACGGATTTCCGCCCGGTCACCGTTCAACCGCAGTGCGGCCACTTTCTCGGCGCCGTCCGGACCGCTCACCGCCACGTAGACGGTGCCCACGGACTGTCCGTCCTGTGGGTCGGGGCCCGCGACCCCGGTGGTCGCGATGCCCCAGCCGGCGGCCAGTACGCCCCGTACGCCGACGGCCATCTGCCGTGCGACCTCGGGATCCACCGCGCCACGCTCGGCCAGAAGTGTTCCGTCCACGCCGAGGACGTCGCGCTTGACGTCCGTCGCGTAGGCCGTGATTCCCCCGCGAAGCACCCTTGAGGCGCCGGGGACGGAGGTCAGTTCCGCGGCCACGAGACCGCCGGTCAACGATTCGGCGACCGCCAGAGTCGTTCCTCGCCGTACGAGCAGATCCAGTACCCGGGCTGCGACGTCCCTTAGTACAACGTCGGAGGCGGCCGCATCCTTCCCGGCGTCCGGCACGGCCCCCGCACCGCCCTCCGTCCCGAACGTCCCGGAACTCCCGGAACTCCCGGACGTCCCGACCCTCCCGAAGGTCACGAAGCGCGCTCCGCCCGGTCGGTCTCGGCCGCCAGGCCCGACCTCCGTAGGACGATCGCCTGGCGCACATAGTCCAGGCCGGTCAGTACGGTCAGCACGACCGCGACCGCCATCACCCAGAACCGCAGCGTCGCCAGCGGCCCCGTCAGCGCCAGCACGTACATGCCGACCGCCACGCCCTGCGCCAGCGTCTTCATCTTGCCGCCGCGGCTGGCCGGAATGACCCCGAGCCGGATCACCCAGAACCGCATCAGCGTGATCCCGAGCTCGCGGAAGAGAATGACCCCGGTCACCCACCACGGCAGATCCCCCAGCACGGAGAGACTGACCAGTCCCGCCGCCATGATCGCCTTGTCGGCGATCGGGTCGGCGATCTTCCCGAAGTCGGTGACCAGGTTGTACGTACGGGCCAGATGCCCGTCGAAGATGTCGGTGATCATGGCCACGGCGAACGCGGCCCACGCCCAGGCGCGCCAGGCCGGGTCGTACCCGCCGTCCTGGAACAGCAGCGCAACGAAGGCCGGTACGAGCACCAGCCGCATCATGGTGAGGATGTTGGCGATGTTCCACACGCTGGCCTGATTGACGGCCGCAGCCCCCAGCTTGCCGCCGGGCACCGGCCTACCCTGGCCGCCCTCGGCCGATGCCGGGACTCCGGTCATCTGGCTGCCTCCTCGCCGGCGCTCCGGGGCTCGTCCCCGGTGAAGCCGCAGTACTCGGCCACCAGGTCCACGCCCTCGGTGCCGACCACCTTTGCCTCGACCATACGACCGGGACGCAGGCCCTCGCTCGACGTGAAGATCACCTGGCCGTCGGTCTCGGGCGCCTGGTGGGCCGCCCGGCCCACGGCGGGCTCCTCATCGTCGTCCGAGGAGTCGGAGACGGACTCCACGAGCACCGTCAGGGTCTCCCCCAGGCGCTCCTCGGCCCGCTGCGAGGTCAGCTCGTCGGCCAGCCGCGACAGATGCGCCAGCCGCTCGGCCACGACGTCCTCGTCCAGCTTGTGCTCGTACGTCGCCGCCTCGGTGCCGTCCTCGTCCGAGTAGCCGAACACACCGATGGCGTCGAGCCGCGCGCCGGTGAGGAACCGTTCCAGCTCGGCGAAGTCCGCCTCGGTCTCGCCCGGGAAGCCCACGATGAAGTTGGAGCGCACACCCGCCTGCGGGGCCTTGCCCCGGATCGTCTCCAGCAGTTCCAGGAAGCGGTCGGTGTCCCCGAAGCGACGCATCGCGCGTAGCACGGAGGGCGCGGAGTGCTGGAAGGACAGGTCGAAGTACGGGGCGACGCCCGGCGTCGACGTCAGGACGTCGATGAGTCCGGGGCGCATCTCGGCGGGCTGGAGGTAGCTGACCCGTACGCGCTCGATCCCGTCGACCGCCGCGAGTTCGGGCAGCAGCGTCTCCAGGAGGCGGATGTCGCCGAGGTCTTTTCCGTAGGAGGTGTTGTTCTCGGAGACGAGCATGACCTCCTTGACGCCCTGCTCGGCCAGCCAGCGCGTCTCACCCAGTACGTCGGAGGGGCGGCGCGAGATGAAGGAGCCGCGGAAGGAGGGGATGGCGCAGAAGGTGCAGCGCCGGTCGCAGCCGGAGGCCAGCTTCACGGAGGCGACGGGGCTGTTGTCGAGACGCCGGCGCAGCGGGGCGCGCGGACCGGAGGCCGGCGCGAGCCCCTGGGGCAGGTCGGCGGGAGCGGGGATGACCACCTCGGTAGGAGGAGGCGTCGCCTCGGCACCGTGTCCGGGCAGGGCCACACCGGTGGCGCCCTGGCGGTCGGCCGGGCTCAGCGGGAGCAGCTTGCGCCGGTCGCGGGGCGTGTGCGAGGCGTGGATACCGCCGTTGAGGATGGTCTGGAGGCGGTCCGAGATGTCGGCGTAGTCGTCGAATCCGAGTACGCCGTCCGCTTCGGGGAGCGATTCCGCGAGTTCCTTGCCGTAGCGCTCGGCCATGCAGCCGACGGCGACGACGGCCTGGGTTCTGCCGTGATCCTTCAGATCGTTGGCTTCCAGCAGGGCGTCGACGGAGTCCTTCTTGGCGGCTTCGACGAAGCCGCAGGTGTTGACGACGGCGACGTCCGCGTCGGCGGCTTCCTCGACGAGCTCCCAGCCGTCCGCTGCCAAGCGGCCTGCAAGCTCCTCCGAGTCCACCTCGTTACGGGCGCAGCCAAGCGTGACAAGGGCGACGGTGCGGCGTTCGGGCATGGGCTCAAGACTACTTTGTCCTGGCCGCCCTCCTGCCGTGCAGGGTTGTCCGGCCCGTCCGGGGACCGCGGGCCGCTCCCCGACGGCCCCCGCGCGTCTCCCGACGACTACTCACCCGATGCCCGCCGACGCCTTCGGATCCCGCCCGGCGCCGGCCGCGGCATCAGCCCGCCTCGGGGTCGCCCTTCGTGTACGACGGCCGCTCGACCTGGCCGGGCTTGAAGTCCTTGTCGACCTGCTTGCCGTTGACGAAGATGTCGATGACCCCGGCGTTGCCGAGGATGAAGTCGATCTGCTCGTCGTCCTGGAAGGTCTTGGACTCACCCTTGAGAAGCAGTCCGTCGAAGATCAGTTCACCGTTGGGGGACTTGGCGGAGATCCAGCTCTTGTCCTCGACAGCGGAGAGCTTGACGGTCACCTTGTCGGCCGGGGCCGCGGCGATGGCGCTGTCCGACGGGTCGGGCTTCGGGTCGGCGGGCTTCGTGGTGCTCGGCTCGGAGGTCGTCTTCTCGGGCGCCGGGCCTTCGGCGATCTGCTTGCCCTGGCCCTCCTCCTCGGTGCCGTTGAACATGGTGAAGCCGACGAAGCCGATCACCGCGACGATCGCGGCGACCATGGCCGCCGTCCAGTTGGGACGGCGCCGCTCCGGACGGATGCGCTCGGCCTCGAAGAGCGGGGCCGCGGGCGTCGGCGCGGGGCGCCCGCCGTGCTCGGAGTCGTACTGCCCGACAAGAGGTTCGGGGTCGATCCCGACGGAGCGCGCGAGCGTGCGGATGTGGCCGCGCGCGTAGACGTCGCCGCCGCAGCGCGAGAAGTCGTCCTGCTCGATCGCTTGCACGATGGGAACGCGCACCCGGGTGGAGGCGCTGACCTCTTCGATGGTCAGACCTGCGGCGGTGCGTGCTTGCTGGAGGACGTGACCGACCGAAGGCTTGTCCTCTTCGGTCGCGGGCCGCTCGTCCTCAGCGGGGTCGACGGCGGAAGGCTGGTCGTCTTCGGGGGAGTTGCCGATGGACACGGGAGTGCCTTTCGAGCGTGTAGCCACCTGCTGGAAGTTCAGTCTATGGGTGGTACGAAAGGGTGGGGCAACCGGGCGGACGCACTTTGTACGCCATCTGAATGGCCGGACGGCGTGTCGGCGGGACACCGAGGTGTCTCTCTCTCCACGTTGACGTCCGACCGGGGGAAAGGGTTGCTCCAGATATCCCTCGGATCGCTTCAGGTTCCGTCAATTTCCGTCAGCTCCTTCGGGAGCGGGCTCACCGCGGATGACGGCGATGACTCCGTCCAGCTCGTCTGCCTTCACCAGCACATCACGCGCCTTGGAACCCTCGCTGGGACCGACGATGTTCCGCGATTCCATCAGATCCATGAGCCTGCCCGCTTTGGCGAAACCCACGCGCAACTTGCGCTGAAGCATGGATGTCGAACCGAATTGCGTGGAGACCACCAACTCGGCCGCCTGGCACAGCAGATCGAGATCGTCGCCGATGTCCTCGTCGATCTGCTTCTTCTTGGCCGCGCCGACGACGACGTCCTCCCGGAAGACCGGCGCCATCTGATCCTTGCAGTGCTGGACGACGGCCGCGACCTCCTCCTCCGTGACGAAGGCGCCCTGCATACGGGTCGGCTTGCTGGCCCCCATGGGGAGGAACAGTCCATCGCCCTTGCCGATCAGCTTCTCGGCGCCGGGCTGGTCGAGGATGACCCGGCTGTCGGCGAGCGAGGAGGTCGCGAAGGCGAGCCGGGAGGGCACATTCGCCTTGATCAGACCGGTGACGACGTCGACCGACGGGCGCTGGGTGGCGAGCACCAGATGGATACCGGCGGCGCGGGCCAACTGGGTGATGCGGACGATCGCGTCCTCGACGTCGCGCGGCGCGACCATCATCAGGTCGGCCAGCTCGTCCACGATCACCAGCAGGTACGGATAGGGCGTCAGCTCGCGCTCGCTGCCCTCGGGGGCCTTGACCTTGCCCTTGCGTACCGCCTGGTTGAAGTCGTCGATGTGGCGGTAGCCGTACGCCGCGAGGTCGTCGTACCGCAGGTCCATCTCCCGCACGACCCACTGGAGCGCCTCGGCGGCCCGCTTGGGGTTGGTGATGATGGGCGTGATCAGGTGCGGGATGCCCTCGTACGCCGTGAGCTCGACCCGCTTGGGGTCGACGAGGACCATCCGGACGTCCTCCGGGGTCGCCCTGGCCATCACCGAGGTGATCAGACAGTTGATGCAGGAGGACTTGCCGGATCCGGTGGCACCGGCGACCAGCAGGTGCGGCATCTTGGAGAGGTTGGCCATCTCGTAGCCGCCCTCGACGTTCTTGCCGAGCGCGACCAGCATCGGGTGGTCGTCCTCGGCGGCGTCGGCGAGCCGCAGTACGTCGCCGAGGTTGACCATCTCCCGGTCGGAGTTCGGGATCTCGATGCCGACGGCGGACTTGCCGGGGATGGGGCTGATGATCCGGACGTCGGGGCTGGCCACGGCGTAGGCGATGTTCTTGGTGAGGGCGGTGATGCGCTCGACCTTCACGGCCGGGCCGAGCTGGACCTCGTAGCGCGTGACGGTCGGTCCCCGGGTGAAGCCGGTGACGGTCGCGTCGACCTTGAACTCCATGAAGACGTTGGTCAGCGAGTCGACGACCGCGTCGTTGGCGGCGCTGCGGGTCTTGCCGGGGCCGCCCCGTTCCAGCAGGTCCAGGGACGGCAGGGAGTAGGTGATGTCGCCGGCGAGCTGGAGCTGCTCGGCGCGCGGGGGCAGCGGCCGGTCCTGCGCGGGCGGCGGCTTGGTCAGGTCGGCCACGGCACCGGGCAGCGACTGCGCCGCCGCGGCGCCACGTGGCTCCGGCTCGCGCGCCGTGGGTACGGAGCGCTCCCCCGGCCCGGCCGGTGACCCCGCGCCCGACCGGCTGCCGGGCCCGCGCGTACGCTCCCCCGGCCGTGCCTTCGCGGCGTCGCGCGTGCGGTCGGCCGAGACGCCCTGGGTGAGGTCGGCGACGATCGGCGAGGGCGGCATCCCGTTGAGTACGGCTCCGTCCAGCGCCGCGGCGGCGGCCGCGGCCACGTCGACGGCGTCCATGGGCCGGTCGTGGCCGGGCTGCACCGACTGCCTGCGCGGGCGCCGGCGGCGTACCAGCGCCTCGGCCTCGGCCCGGTCGGGGTCGTACTCGTCGGGCGCCTCGCTACGCCGCGCCCCGGAGCGGCGCGCGCGTGCGGGCAGGGCCTCACGCCACTGGTCGTCGTACCGCTCGTCGTCGCCGTCGTACTCCCGCTCGTGCTCCTCGTCGTCGCGGTCGGCCGGGGCGGGATCGAGGATGCCGAGCCGGACACCGAGCTGGCGCAGCCGCTGCGGGATGGCGTTGACGGGCGTCGCCGTGACGACGAGCAGTCCGAAGACGGTGAGCAGGACCAGCATCGGTACGGCGAGCACCTCGCCCATGGCGAAGATCAGCGGCATGGAGGCGGCCCAGCCGATGAGTCCGCCGGCGTCCTGCATCGCCTCCGTACCCGCGTCCCGGCCCGGCGAGCCACAGGCGATGTGCACGAGCCCGAGGACACCGATCACCAGCGCGGAGAGGCCGATGACGATGCGTCCGTTGGCCTCGGGCCGCTGCGGATACAGAATGAGCCGGACGGCGACGGCGCCCAGCAGTATCGGGACGAGCAGGTCGAGCCGGCCGAAGGCGCCGGTGATCAGCATCTCGACGAGATCGCCGACCGGGCCTCGCAGGTTCGACCACGTACCGGCGGCGACGATCAGGGCCAGCGCGAGCAGCAGCAGCGCGATGCCGTCCTTGCGGTGCGCCGGGTCGAGCCCCTTCGCGCCCCGTCCTATGCCGCGGAACATCGCGCCGACCGCGTGCGCGAGACCCAGCCAGAGGGCGCGTACGAGGCGGTAGACGCCGTTCGTCGGGGACGGTGCGGGCTTGGGTGCCGGTTTGGCCGCGGACTTCTTCGCGGGAGCCTTCTTGGCCGGTGCCTTCTTCGTAGGTGCTGTCTTCTTCGCCGCGGCCTTGGCGGCGGGGGCCGCCTTCTTCGCGGCACCGCTCGGACGGCCGGCACGCGGTTTCGCGGTGCCCGCCGTGCCCTGGGAACCCTTGCCGGACGTACGTGAGGCCATGGGGGTGAGGTTACCGGTGTGAAAGGCGACGGACACGTGTGCCCACCGCTTCACCCGTTCGTGTCGCCCACCGTCGGCCCGAAACTGACGCGCCCTCAGCCCTTCGAGCCGGACCCCGGGGCGGACTTCAGGCCGGACCTCGGGCCGAACTTCGGCCGGACCTCAGGACAGACCGAAACGGGCCGCCCACGGGCCCGTTGGAGCCCGGGACGTACCCGGTCAGTTCGGTGAGGGAAGCGGGGAGCCGCCTCCGCTGCCCGGCTCCAGGGCGTCCAGCGCCCGGCGGAGTCCGGTCAGTTTGCGCTCCAGATGTGCGGCCGTGGCGACGGCCACCGCGTCGGCGGACTCGTCGTCCAGCTGCTTGGAGAGCGCCTCGGCCTGCTCCTCAACTGCGGCGAGTCTGGCGGACAGTTCGGCGAGAAGACCCGCCGGCTCCTTGACCTCGCCCGCTCCCGCCAGTTGCAGCCTGAGCAGTTCGGCCTGCTCCTTCAACTGGCAGTTCTTCATGTACAGCTCGACGAAGACCGAGACCTTCGCGCGCAGCACCCACGGGTCGAACGGCTTGGAGATGTAGTCCACCGCGCCGGCGGCGTAGCCCCGGAAGGTGTGGTGCGGACCGTGGTTGATGGCCGTGAGGAAGATGATCGGGATGTCCCGCGTCCGCTCACGCCTCTTGATGTGCGCGGCTGTCTCGAAACCGTCCATCCCGGGCATCTGGACGTCCAGCAGAATGACCGCGAAGTCGTCCGTCAGCAGCGCCTTGAGCGCTTCCTCCCCTGACGATGCCCGCACCAGCGTCTGATCGAGCGCGGAGAGAATGGCCTCCAGCGCCAGCAGATTCTCCGGCCGGTCATCGACCAGGAGGATCTTGGCCTTCTGCACCATGGCCCGCCCTCCTCGCCCCGGCTGTGCACCGGGCGCCGCCCCAGGGGACGACTCCCTTACGCCGTCCGTCCTTGTGCCGGTCATGGTAGCCGCACCCCGCCTGTCGCCACACCCTGTCACCGCGATGTCACTGTGCACGTAGCAAAAACGTCACAGGAGCTCGGAAAGTTCCCCGATTACCTGTGGCCCACACGTGATCGGCCACAAGAACTCACCTTCTCCCACAGGTTCGCACAGCCGCCACTCACTTCTGAAGCCGCACCCGACATCACTTCCGTGTCACTTCTGCTGCATCCACTGCTCCATCACCGACAGAAGGTGATCGGGATCGACCGGCTTTGTCACATAGTCAGATGCGCCCGAGTCGATCGCCTTCTCCCGGTCGCCCTTCATCGCCTTCGCGGTGAGCGCGATGATCGGCAGCCCGGCGAACTGCGGCATCCTGCGGATCGCCGTCGTCGTCGCGTATCCGTCCATCTCCGGCATCATGATGTCCATCAGCACCAGCGTCACATCGTCGTGCTGCTCCAACACCTCGATGCCCTCACGGCCGTTCTCGGCGTACAGCACCGACAGACCGTGCTGTTCGAGGACGCTGGTCAGCGCGAAGACGTTGCGGATGTCGTCGTCCACGATCAGCACCTTCTCACCGCCGAACGAGAACGTACGCCGCTCCTCCGGAGCGTCCTGCGCGTCGGCCGCCCAGGACTCGTCCACCCCCGAACCACCCGACGGCCGCGAGCCGTTGGCCGTGCCGGCCGAGCCGTTCCCGGTGCCCGACAACCCGGACGGACCCCCTGGGCGCCCGGACAGCGAGTTCAGCTGCTCGGGACCGCCCAGGGCCTTGCGTCGGCGCCGGAACAGCGCCGCGGGCCCCGTACGGGCCTCCGAGGGGGCCGCGGGCCGGTCCAGCCGCGCCTGTTCCGGCGACAGGGCCGCGGAGTCGCTGTTGCCGCGCTGCGGGTCGATGCCCGGAGCCAGCTGCGGGTAGCCCTGCGGGGGCAGTTCACTGGCGTGCAGCGGCAGGTACAGCGTGAACGTCGAGCCGCGGCCCGGCTCGCTCGCCGCGTGGATCTCGCCGCCGAGCAGCCGGGCGATCTCCCGGCTGATGGACAGGCCCAGACCCGTACCTCCGTACTTACGGCTCGTCGTACCGTCCGCCTGCTTGAACGCCTCGAAAATCACCCGCATCTTGCTCGCCGCGATTCCGATACCGGTGTCGGTGACCGAGAAGGCGATCAGATCGGCGTCCGCGTCACGCAGCGAACCGGCCTCCAGCAGCTGCTCCCTGATCGCGTTGGGCACATCCGCCCCGGCGGGCCGGATCACCAGCTCCACGGCGCCCGTGTCGGTGAACTTCACCGCGTTGGACAGCAGGTTGCGCAGCACCTGGAGCAGCCGCTGCTCGTCGGTGTGCAGCGTCGCCGGCAGCTCCGGTGAGACCCGTACGGAGAAATCGAGCCCCTTCTCCGCCGTCAGCGGCCGGAACGTCGCCTCGACATAGTCGACGAGCTGCACGAGCGCGATCCGTGTCGGGCTGACGTCCATCTTGCCCGCTTCGACCTTCGACAGATCGAGGATGTCGTTGATGAGCTGGAGCAGGTCCGAGCCCGCGCCATGGATCGTCTCGGCGAACTCCACCTGCTTCGGCGAGAGATTCATCTCCGCGTTGTCCGCGAGCAGCTTCGCCAGGATCAGCAGCGAGTTCAGCGGCGTACGCAACTCGTGCGACATGTTCGCCAGGAACTCGGACTTGTAGCGCATCGACACCGCGAGCTGCTCGGCGCGCTCCTCCAGCACCTGCCGCGCCTCTTCGATCTCGGTGTTCTTCACCTCGATGTCGCGGTTCTGACGGGCCAGCAGCTCCGCCTTCTCCTCCAGCTCCGCGTTGGAGGACTGGAGGGCCTTCTGCCGGTTCTCCAGCTCCGCCGAGCGCTCCCGCAGCTGCTCCGTCAGCTCCTGCGACTGCTTGAGCAGCACCTCGGTCTTGGTGTTGACGCTGATGGTGTTGACGCTCGTCGCGATCATCTCGGCGATCTGGTTGAGGAAGTCGCGCTGGATCTGGGTGAACGGCTGGAACGACGCCAGCTCGATCACACCGAGGACCTTGCCCTCGAACAGCACCGGCAGCACGATCACGTACGCCGGTGACGCCTCACCGAGCCCCGAGGAGATCTTGAGATAGCCCGGCGGCACGTTGACCTGGATCGTGCGCTTCTCCTCGGCGGCCGTACCGATGAGGGTCTCGCCGGGCCGGAAGGAGGTCGGCATGGAACCGGCCGAGTAGCCGTAACTGCCGCGCATGCACAGCTCGTACGAGCCGTCGCGCCCGCCGCCCGTCCCCAGCTCGGAGCCGGTGCCGGTCGGCATGGCGAGGAAGAACGCGCCGTGCTGCGCCGCGACCACCGGCGTCAGCTCGCTCATGATCAGCGAGGCCACGTCGTCCAGGTCGCGGCGGCCCTGCATCAGACCGGAGATACGGGCCAGGTTGCCCTTGAGCCAGTCCTGCTCCTCGTTGGCGAGGGTGGTGTCACGCAGGTTGGCGATCATGGTGTTGATGTTGTCCTGGAGGACCTGGATCTCGCCCGCCGCGTCGACGTCGATCTTCAGATTCAGATCACCGCGGGTCACCGCGGTGGCGACGGCGGCGATCGCCCGCACCTGACGGGTCAGGTTGCCGGCCATCTCGTTCACCGACTCGGTGAGGTCGCGCCAGGTGCCGTCGACGTCCCTGACCCGGGCCTGGCCGCCCAACTGCCCGTCCGTGCCCACCTCGCGGGCCACACGGGTGACCTGGTCGGCGAACGAGGAGAGCTGGTCGACCATCGTGTTGATGGTGTTCTTCAGCTCCTGGATCTCACCGCGGGCGTCGATGTCGATCTTCTTGGTGAGATCGCCCTTCGCGATGGCGGTGGTGACCGTGGCGATCTGGCGCACCTGACCCGTCAGGTTGGACGCCATCGAGTTCACCGACTCGGTCAGGTCCTTCCATGTCCCGGAGACGCCCGGGACGCGCGCCTGGCCGCCCAACTCGCCCTCGGTGCCCACCTCGCGGGCGACTCGCGTCACCTCGTCGGCGAACGACGACAACGTCGTCACCATGATGTTGACGGTGTCGGCGAGCTCGGCGACCTCGCCGCGCGCCTCGACGGTGACCTTCTTCGTCAGGTCGCCGTTGGCGACGGCCGACGAGACCCGCGAGATGTTCCGCACCTGACTGGTGAGGTTGTTGGCCATCGTGTTGACGTTGTCGCTGAGGTCCTTCCAGATGCCGGTGACGCCCCGCACCCGCGCCTGGCCGCCGAGGATGCCCTCCGTGCCCACCTCGCGGGCCACGCGGGTCACCTCGTCGGCGAAGTTCGACAACTGGTCGACCATCGTGTTGACGGTCGTGACGAGGTCGAGGATCTCGCCCTTGGCGTCGACGGTGATCTTCTTCGACAGATCGCCCTTGGCGACGGCCGTCGTGACCTGGGCGATCTGCCGCACCTGGTCCGTCAGATTGCCCGCCATGAAGTTGACGGACTGGGTGAGGTCCTTCCAGGTGCCCGAGACACCTTGCACCTCGGCCTGACCGCCGAGCATGCCCTCCGTACCGACCTCGCGGGCGACCCGGGTCACCTGCTCCGCGAAGTTCGACAACTGGTCGACCATCGTGTTGAGGGTGTTCTTCAGCTCCAGGATCTCGCCGCGCGCGTCCACGTCGATCTTCTGCGACAGATCACCGCGCGCCACCGCCGTGGCGACCTGCGCGATGTTGCGGACCTGGGAGGTCAGGTTCCCCGCCATGCCGTTCACGGAGTCCGTCAGATCGCGCCAGACACCGGCGACGCCCGGCACCTGCGCCTGACCGCCGAGCCTGCCGTCCGTACCGACCTCGCGGGCGACGCGGGTCACCTGCTCGGCGAAGGCCGAGAGCTGGTCGACCATCGTGTTGATGGTGTTCTTCAGCTCCAGGATCTCGCCCCGGGCGTCCACGTCGATCTTCTGCGACAGATCACCGCGCGCCACCGCCGTGGTCACCTGGGCGATCTGCCGCACCTGGTCCGTCAGGTTGCCGGCCATGAAGTTGACGGAGTCGGTCAGCTCCTTCCACGTACCGGAGACGCCGTCCACCCGCGCCTGGCCGCCCAGCCTGCCCTCCGTACCCACGTCACGCGCCATCCGCGTCACCTGGTCGGCGAACGACGACAGCTGCGCCACCATCGTGTTGACGGTGTTCTTCAGTTCGAGCATCTCGCCCGCGACGTCGACGGTCACCTTCTGGGAAAGATCGCCGTTCGCGACCGCCGTCGTCACCTGCGCGATGTCCCGCACCTGGCCGGTGAGGTTACGGAACGCGGTGTTGACCGAGTCGGTGAGGTCCTTCCACGTACCCGCGGCGCCCGGTACCTCGGCCTGGCCGCCCAGTTGGCCCTCGACGCCGACCTCGCGGGCGACTCGCGTCACCTCGGAGCCGAACGAATTGAGCTGCCGCACCATCGTGTTGACGGTGTTCTTCAGTTCGAGCATCTCGCCGGCCACGTCGACGGTGACCTTCTGAGAAAGGTCACCGTTCGCGACCGCCGTCGTCACCTGGGCGATGTCCCGCACCTGGGTGGTCAGATTGCGGAAGACGGTGTTGACCGAGTCCGTCAGGTCCTTCCAGGTGCCCGCGGCGCCCGGCACCTGCGCCTGACCGCCCAGCACACCCGAGCCGCCGACCTCGCTTGCCACCCGTGTGACCTCGTCGGCGAACGTACGCAGCGTCTCGGTCATCTGGTTGATCGTCTCGGCGAGCTGCGCGACCTCGCCGCGCGCGCTGACCGTGACCTTCTGGGAAAGATCGCCGTTCGCGACGGCGGTGGTGACCTCGGCGATGCCACGCACCTGACTGGTCAGGTTGCCGGCCATCGTGTTCACCGAATCGGTGAGGTCCTTCCACACACCGGCCACGCCGGGCACGGTGGCCTGGCCGCCGAGTTCGCCCTCGGTGCCGACCTCGCGGGCCACCCGTGTCACCTCGGACGAGAACGACGACAGCTGGTCCACCATCGTGTTCACGGTGTTCTTCAGCTGAAGCATCTCGCCGGCCACATGCACGGTGACCTTGCGCGACAGATCACCCTTGGCGACGGCCGTCGTAACGAGAGCAATGTCACGTACCTGAGCCGTGAGCCGGTACGCCATCGTGTTGACGGAATCCGTGAGGTCCTTCCACGAACCCGACATACCCCGCACCTTGGCCTGACCGCCGAGCTTGCCCTCGGTACCGACCTCCAGCGCCACGCGCGTCACCTCGTCGGTGAACGCGGACAGCTGATCGACCAGGTTGTTGACGGTCCTGGCCACCTTCAGGAACTCGCCGCGCAGCGGGCGCTCCGTCCCCGCCGAACCCTCGGCGAAGTGCGAACGCAGCTCCATCCGCTGCTCCAGGTCACCCTCGGCGACCGCCGACAGCACCCGTCCGACCTCGGACACGGGGCGCGCCAGGTCGTCCACCAGCGCGTTCGACGCGTCGATGGCGGTGGCCCAGGACCCCTCACAGGCGCCCGTCTCCAGCCGCTCCGTGAGCTTTCCCTCACGGCCTACCATGCGCCGTACACGGGCCAGCTCGCCCGTGAGATGCAGATTCCGGTCCGCCACCTCGTTGAACACGGCGGAGATCTCCGCCATCACATCGTCACCGGAGACGGTCAGGCGTTTACGGAAGTTACCGTCGCGCATCGCCACCAGGGCCGTCAGCAGTCTGTTCAGAGCCGCCGCATCGACCTCGATGGCCCCGTTGTTCCGGGACCGTCCGCCTTTTGCGCGCGTGCTGTTGCCACGCGCCGCCACGCCAGACTCCACCGTGTCCCTCCCGCGGGGGTTGACCGTACTGACTGCTCAGACCTGTTTACTCGAACCGTCTCTGGAATCCTGCCCAGTGTTTCACCATGGCTGAACCTGGCGATAACAGTTCGGCAGCTTCGCATAGCGTCCCCACCCCCGGTGGGTGGAAACAGTGGTGACCGGCATCCACCCTCGCAGCGAAGGTAAGTAACCTGGCATCCGGCTGTCCAACCGTCCCGGTCTGCCCGGCGGGGGCGGTGTGGCGAACGTACTACCACCGGGCATCTGGAGGGCGGGGCCGCATCATGGCAGAGCCGGGCGTCGAGACGCGTACGAGGAGTTTTGTGATCACCGCGCGGGCGGCTGCCAGCTTCGACCCTGTCGGGCGGTCCGTCGCGACCGCCCGTGCCTTTGTCCGTGACACGCTCCAGGGGTGGGGCTACTCCGACGTCGTCGACGACGCCGTCGTTCTCACCAGCGAACTCGTCACCAACGCCGTCATCCACGCCGGCACCTCCGCGGATGTGCTCTGCCTCCGTACGGAGGACGGCGTCCGCGTCGAGGTGTCCGACCGCTATCCCGACCGCGAGGTCCCCATGCAGGGCACGGGGCTGTCACTGGGCAGCCCCGACCGGGAGAACGGCCGCGGACTGCTCCTCTGCGCGGCGCTGGCCTCCAGCTGGGGCGTCGACTACACCCCGACGCACAAGCAGGTCTGGTTCCAGCTCGACCTGCCCGACCGCCCCGTGGGCGCCCGGTCCGCCGGCCCCGTCATCCCGAACGCGCTCCTCCCCGTCACCGACGAACGGGTCAGGGTCGCCGTCGTCCAGATCGACAGGACCGGCGCCGTCTCGACCTGGAACGAGGACGCGGAACACCTCTTCGGCTACCCCGCCGACCAGGTCATCGGCAAACCCCTCACCGACTTCGCCGCCTGGCCGCACACACCGGGCATCGGCACGGGCATCGCCGAGGCGCTGCTGCTGTCGCGCTGGGAGGGCAGTTACGGAATCCGGGGCAGCGACGGCAGAGTCATCCCCGTGTACGCCTCCCATCTCCGGGTGCGCGACACCGAGGGCGAGCCGTCCACCGTCTGCCTCCTCGTACGCGACGACGAACGCGCCGTCATCCAGACCCCGCAGCGCGCCCCCGCCACCGAGGCGGGCGCCGAGAGCCGCACCGTGGACCCCTTCGAGGTCTTCATCGGCTCACCGGCGCCCGAGGACCTCGACGGCCTGCTCCAGCGCACCGTGGAGCGCGCACGCGACATGCTCGAAGGCGACTCCGCGTTCCTCCTGCTCGCCACCGACGACGAGACGGAGCTGGAGGTACGGGCCACCACCGGCCTCCCCTCGGCCCGGCAGCGCTTCGCCCGTGTCCCGGTGGAGGCCGGCACGGGGCGGTACGGCTCCGCCCGGATGCCCGCCGTCCACGAGGACCTCGCGATCGTCCCAGGCGCCGTCCCGCTGCTCAACGGCACCGGCATGCGCTCCGTCGTCACCGTCCCGCTCAAGGTCGAGGGCCGGCTCACCGGCTCGCTCGGCGTCGCTGCCGAATCGGCGGGCCGGTACTCCAACGAGGAGGCGCTGCGCCTCCAGTTCGCCGCCGACCGCATCGCCCTGGCCGTCGAGTCGGCCCGGCTCGGCGAGCTCGAACGCCTCCGGCGCGGTTCGCTCTCCTTCCTCGTCGAAGCCTCCGACCTGCTGGCCGGCACCCTCGACCGGGACCAGACGCTCGCGCTGATGGCCCAGATGACGGTGCCGACCCTCGCGACCTGGTGCGCCGTTTACACCATCGCCGACCAGGCGTCGGACCCGTACCTCTCCTACGTGCTGCACGAGGACGAGGAGCGCATCGACGGCCTGAAGGCCCTGCTCTCCAAGATCGACCCGCCCGAGCCGGTCCCGACTCCGGGCGCCCGCGTCTGGACCGGCCCGGCCGACGCGGCGCACCAGGCGGCGCTCCGTACGTCCATGAGGGAGCTGGGAGGGGCCTCCACGCCCGTCTCCTCCGGAATCGGAACCACGCTCGCCACGGCCGCCGCGGTGGGCGGAGAGACCGTCGTACTGCCACTGGTCGCCCGTAACCGCGTGATCGGGATGCTCACCCTCGGCAAGCCGTCCGACGACCACTTCCGCCAGGAGATCCTGGAACTGGCCGAGGACCTGTCCCGCCGAGCGGCACTCGCGCTCGACAACGCGCGCCTCTACTCGGAGCGCATGGCGATCAGTCAGTCCCTCCAACGCAGCCTGCTGCCGCCGGAGTTGCCGCAGGTGCCCAATGTCGAGGTGGAGGTCATCTACCGCGCGGCGGGCGAAGGCAACGAGGTGGGCGGCGACTTCTACGACCTCTTCCCCATCCGCGACGGCGCGTACGGCTTCGCCATCGGCGACGTCTGCGGTACGGGCCCGGAGGCCGCGGCGGTGACGGGCCTCGCCCGGCACGCGCTCCGGCTCCTCGCCCGCGAGGGATTCAGCGGGCCTGCGGTGCTGGAGCGCCTGAACGCGGCGATCCTCGACGAGGGCGCGCGCAGCCGCTTCCTGACGCTGCTGTACGGGGAGTTGTGGCCCCAGGAGGACGGCAGCGCCGTCCTCAAGGTCGTCTGCGCCGGCCACCCGCTGCCGCTGCGTCTGCGCCAGGACGGCACGGTGGAGGCGGCGGCGGACCCGCAGCCGCTGCTCGGCGTCATGGACGACCTGGAGCTGTACGAGCAGATGGTCACCCTCGACCCGGGCGACGTCCTCCTCTGTGTCACCGACGGCGTCACCGAACGCCGCGAGGGAACGCGGATGCTGGGCGACGACGGCCTCGTCGACGTACTGACGGGCTGTACGGGCCTCACGGCCGGCGCCGTCGCGTCCCGCGTGCTGCGAGCGGTGGAGAGGTTCGCGGCGGAACCGGCGTCGGACGACATGGCGATCCTGGCGATGCGCGTGCCGGAGCCGCAGAAGAACTGACGGATCGACGGACGTCGGACAACGAAGAAGGGCCCCGCCATCAGGCGGGGCCCTTCTTTCGTGCTGGAGCCCCAATACGGAATCGAACCGTAGACCTTCTCCTTACCATGGAGACGCTCTACCGACTGAGCTATTGGGGCGCGGCAACGAGAGAAAGCATACCCGAAGCGCCGCGTGCTGAAAACCTGGACATGAACGCAGAAATGCCTCAGCCCCTGGACGGTGAGGTCCGGGGGCTGAGGCTAAAGATTGTTCGGCGGCGTCCTACTCTCCCACAGGGTCCCCCCTGCAGTACCATCGGCGCTGAAAGGCTTAGCTTCCGGGTTCGGAATGTAACCG
>NZ_JBHUUW010000054.1:11449-55419 GCF_042670825.1 Streptomyces sp. NPDC057137 | reverse complement strand
GGGAGGCATGGCGGAGCCATGCCGACCGACGACAACGCGGCGAGGCGCGGTGCCAGGGACCGCGAGCCCGGCAAGATCGACAAGACACCCCCTAGAGCGCGGCCCTTCTCGACTCAACACAGCCCGGCGAGTTGAAGGCGACCTCGAACCGCCCGTCCCGTTGCACCAAGGCGTCCGCGCTGGAGTCGGGTGCCCGATCGCCGCCACCAGCGCGGTGACGCGTTCGGCGCGACCGATCTTCTCCCGCGCGGAGAAGTCGGCGAGGCGGTCGGCGTCGGACAGTTTCATGCCCTCGGGCCGAACCTGATCGAGCTCCTTGATGTAGCCGGCCCGCGATCTCCCGGCGCCGGTCCACCGACCTGTTCGGGAGAGGGAGATCTCCGTGTCACCACGACCGCCGCCTTCAGGTCGGCCCAGAACTCGGGGGTGACGGCGACCCCGTAGCCCAGCCGGTAGACAGTGGTCGTGGCCCGCCGCCGTACGCGCAGCCGTACCTCCGTCGGGCCCGGGTGCGCCTTCAGGATCTCCTTCAGCTGGCGGACCGACTCGGGCGTGACGTGCGCCTCGTGCATGTCGAGCCGCACGGGCGCGTACGCGCCGACGTCGCTCAGGTCGGGGACCCGCATCTCCATCGCGACAAGGCGCGGGACGTCCTCGCGCTTGTCGAGCCGTCCCTTGACGAAGACGACGGTGTCCTCGACCAGTTGGGTGGCCACCAGTTGGTACGTCGCCGGGAAGAACATGCAGTCGATGGACCCGGCCAGATCCTCGACCGTCGCGATGGCCCACGCGTTGCCCTGCTTGGTCATCTTCCGCTGCAGGCCGGAGATGATGCCGCCGATCGTGACTACCGCGCCGTCCACGTGCTCACCACCGGTGAGCTGCGAGATCGCCGCGTCCGACCTTTCGGCGAGGACATGCTCGATACCGAGGAGCGGATGGTCGGAGACGTACAGACCGAGCATTTCCCGTTCCTGCGCGAGCAGATACGACTTGTCCCACTCCACGTCGGAGAATTCCACGTCGAGACCGAGACCAGGGCCAGGACCAGGCCCGACGGCCGCTGAGGCGGGATCGACGCCGAAGAGGTCGAACTGCCCCTCCGCTTCCTTGCGCTTGATCTGCACGACGTTGTCGATCATCGGCTCGTGATGGGCGGCCAGCCCTTTCCGCGTATGCCCCATCTCGTCGAACGCGCCCGCCTTGATGAGGGATTCAACGGTCCGCTTGTTGCAGACGACCGCCTCGACCTTGTCGAGGAAGTCGGGAAACGTGGCGTACTTCCCCTTCGTCTTGCGCGAGCGGATGATCGAATCGACCACGTTCGTGCCGACGTTCCGGACCGCCGTCAGTCCGAAGAGAATCACGTCGTCGCCCTGCGCGGCGAAGTTCGCCACCGACTCGTTCACATTCGGCGGCAGCACCTTGATGCCCATCCGGCGGCACTCGTTGAGATAGACCGCCGACTTGTCCTTGTCGTCCCGTACGGACGTGAGAAGCGCGGCCATGTATTCGGCGGGGTGGTTCGCCTTGAGGTACGCCGTCCAGTACGACACCAGCGCGTAGGCCGCCGCGTGCGCCTTGTTGTACGCGTATCCGGCGAACGGCACCAGTACGTCCCACACCGCCTGCACCGCCTCGTCCGAATACCCGCGTTCCCGGCAGCCGTCGCGGAACGGGGCGAACTCCTTGTCCAGGACCTCTTTCTTCTTCTTGCCCATGGCCCGGCGCAAGAGGTCGGCCTGGCCCAGGGTGTAACCGGCCAGCACCTGTGCGGCTTTCTGGACCTGTTCCTGATAGACGACCAGTCCGTAGGTGATCCCGAGTACGTCCTTGAGCGGCTGCGCCAACTCCGGGTGGATCGGGGTGATCTCCTGCTGCCCGTTCTTGCGGAGCGCGTAGTTCGTGTGCGAGTTCATGCCCATCGGGCCCGGCCGGTAGAGCGCGGTGACGGCGGTGATGTCCTCGAAATGGTCGGGCTTCATCAGTCTCAGCAGCGAGCGCATCGCGTTCCCGTCGAACTGGAAGACACCGAGCGTGTCACCCCGGCCGAGGAGTTCGAAGGTTTTCCGGTCGTCGAGCGGCAGTGCCAGAAGCTCCAGGTCGATGCCTTTGTTGGCGCCCACCATTTTGACGGCGTCGTCCATGATGGTCAGATTTCGCAGACCCAGGAAGTCCATCTTCAGCAGGCCGAGCGACTCGCACTGCGGATAGTCCCACTGCGTGATCGTGACACCGTCGCTGTGCCTGACCCAGACCGGCACATGGTCGGTGATCGTCTCGCTGGACATGATCACGCCCGCCGCGTGCACACCCATCTGCCGCACCAGACCCTCGACACCCTTTGCCGTGTCGATGACCTTCTTGACGTCCGGCTCGTTCTCGTACATCCCCCGGATCTCGCCCGCCTCGTCGTAGCGCGGATGCGTCGGATCGGTGATGCCGGAAAGCTCGATGCCTTTCCCGCCGACATCGGCGGGCATCGCCTTCGTGAGCCGGTCACCCATCGCGTACGGATAACCCAGCACACGCGCCGAGTCCTTGATGGCGTTCTTCGCCTTGATCTTGCCGTACGTCCCGATCATGGCGACCTTGTCGGCGCCGTACTTCTCGGTCACATAGCGGATCACCTCCACCCGCCTGCGCTCGTCGAAGTCGATGTCGACATCCGGCATCGACACACGCTCGGGATTGAGGAACCGCTCGAAGATCAGGCCGTGTTCGATCGGGTCGAGGTCGGTGATGCCCATCGCGTACGAGACCAGCGACCCGGCCGCGGAGCCCCGCCCCGGGCCGACCGCGATGCCGTTGTTCTTGGCCCACATGATGAAGTCCGCGACGACCAGGAAGTACCCCGGGAACCCCATCTCGATGATGATGCCCATCTCGTACTCGGCCTGCCGCTGATACTGCTCGCGCACACCGCCCGGAAAGCGGGCGCGGAGTCCGCGGGCGACTTCCTCGCGGAACCAGGTGACCTCGGTGAAGCCGTCGGGGATGTCGAACTTCGGCATCAGGTTCCGCTCCTGGAACCAGCCCTCCGTGTCGATCTGCTGCGCCACCAGAAGCGTGTTCGCACACCCCTCCTGCCACGCGTCCGACGAATCGACCGCATACATCTCATCCGTCGACTTCAGGTAATAACCCGTCCCGTCGAACCGGAACCGGTCCGGATCCGACAGATTCTTACCCGTCTGAATACATAGCAACGCATCATGCGCCGTCGCCTCGTTCGCGTACGTGTAATGCGAGTCGTTCGTCACCAGCGGCGGAATCCCCAGCTTCTTCCCCACCTCCAGCAAACCGTCCCGCACCCGGCGCTCGATCTCGATACCGTGATCCATCAACTCCAGGAAATACCGGTCCTTGCCAAAAATGTCCTGGTAGTCCGAAGCCGCCTGCACCGCCTCGTCGAACTGCCCGAGCCTGAGCCGCGTCTGCAACTCACCCGACGGACACCCCGTCGACGCGATCAGACCCTCCGACCACTTCGCGATCGTCTCCCGGTCCATCCGCGGCCACTTCGTCAGCCACCCCTCCGCATACGCGTCCGACGACAACCGGAACAGATTGTGCAACCCCGTCTTGTCGGCCGCCCAGATCGTCTTGTGGGTGTAACCACCCGAACCGGAAACATCGTCACGCTTCTGATGCGGCTGCCCCCACTGCACCTTCCGCTTGTTCCGCCGCGACTCCGGCGCCACATACGCCTCGATACCGATGATCGGCGTCACATCCGCCTTCTTCGCCTGATGGAAGAAGTCGTACGCACCATGAAGATTCCCATGGTCCGTCATCGCGATATGAGACATCCCCATCTCATTGCACGCCTTGAACATGTCCCCCAACCGCGCCGCACCGTCCAGCAGCGAGTACTGAGTGTGGACATGCAGATGCGTGAACGGCCGCCGCATTCCTACCTGATCCGTTCAGGCGTCGGCGTCGGCGTCGAGGCTGCGGGCGATGGCCCGCAGACCGGCGGCGATCTCGCCTGCCGACGGCGCGTGTTCGGGGTCGATGAGCCACTGCTGTGTCAGGCCGGCGACCAGCGCCATGTGCACCGATCCGACGGCGCGGGCGGTCGCGGCGTCGGGCGATCCCTCCTCGCCGCCGATGTCGTGCAGATCGGCGGCGAGTTGGGGGCGGGCACGTTCGAAGGCCTCGGCGATCTGCTGCCGGACCTCGGGGAATCGCTCGGCCTGCACGTGCGCCTCGGTCGCGGCGACGAGCAGGGGCCGGTCGGTGACCTGGGACTCGATGACGCGGGCCCACATGGCTTCCAGCCGGGCCCCGACCGTCGCCTCCGGCGAGGACTCCTGGACCTTGGCGCCCCATTCGTGGATCGACTCCAGCATGGCGGCGTTGAGCAGCGCCTCCTTGGAGCCGTAGTGGTAGTTGATCGTGCCGAGCGGCGCGTTGGCGGCGGCGGCGATGTCGCGCGAGGTCGTATGCGCGTAGCCACGCTCCTCCAGGCAGCGCCTGGCCCCGGCCATCAGCTTTTCGCGGTGTCCCATGGCGACACCGTACCTCAGGTTTGAACATCCGTTCAGAACGTCGGTTCAGAACATTCGTTCAACGACCGCGCGGACGCCGCTGTTCTCCGGATCCGCCCTACGGCGTGGTCCTGATGAGCGGCACGTCCCGCGACAACTGCCGGAAACCGACGCCGTAGTACAGCCCGCGCGCCTGCGGGTGCCCCGGCGCGCCCAGGCATGCGACCGTCATGTGCGTGGCCCCGGCCGCCCGGGCCAGACGCATCCCGTGCAGCAGCATCGCCCTCGCCAGCCCCAGGCGCCGGTAGTCCGGATGCGTCCCGACCGGCTCGAACTCGGCGGTCCTGTTCGCCTCGTCGAGCCACATGATCGTCGAGGAGGCCATCGTCCCGTCCGGCGCCTCCACCAGGACGTGCAGGTCGCCGCGGTACGCCGCCGTCCGCCGGACGCCCTCGTAGCTCTCGGCCGTGTACGACGTGGGCGCCCACGCGTCCAGATGGGCCTGGACCGCGGCCTCCGGCCCGGCCTCGTCGGCGGTGCGGAAACGGAATCCGTCCGGCAGTACCGGCTGTTCCAGGTCGGTGAGGTCCCGCTCGTTGAGCTGGGTCCAGGAACCGGTGTCGCCGAGCGAGGCCGGGTCGGGCTCATAGCCGTGCGCCGCCCATCGCTTGAGGGCGAACTCGTCGGCGGCGCTCGCCATCACCGTGCGCTCGATGCCCGGCGCCGTACCGTCGTACCAGTCGATCACCTCGTCGACCAGCCCCGCGTGGGCGGGATGGACCTGATATGCAAGATAGGCGCCGGTGACGTCCTTCACCGACCCGTCGCTCCGCCGCACCCGGTGCGGAAGTTGGGCCCAGCCCCACGCCACCAGCTCCCCGCCGGCGAACCACAGCCGACGCGTCCAGCTCGCGCCGTCGCCGGCGTGCCCCTTGCCCCAGTTCCAGGCCAGCTCGCCGAACGCCGCGTCGCTGTTCACCAGGTCGGGGCGGGTGGCGGTGACACGCTGCGCCAGACCCTGCATGAGCTGCATGTCGGCGGCGGTCACACGCTCGAAGTTCGTCATGCCGCGTCACGGTGCCAGGAGCGTGTGAAGCCGTCGAACCGTTTTGTGAAGACACGGCCCGGCCTCGCCGTTTCGGTTGCCCGTCGGCACCGACGGGCAGTACTCGCTTCGCTGCGAGCGGCCCGCGCCTCAGCGTGGTTGTACGCCGAGGGTGAGATCTCCCGGAAGCAGCGTGGTGCGCACGTTCGGGAGTTCATCCATGCGCTGCACGGTGAAGCGGAACCGTGACGCCAGGGCCGACACGATCGTCGACAGTTCCAGGTCGGCCAGTGCCTTGCCCACGCACCAGCGGCTGCCGATTCCGTACGGCAGATACTCCCCGGCCGACGGTTTCAGGGAAGCCCAGCGGTGCGGGCGGAACTCCAGCGGGTCCTGGAACACCGGTGCGGTGCGATGCACGACGTACGGCGAGATCATGACCGCCGCTCCGGCAGGAATGATCCAGTCGCCGCACGTCTGTTCGCCGTTCGCGGTGCGCAGGATCAGCCAGTTGGGCGGCCACAGGCGCAGCGACTCCGCGATCGTCCCGCGCAGGATCTCCGGCGTTCCGTCCCCGCCGCTTTCGGTGGCCGCGGAGGCGCACTCGTCCGCGATGCCGGGATGGCGGGCCAGCGCGACCAGGGCCCAGGTGACGGCCGCGGCGGGGACCCGGTAGGACGCGAGCCCGTTGGACACCAACATGCGCACCGTGGCCTCGGAGTCGAGTCCGGCCGCGGCGAGCGATTCGACGAGACCGCCTTCGCCCGGAGCGTCCATCGCCCGCCGCAGCTCCTGTTCGAGCGTTTTCTGGGCGGTGACCGACCGGCGATAGCGGGGCAGGAAGCGGCGCACCGCCGGAGGGAAGTGGAACGGGCTGCTGATGAGCGGCGTGAGTGAGTTCAGCAGGTCGCCGGTCCGCTGCGGAGCCGCCCCCATGTCCCGGGTGCCGAAGCAGAACCGGGCGAATGAACGGGCTGACAACTGTTCGAGTTCGCGGACGGGGTCGGTGACCGAGGAGCGGGTCCGCCAGTCGGCGCAGAGCTGGTCGATCTCCTCCGTCAGCCAGGCCCGGTGAGCGTCCAGTGCCTGGGGTGACATGCCCTTCTGCGTGGCGCGGCGCCCCCGCATCCATGCCTCGGTTCCCGGATCGCCACGCACACCGCTGACCTCGTCCCGCCGGATGTTGCTCGTAACCAGGAAGTCGGTATTGGTGCGGCTCAGTACCTCGTGGACGGCGGCCGGGTCATTGACGAGCACGGTGCCTTCGGTGAGTTCGACCACCGGACCGTGCCGTTCGACCGACGACAGCAGATGGCCGAGGCGATCGTTCTCGTAGTGCTCCATCAGCCCGGCCTGGGTGGCACCCGTCCGGACCGGGGATCGCGGCACGGTCTGTTCGGTCAACGTAACGCCCCCGGGGATGAGGACGGCCCAGCCCCGACACGCGGGGCCGGGCCGTCATGGAGCCGGCCTCATGAAGCTGGACTGGTTACGGGATCCACGGGTAGGCCCCGGCGGCCCCCTTGGTCGTGAAGCCGAGCTTGCCCGCGACCTTGTACAGAATGCGCTTGGCCATGGTGCACTCCTCTCACATCTGGAGAACGTCGACGGTTCGAGCGTCCTCTTTTTCGAGAGGTATCCCAACGCGCCTGCAAATAAACGGAGTTGTACGAGTTGACTGTTAATCACCGATGCTAGTGTGACGTCCCGGGTCAACCCCAGGGAGACGATGTGCCGGACCTGCCCGCGGTCGATCTGCTCGCCATCGACCCGGACTTCGACGCCGACCCGTACCCCGCCTACGCCAAGCTGCGTGCCCAGGGCCCGGTTCATCACATACGCGGCGGTGGGGGCGAGCGGTTCTGGCTCGTCGTCGGACACGAGGCCTGCCGCGCAGCACTCACCGATCCGCGACTCAGCCGCGACTGGCGCCGCAACGGCCATCTGGCCACGGGCCTGGCGGCGCCGCCGCCCGCCACCGACGGTCCCGGCACCGCCCATATGCTGCTGCGCGACCCGCCGGACCACACCAGACTGCGCCGCCTGGCCACCCGCGAGTTCACCCCCCGTCGGGTGGCCGCACTCGCCCCGCGTATCCAGGAAGTCACCGACGGGCTGCTCGATGTCATGCTGGCCGCCGAGGACCGCCGAGCCGATCTGGTCGACGCCCTCGCCTACCCGCTGCGCATGACAGTCATCTGCGAACTGCTCGGCATACCGGATCTCGACCGGGAAGCCTTCCGGGGGTGGTCGGACGAGATCGCCGCACCCACCGGCGCGGCGGCCGCACGGGCCGCCCAGGCGGAGGCGGTGCCGTATCTGAACACGCTCATCGCCGCCAAGCGTGCGGCTCCGGGCGACGACCTGCTCAGCGCACTGATCCACACGGTCGACGAGGGCGGCGACCGCATGAGCGAGGACGAACTCCTCTCCATGGCCCTCCTGCTGCTCCTCGCCGGCCACGAGTCCACGGTGAACTTCATCTGCAAGGGCATCCAGGCTCTCTTCGCCCACCCCGCCCAGCTCGCTCTGCTCCGCTCCGACCTGGACGGCCTGATCGACGGCGCGGTCGAGGAGATGCTGCGCTACGACGCCCCGGTGGAGACCGCGCCCCCGCGCGTCGCGAGGGAGACGGTGGAGATCGGCGGCAGCGTCGTCCCGGCCGGCGGCGTGGTCCTCATCGCCCTCGCCGACGCCGACCGGGACCCGGCCCGCTTCACCGAGCCGACCCGGTTCGACATCCGCCGCACCGAGGCGGGAGACCGGGGGCACATCGCGTTCGGCCACGGGGTGCACTTCTGCCTGGGCGCACCGCTCGCCCGGATGGAGGGGCGCATCGTCTTCCGCACGCTACTCCGGCGCTGCCCCGGACTCGTCCTGGACGGCGCGCGGGGTGACCGGATCTCCGGCCTCCTGGCCCGCGGCGAACGAAAGATCCCGGTGCGGTGGTGAGGCACGGCGCACAAGGTCGCACAGGCTGAGAGGGTCCGCCCCCATTGCCGGAGCGGTGGCGGCCGGTGGGAACGTCGATGTCCTGCCGGTGACTAGCGGGCCCGGCAAGATCGCCCGGACAGGGCCTAGCGGGCCGGGCGCGCCCGCTCCAGGATCCGCTCGACCACCTCGGTCTTGGCGTCGGCGTAGTTCTGCAGGTACTTCCACTCCTGCCGCGCCAGCCCCCGCTTCGTCTCCGCGTACAGCTCACGGTCGCCGGGATGCGTACGCAGCCGGTCCCGGAAGAGCAGCATGCGGTCGGCCTCGGGGCAACCGGCGGGCAGTACGTGCAAGTTGGCCGAGGCGGCCGAGGGGTCGAGGTCCGGCTTCCTGAGCACGCGGTGCTCGTACCAGCCGGGTTCCCGGATGGCGACCGTGTAGCCGACGGATTCCAGGGCGGGGACGTAACTCGCCTCGTCCCCGGGGTCGGAGACGATCAGCAGCATGTCGATGACGGGCTTCGCGGGAAGGCCGGGCACCGAGGTGGAGCCGACGTGTTCGAGGCGGGGCCGCTTGGACGCGCCGCCGCCCGCCGCCCCCGCCGTGCCGATCTGCGCGCAGAAGTCCGTGTCGAACTGCGCGTCGATCAGCGAGGCCTCCCGCTCGTACACCCCCGGCCAGCGCGGGTCGTACTCGCCCAACGTGACCTGCCCGTTGACCTGTTGGGCCGCGCCGAGGCTGGCCGCCTCGATCTCCTCGTCGGTCATGGGTGTCTGCCCGTTGTCGTCCGCCATGTCTCTTCCCCTCTGTCCCTCTGTTGTACGTCTACATGTTCAACGGGCGCACGGCTGAGAAACCGTGCCGTCTCACCGTCGTCGCCCACCCGGCTGAGCCCGGCCTTCTCCAGTACGCGGGCCGAGGCCGGATTCGACAGCTCCACGTGCGCGCGCACCGTGTGGATGCCCGGCGCGGTCAGGGCGAACGCGGCTATCGCGCGGGCGGCCTCGGAGGCGTAACCCCTGCCCCGGCGGGAGGGGACGACCCCGTAGCCGAACTCGATCGTGCCCTCCGTCGGCGGGAAGAGGCCGACGGCCCCGACGACCAGGCCGGTCGCGCGCTCGACGATCTGGCGCTGGCCGTACGGGCCCAGGGCGTCCGGCTGTTCGGCGATGAAGCCCGCGATGACGCGGTCGCCCTCGGCGGGGAAGTCCTCGGCCCAGTGCGGCAGCCGACTGTCACCGACAACGGCGGAGACCTCGGCGGCGGGCCAGGGGCGCAGGACAAGACGGTCGGTGATCAGGTCGGACACACATGTCTCCTGAAGAAGGGGGCCGGGGCGCGTGGACCGTACGCCGGAATAGTCGCGTGCCGCCAGCGGTTATCGCCGCCGACAGGGGCTGGTAGAAGCTTCAACAATCGATGTTCGAGCGAGCACGAGCGGATCCCTGTGACGCACCGCGGCTGAACAGAACGACCGAGCACGACGGAGGTATGTCATGGGCAGGATCGTGGTGGGAGTCGACGGATCGGCTTCCTCGGTGAAGGCGCTCCACTGGGCCGTACGGCAGGCGGGGCTCACCGGAGACACGGTGGAGGCCGCGATCGGCTGGGAGTACCCGGCGAGCGCGTGGGCGACGATGGCTCCCGGCATTCCGCCGGAGTTCGACCCGGAGCAGTTGGCGGGTCAGATCCTCGACGAGACGCTGGAGTCCGCCCTCGGTAAGGAAGTCGCGGCGGCCGTCGACCGGCAGGTCGTCGGCGGGCATGCCGCCCAGGCGCTGCTCGACCGCGCCGAAGGCGCCGTACTGCTGGTGGTCGGCGACCGCGGCTACAGCGGGTTCAAGGCGGCGCTGCTCGGCTCCGTCAGCCTGCATGTCACCCAGCACGCCACCGTGCCGGTGGTCGTCGTCCGCGGCGAGTGAGCCGCGCACCGCGCCGGGGTCACGGCGCGATGGTCAGGTCCTCGATCAGGCCGTCGCGCAGCGTGAACCGGAAACGGAGGTCGACGCGCCCGCCGGGGAAGTTCCCCTCCAGGCGGTTGGTGACGACGTAGTGCGCGTCGTCCTCGCGCTCGGCGGCGAGGAGTTGGGTCGTGTACGTGTACTCGCTCGCCGCCGTACCGAGCCACCGCCCGATCTCGGAGGCGCCCGCGTAGGTCGCTCCGTCGTCCGTGACGGTGGCGTCCTCGTGCATGGTCACGAGGGCGGCACCGGCGTCACGGGCGTCGTGCGCGGCCAGATAGCGGGTGATGACGTCGGGGAGGACGGGGAGGGCGGGGACGGGAGTGGCGGCCATGGTGTTCGCTCCTTGCGGTTGGTGGTGAGGCAGGTGGGATGGTTCAGCTCGCCGTCGGCAGCGTCCCGCCGTCGATGACGTGCTCGGCGCCGACGATGGACGACGCGCGGTCCGAGACGAGGAAGGCGACCAGCTCGGCGACCTCCTCGGGCTCCGCAGGCCGGCCCAGCGGGATCCCGCCGAGTGAGTCCATGAGCCGCTGGAGCGCAGCGTCGGTCTCGATGCCCGCGCCCGCCGCGATGCGCTCGACGAGCGCCTGCGCCGCCGTGGTCCTGATGAAGCCCGGCGAGACGGTGTTGACGCGGACGCCGTGCGGGGCGACCTCGTTGGCGAGGCCCTTGCTGTACGTCGCGAGCGCCGCCTTGGCCGCCGCGTAGCCCAGCGTCGCGTCGTACAGCGGCATCCGGTGCTGGATCGAGGTGACGTGCACGATCGCGCCCTTGCCGGCCTCGATCATGCCCGGCAGCAGGCCGCGGTCCAGCCGTACGGCTGCCAGCAGGTTGGTGTTGAGTTCGGCGTCCCACGCGGCGTCGTCCATCGCCGCGAAGCCGCCGGGCGACCCGTTGGAGCCGCCGAGGTTGCTGACCAGGATGTCGATCCCGCCGACCCGGTCGAGCACTTGGGCGACGACCGTACGGGCGCCCTCGGGCGTGGTGAGGTCGGCGCCGACGAACGTCTGCGGCTCGACCTCTTCAGGACGGCTGCGCGCGGTCACCAGCACCGTGGCACCGGCCCGCGCGAGCCGCGCGGCGATGGCGGCGCCTGCCCCCTTCGTACCGCCGGTGACCAGCGCACGCCTGCCCTCCAGTGACTCGTCCATACCTGTCCCGACCCTCCTCGATGCTAAAATAGAAGTGAGTAACTTCGACTTTAGCAGTAACTGGACGAGCGGATGGGGCGGGACACATGGCGGCGCGAGTGAACCGGATGCGACTGGAGGACCGGACGTGTCCGCTGTCCACGACCGTGCGGCAGGTGGGCGAGTGGTGGACGCTGCTGATCCTTCATGACGCGTTCGACGGCTACACGCGCTTCGACCAGTTCCAGGAGAGCCTCGGCATCTCCTCCAGCATGCTCACCACGCGCCTGAAGACCCTCGTCGCCGACGGACTGTTGGAGCGGCGCCCGTACCAACAGGGGCCGACGCGCCACGAGTACGTCCTCACGGACCTCGGCCGCTCGCTGCGCCCGGTGCTCGTCGCCCTCGCCGCGTGGGGCAACTCGCGGCTGGCGGCCGAGGACCGGACCATGGTCCTGGTCGACGCGGCGACGGGCGAGGAGGTCGAGCCGGTCGTGGTCGACGCGGCGACGGGGCACCGGCTGGACGACAGCGAGGCGTACGTCTTCACGGCCGGCCCGGCGGCGACCGGCGGGATGCTGGCGCGGTACGGCGCGGCCGGGCCGCGCTTGCGGCGCGAATCCCTCCGGCAGGCCACCAAATAAGGCCGGGATAAAAGGAGTTGGCGCATCGACCGCGATAAATGGCCAGTCTTGACGGATTCTGTATAAATTCATCGCGAAGCCGCTTCAGGTGGTCCGCCCCGGGGGTTCAATGGACCCGACCACGCACACTGAAAGATGGAGAAACCCTTGAGCACCTCCGACACCACCCTGAAGGCTCTGGCCGCGAGGTTCGACCCGGCGGCAGCCGCCGGCCTGGACCTCGTCTTCGGCTTCGACGTCACCGACGAGGGCAAGCAGTTCGCGCTGACCGTGAAGGACGGAACCTGCGCCCTGCAGGAGGGGACGAACCCGGACGCCAACAGCACCCTCGTGCTGGACGCGGAGACCCTCAAGGCCATCCAGTCGGGAACCACCGACGGGGCGAAGGAGTTCGCGAGCGGCAAGCTCCGCATAGACGGCGACCCGGTGCTCGCCCAGAAGCTGAGCGTGCTGTTCCCGGCCTGAACCACCGCCTGAACCGCCTGATCCGAGTGGGCCCGTGGCCGCTTCTGCGACCGCGGGCCCACCCGCGTCCGCCGCCCGCCTCGAAGAGTGACCTGGTCAGACCGTCGGCAAAGATTTGGTATGCCGATTGTCAGTGGTGCCTTCTATGGTTTTGGTCATGACCCCTGCACTGATCGGGCGTGACCACCCCGCAGGCGTCCTCCGCGCGGAGATCGGCCGGGCGACGGACAGCCACGGGGGTCTCGTGCTGATCGCGGGCGAGGCGGGCATCGGCAAGACCACGCTCGTCACCGCCGCCGCCCAGGAGGCCCGGCAGCGCGGGGCGCTGGTGCTCGGCGGCTCCTGCTGGGAGGGCAGCGCCCCGGGGTACTGGCCGTGGGTGCAGGTCGTGCGCGGGATGCGGCGCGGCCTCGACGAGGAGGAGTGGGCGAAGGCCGAGAAGGCGGCGGGCGGACGGCTCGGGGTGCTGCTCGGCGAGGCCGCGGGGGACGACGAGGCCAAGGACGCCAAGGACGCCTTCTCCGTGTACGACGCGGTGACAACCGCCCTCGTCACCATCTCCCAGCGACGGCCGGTCGTCGTCGTCCTGGACGACCTGCACTGGGCGGACACCGCCTCGCTCAAACTCCTCGAATTCGCCGCCCAGCACGCCTGGTTCGAGCGGCTGCTGCTCATCGGGACGTACCGCGACGTGGAGGTGGAGGCGCCCGGCCACCCGCTCCAGCAGCTCATCCTCCCGCTCGTCGCCCGCGCCACCACGGCCGTCACGCTGACCGGGCTGGACAGGGACGACGTGGGCGCGCTCCTCGCGCTGACCACCGGGCTGGAGCCGGAGCCCGCCCTGGTGGACGAGGTGCACCGTCGTACGGGCGGCAATCCGTTCTTCGTCGAGCAGACCGCCCGCCTCTGGCACGGCGGCAGCCCGGTCAGCACGATCGCACCCGGCGTGCGCGAGGCCGTGCGACGGCGGCTGTCGATGCTGCCGAAGCCGGTCGGCGACCTGCTGATCATCGCCAGCGTGCTGGGCAGGGAGTTCCACCGGCAGGTCCTCGCCGCCGCGACGGCGGCGCCCGTGCCGCACGTGGACCGGCTGCTGGACCGTGCGGTTTCGGCCAGACTCGTGGCGACGCGCGGCGGCGGCCGGTTCGCCTTCGCCCACGATCTCGTCCGCGAAACCCTCTACGACTCGCTGGAGGAAACGGACGCGGACCGGCTGCACGGCGCGGTCGTACGGGCCCTGGACACCGCCCCGGCGCTGGGCGAGAAGATCTTCCCCGCCGAGCTGGCCCGGCACGCCCATCTCGCCGGTGACACCGTGGACCGCGGCCACCGCATCGATCTGCTGCTCGCGGCCGCGCGGGACGCGTCGAGCAGGCTCGCGGCCGAGGAGGCCGTCGGCCACTACCGGCGCGCGCTGGAGGTGGCCGAGACCGCCGGCGAGGGCGATCCGCGCCGCGCCGTCGTCATCGCGCTCGACCTCGCCGGCGAGCTGCGGCACCAGGGCATGGAGGAGGAGGCCGGGCGGTATTTCGACCGCGCGGTGACACCCGCGCGCGAGCTGGGCGATCCCGCGCTGCTGGCCCGCGTCGCGCTCACGCTCCACCAGCAGCAGGACATCCCCGGCCACGGCCCGCAGGCGGGGGACCTGCTGCACGAGGCGTACCGGGCACTGATCGGCGACGACGGCGAGGACGGGACCGAGAGGGACGGGACCGGCGGCAGGGCCAGGGAGCGCATGGCGCAGGACCTCGCCGTCCGCGTCACCGACCTCGCCCGACAGGAGGAGGACGACGAGGCGCTCGCCTTCTCACTCTGGGCACGGCACGACACCATCTGGGGCCTCGGGACGTCCGACGAACGGCTCGCTCTCACCGCCGAGATGTCGGCCGTCGCCCGCCGCACCCAGAATCTGGACATGGAGGTGCACGCGTCGGCGATGCGCTGGGTGACGCTGCTGGAGCTGGGCGATCCGCTCTACCTGAGCCAGTTGCGTACGTACACGGCAGTGGCCGAGCGGGCGGGCAAGCGCAGGTACGAGCTGGGCAAGACCGTCGACCTGGGCATCGTCGCCGGGCTCACCGGCGACTTCCAGCAGGCCGAGAAGTGGTACGCCGACACCATCGAAGTGGCGCGCGAACAGACACCGTACGACTATCTCGCCGCCCATCTGCGCTGGTCCCTGCACATGATCCAGGGTCACTTCGAGCAGGCCGACGCCATCACGCCCACCCTCGACGGCGTGGACTACCCGCTCCCGGTGCTGCTCGACGGGATCGCCGCGATCGAGCGCGGCGAGACGGCGCGGGCGCTGCGGCTGCTGCGGGAGGTGGCGGACCGGCCGGAGCCGGTCCCGCGGATCTTCGCGCCGCTGTGGTTCCGCTTCCTGGCACACACTGCCGCCGCCACCGGTGATCCCGCGCTGATCGCCGAGGCCCGGGACGCGCTCGGCGCGCACAGCGGCCGGTGGCTCGTCGCGCTGTACGGCTGCGACGTCAGCGGACCTGTCGATCTCTGGCTCGGCATGCTGGACGCGGCGGAGGGGCGTTGGGACGCGGCGGTGGCGGCGTTCACGTCGGCGCGCGACTCCGCCGACCGCCTCCAGGCGAGACCGTGGTCGCTGCGCGCGGGCCTGGAGTTGGCGGACGCGCTGCGAGCGCGCGACAGGGAAGGGGACGCCGCCGCGGAGGCGGCCCTGCGCGTGGAGACGTCGCGGGCGGCGAAGGCGATGGGGCTGCGGCATCTGGAGAAGCCGGCGCCGGGAGCCGCCGACGAGCGCGGTACGGGGGCTTTGCCGGACGCCGGTGCCGAATCGGCCGTGGGTTCCCTGGGCCCCGAGGGCGCCCCGGCCGCCGAGGAGTCTCAACCGGCCCCGCCCGGACCGGAGTTCAGACGGGACGGGGCCGTGTGGGCACTGGCCTTCGACGGGCGGGCCGTCCATGTGCCCGACGCCAAGGGGCTGCGCGATCTGCACACGCTGCTCTCGCACCCGGGCACCGACTTCCCCGCCGTCCGGCTGCTCGCCCCCGACGGCGGCGAGACGGCCGTCGCCGCACACGCCATGGGCGGCGACCCGGTGTTGGACGAACGGGCCAAGGCGGAGTACCGACGACGGCTCGACCAACTGGACCTGGAGATAGACCGGGCGGGCGAGCGGGGCGACGAAGCGCGCGCCGCCGCGTACGACAGGGAGCGGCAGGCCCTCCTGGACGAGCTGCGCACCGCCGCCGGTCTCGGCGGGCGCACCCGGCGGCTGGGCGACGAGGCCGAGCGGGCGCGTAAGACGGTCACGGCCCGGATCCGCGACACCCTGCGCAAGCTCGACGCGCGCCACCCCGAACTGGCCGCGCATCTGCGGAAGTCGGTGACCACGGGCTCGACCTGCGCGTACCGTCCGGAACTCGCGGACGACGGCGAGTCCGGCGGATCTGGCCGATCCGGTGGATCCGGTGGATCCGGCCGGCTCAACTGGCGGCTGTGAGCCCCGGCCCGGCCAGCAGCCGCAGCGTCTGGTCCACCGACGCCGGTGCTGCGGGCAGCAGCGGCAGCCGTACGGACGCCGTGGGGATACGTCCCTGAGCGTGCAGCACCCCCTTGGTCACCACGGGGTTCGGCTCGGCGAAGGCGGCGGCCGACAGAGCGCCAAGCCGGTTCCCGAGATCCCGGGCGCGGGCGACGTCGCCGGCTCGCCAGGCGTCGGCCAGCTCCACGAACCGGCCGGTCGCCAGGTGCGCGGACGCCAGGATGCCGCCGTGCGCGCCCATCGCCAGCAGCGGCGAGAAGAAGGCGTCGTCCCCGGCGAACACGGCGAAGCCCGGAGGCAGTTCGGCGAACAGCTCCACCGTGGCCGCGCCGATCCCACCGGTCGCGTACTTCACGCCCACGACGCCCGGCAGCGCGCCGAGCCGCCGCAGCGTGTCCGCGCCCAGCTCCTGACCGGTGCGGTAGGGAATGTGGTAAATCACCAGCGGCACAGGGCTGTTGGCGGCCAGTTCGGTGAAGTGGGCGACGACGCCCGCCTCGGAGGGCCGGGTGAAGTACGGCACGAGCGTCAGCGCCGCCGCGACCTCCGGCACCTTCCCGAGGGCGGCGAGGGCGTCACGGCTGGCGGCGGTGTCGTTGCTCCCGGCGCCGACCACGAGGGGCGCGCCGCGCTCCCGGCAGACGCGGGCGAGCACGGTGACGACGGCGTCCTTCTCCGCCGCGCTCAGGCTCGCCACCTCGGCGGTGGTCCCGAGCGCGACGAGACCGGTGACTCCCGCGTCAAGCAGTTCGTGGGCCAGCGCCTCCAGCGCGTCGATGGCGACCTCGCCGGCGCCGTCGAAGGGCGTGATCAGCGGGACGTACACCCCGCTCGCGGGAACGCCGCCGGTCTTCGGAATCCTGGCCGCCGCTCCGGCCGCCGCTCTGTCGCTCGTCATGGTCCGGATCCTCTTCCCGCCCGACCGCTCCGGTCCAGCGGGAAAAACCGACGCCGCTCGTAAGCTGAGCCGATGCTCAATCTGCACCAGTTGCGCCTCCTGCGGGAGCTGGCCCACCGGGGCACCATCGCCGCGGTGGCCGAGGCCCTGTCGTACAGCCCGTCCGCCGTCTCCCAGCAGCTGTCGCTCCTGGAACGCAACGCGGGCGTGCCCCTCCTGGAACGCAGTGGCCGACGCGTGGCGCTGACCCCGGCGGGCGCGAATCTGGTGCGCCACGCCGAGGTCATCCTGGAGCGCCTGGAGACGGCACGGACGGAGCTGGCCGAAGGCAGGGAAGTGGCCGCTCCGCTCCGCCTGGGCATCTACCCGTCCGCCGCCCGCGCCCTGGCCTCCGGCCTGGTCGTCTCCCTGCGCCGGGCGTATCCGAGGCTGGAGCCCTGGGTCTGGGAGGTCGACCCCGCCGACGCGCCGGACGCCCTGCGCGCCGGCCAACTGGACCTGGCCCTCACCCACTACTACGACTCCGGCGACGGCCGCCCGAGGCCTGTCGAGCCCGGAATCCAGAGCCGCCCGGTGTTCACGGAACGCATGCGCCTGGCCACCCCCACGGACCCGGCCATGGCTCCGGACCAGACTCCGGACCCGGCTCCCGCTCCCGCTCCCGCTCCGGACGACGATCCCGTACGGAGGTGGCGCCACGCCCCCTGGATCCTGCCCACGCCCGGCACCCTGTGCCATACGAGCGTGACGCGGCTCTGCGAGGCGAGCGGCTTCCATGTCGACTCCTGGCACCGCGTGGACGACTACGACACCGCGCTCGGCCTGGTCGCGGCGGGCGCGGGCGTCGCCGTGGTCCCCGACCTCAGCGCGCAGGACCCACCCCCCGGGGTGGTGCTGACCCCGCTCCCCCTGCGACGGCGGAGCGAGGTCGCGTTCCGCGGCGGCTCGGCGGCCCACCCGGCCGTCGAGGCGTTCATCGCCGCGCTGCGCGAAGCGCTGCCCACGGAACTCGCCACCGAGCCGACCTGACCGGGCCCGGAGCCGTCACACCGTGACGGCGTCGGCCACCGCGCAGGCCACGTTGTCCGGTCCGCCCGCCGCGAGGGCCAGCGCGATCAGCTCGCGTACGGCGTCCGCCGGCTCCGCCGCCGTACTGAGGACGTGCCGGATGTCCTCGGGGCGTACGACCGTGAACAGGCCGTCGGAGCAGAGCAGATAGCGGTCGCCCGGCTCCACGTCGTGCAGCCGCAGATCGGGCCGGGCGTGGTCCTCGCTGCCGTCCAGGGCGCGCAGCAGCAGCGCCCGTCGGGGGTGCGACACCGCCTCCTCGGCGGTGAGGCTGCCCGCGTCGATCATCGACTGTACGAGGGTGTGGTCGTGCGTGATCCGGGAGACCTCACCGCCGCGCAGCAGATACGCGCGGGTGTCGCCGACGTGCACGAGCGCCAGCCGGGAGCCGGTCCACAGCATCGCCGTGAGCGTGGTCCCGGAGCCACCGGACCCCCCGGAGTCCCCGCCGGTCCCGGCTGCCGCCGCCCCCGCCCGGTTCACCCGATCCACCGCGTCCGCCAGCCCGTTGAGCACATCAGCACCCCGGACCGACTCCTCCAGGGCCACCAGCGCGTCGACCGCCGCCCCGCTCGCCCGTGCCCCGTCGTCCCCGAACCCGTCCGCCACCGCCAGCAGCCGTGAACCGGCGTACGCCGTGTCCTGGTTGACCGGCCGGACCAGCCCTCGGTCCGACCCCGCCGCGTAGAGCATCCTCATGTCAGACATCGCTTCGACGTCCTTCCCTGCCGGATTTCCCGACAAATGGCCGACGAGGAAGGTCACCAGGTCCCGGCGCGCGGCGGTCTCCGTCTCCACCCGCGCCCAGTACGCCCCGATGTCCAGGCCGGCGGCCGGCGGATCCGTCTCGTACAGAGCGCAGACCTCACCGATCCGGGCCAGCGGCATCCCGACGCGCCGTAGCCACGCCACCAGCCGGGCCCGCTCCAACTGCGCCTCGGCGTAATACCGGTAGCCGGTCGACTCGTCCACACGAGCCGGTGTCAGCAGCCCCAGCTCGGCGTAGAGGCGCAGCGCCTTCGGCGACAGCCGGGACGCGCGGGCGAACGCGCCGATGGTGAATTCGCCCTTGCCCGCCATGCCGTCACCGCCGTCCCTCTCCTCGTACCGGGCGCGTCGCCCGGCACGGCCGATGCTGGGGCTTGCCCTTTGGGCAGAGTCAACACCCGAGCGGCGGCGGTGGGACGCACCCGCTCACTTGCGGTTGTAGAGCCGCATCGTCCACGTACCGAAGACGACCATCAGGCCGACCGACCAGCCGAGCGTCACCGCGATGTCGTGGGCCGGCCAGTTGCCGGCCATCAACTCGCGTACCGCGCTGGACAGTTCGGAGACGGGGCTGTTGTTGACGAAGGCCTGGAGCCAGCCCGGCATCGTCTTCGGGTCGACGAAGACGTTGCTCAGGAAGGTCAGCGGCATGATCACCATCATGCTGACGCCCATCACCGACTTCTCGGTGCGCAGCATCAGCCCGAACATCGTCCAGATCCACGAGAACGCGAAGGAGAAGATGAGCAGCAGCAGCACTCCCGCCCCGATGCCCAGCACACCGCCGTCGGGGCGGTATCCGATGGCCAGACCCACGCCGAGGATCACGATCGTGGCGATCACATAGCGGATCACGTCACCGAGGAGATAGCCGACCATCGGGGCCGGGCGCCAGATCGGGAGCGTACGGAAACGGTCGAAGACGCCCTTGGCGATATCGGTGTTGACCGCGACGCCCGTGTACATCGTGATCATCACGACGCTCATCACCATGACACCGGGCAGCAGGAACTGGATGTACTCGGAGACCGACCCCGCCAGCGCACCGCCGAAGAGATACGCGTACATCAGCACCATCATGACCGGGAAGACGGTCACGTCGAAAAGCTGCTCGGGCACATGCTTGATCTTCAGCATCGCCCGCCAGCCGAACGTCAGCGACGCGGAGAGCGCGCTGGGCCTCGGTGGCCGTTCCTTGTTCACCAGCAGCGCGGCGAGGTCGTCGGCCGTGGGCGTGGCGAGTTCGAGGTCGTCGAGGTCCTGGGTCTTCGTGGCTACGGTGGTCATGCCGCCGCCCCTTCCTTCACATCGGTGGTGGTCTCGGACGACTGTCCGGACGGCGGCGACTGCTGCTGCTTCTTCTTGTCGGTGAGGGCGAGGAAGACCTCGTCCAGGCTGGGCTGGCCGAGGGAGAAGTTGTCCACGACGATCCCCTCGCGCGCCAGCTCGGCGAGCGCCCGCCCGGCCTGCTCGGCCGCGCCCTGGTCGGTGCCGCCCCCCCCGATGGTGGCGGTCAGCGCGAGCGGGTCCGCGTCCAGCACGATCTCCGCGCTCAGCGCGGCGGCCAGCACCCGCTCGGCGTGCGGCCGTTGGGCCGCGTCGCGCAGCCGCAGATGCACGGCACCGGAGCCGACGGACGCCTTCAGGTCGCCCTTCGTGCCCTCGGCGATGACCTTGCCGTGGTCGATCACGGCGATACGGGACGCCAGTTGGTCCGCCTCGTCCAGATACTGGGTCGTCAGCAGCACCGTCGTCCCCTGCGAGACCACGGCCCGCACGATGTCCCACACCTGGTTACGGCTGCGCGGGTCGAGGCCGGTCGTGGGCTCGTCGAGGAAGAGCAGGTCCGGGGTGTTGAGGATGGAGGCGGCGATGTCGATACGGCGCCGCATACCGCCCGAGTAGTTCTTCACCTGCCGGCCCGCCGCCTCCGTGAGACCGAACGCGTCCAGCAACTGCCCCGCACGGTCGCGGGCGTCGGGCTTGGTGTGCCCGAGCAGCCTGCCGAGCAGGACCAGATTCTCCGAACCGGTCAGGTCCTCGTCCACCGACGCGTACTGCCCGGTGAGCGCGACCCGGCTGCGGACGGACTCGGCGTCCTTCACCACGTCCTTGCCGAAGATTCGGGCCTCGCCGCCGTCCGGGCGGAGCAGCGTCGCGAGCATCCGTACGACGGTGGTCTTGCCCGCGCCGTTCGGACCCAGCACTCCGTAGACCGTGCCCGTCGGCACGGCGAGATCGACTCCGTCCACGGCGCGGTTCGAGCCGAAGACTTTCACCAGCCCTGTGGTCTCGATCGCGAGATCTTTACTCATCATCAGTCCTTGTCGTTCTGCGTCGTCGTTCGTAGTCGTACTTCGTCGTGGTTCTGGATCATTCGTGCGGCGGGGTTTTTCCTTGTGACTCCGTGGGCGCCGGAAACTCATCAGCCGGGCCGCTCAGCAGATGTACGGTCGCGCCGCCCGCGCCTCGCGGAGGGCCAGGCCCCACCACTCCAGCTGGTCGAGCAGCACGCTCGCCTCGCGGTCCCGGTTCTCCTCCGTCGCCGCGTCGGCGTCGAGCCCGTCGTCGCCGCAGTCGAAGAGGTTGATCGACACCCCGTTGCGAAGGGTGACCGTGTGCAGCTCCGTGAAGACCGAGCGCAGCGCCTCCACCGCGTACAGCCCGCCCGACCCGTGGCCGTAGCTGACGAACGCGACCGGCTTGGTCTGCCACTCGTCGTATGCGAAGTCGACGGCCTGCTTGAGGGAGGCGGGGAACGAGCGGTTGTACTCCGGTGTCACCACCACGAACGCCTCCGCGTGGCCGACCTCGGCCGTGAAGTCCGCCATCGGCTCCGTGACCCGGTCGGGGTAGCGCGCGGGGAAGTCGAAGTCGGCCAGGTCGACGACCGACACCGCCAGGTCGTCCCGCTTGGCCGCCCGCTCGACGAACCACCGCCCGATCGCGTCACCGAGGCGGCCCTCGCGGGTACTGCCGATGATGACCGCGACGCGCAGCGGCGCCGACGCGCTGTCCCGCTCCCCCTCGCCGCGCTGCCGCATCTGAGTCGCCTCCCCCTCCCTCGGTCACCGTCACTCATCAGGCGCGAGACAGGACCGCGCGCCCGCCAGATCAGATCTGGCGGGCGCGCTGGATGGAGAAACAGCAGGTCAGACGGCGCCTGTCGGTATCAGCTCTCCGGCGTGGCGATCTGCTTGCCGAGACCCCCGTCGACCGACAGCTTCAGCCCGGTCGTGAAGGTCGCGTCCGTCGCGAGGAACAGCGCCGCCTTCGCCACCTCGTCGGAGGTGCCGTGCCGCTTCATGGGCGTCTTCTCGTCGCCGCTCCTCCGGAACGCCTCGATGACCTCGGCCGACAGCCCCTGGATCCCCGAGCCCGCGGTGTCGATGTAGCCGGGGGCCACGGCGTTGACCCGGATTCCTCTCGGCACCAGTTCGGCCGCCAGCGTCTGTGCGAACGACCACAGGGCCGCCTTGGTACCGGAGTAGACGCCCATGCCCGGAGTGCCCGTGCTGTCGGCGACGGAGGTGGTGAAGACGATCGAACCGCCCTCGTTGAGCAGCGGGATCAGCCGCTGCACGGTGAAGAACGCGCCCTTCGTGTTGACGGCGAACAGCGCGTCGTAGTCCTCCTCCGTGACCGTCTCGATCGCCGCGAGCCGCGCGATGCCCGCGTTGACGAAGAGGTGGTCGACCCGGCCCAGCTTCTCGGCGATCAGATCGCCGAGCGCCGCGACGGCGGTGAGGTCGGCGATGTCCGAGCTGATGACGTGCGCCGACGGGCCCAGCTCGTTCCGCGCCTCCTTGAGATTCACCGGGTTGCGCCCGGTGACAAGTACCTCGGCACCGCCCTCCACCAGGCGTTTGGCCATGGCGAGACCCATGCCCATCGATCCACCGATGACGACTGCCTTCAGACCTTCGTACGTACTCATGTCGCGCTCCCTGTATGCGGTACCGGTGGCCAGCGCCGGTGATTGGCGCCGGTGTTTCCGGGAGCCAGGCTGCGCGGGGGCGCTGATGATCCGCTGACGGTCGGCTGCGGGAGCCGCGTCCGGATGCCGGTAGGTACGGTTCAGACATGCGGTTCGGAGTGCTCGGTCCACTGACCGTGTGGAGCGGAGATGACGCTGGAGACGGTGCGCGGTCCGCCGTACGGGTGCCCGAGGCCAAGGTCCGCGCCCTGCTCGCCGTCCTCCTCACACACGAGGGCCGGCCCGTCTCGCCCGACCGGCTCGTCGACGACCTCTGGGGCGCCGAGCCGCCGGGCAAGCCCGCGAACGCCCTCCAGGGCAAGGTCTCCCAACTGCGTCGCGCGATCGGCCGCGACCGGGTCGTGCGCGGGCCCGCCGGCTACGCGCTGGACCTGACCGGCGCCGAGGTGGACGCCGACCGCTTCCGGGAGTTGCTGGTACGGGCCCGGTCCGCCGCCACCGCGCACGCGCGCGCCGACCTCCTTACGGAGGCGGTGGGGCTGTGGCGCGGGGCGGCGTACGCGGACTTCCGGGACGAGCCCTTCGTGGTCACGGCCGTACGGCGGCTGGAGGACCAGCGGCTCGCGGCCCTGGAGGACCTGGCACGGACCCGGCTCGACCTGGGCGAACACGCCCAGGTGGCCGGGGAGTTGACCGCCCTGGTCGCCCGCCACCCGCTGCGCGAAGGGCTGCGCCTCCTACAGATGCGGGCGCTCTACCGGGCGGGGCGGCAGGGCGAGGCGTTGGCGTCGTACGCGGAGCTACGGGCGTTGCTGGTGGAGGAGCTGGGTGCCGATCCCGGCCCGGAGGTGAGCGCGCTGCACGCGGCGATCCTGCGCCAGGACCCGTCGCTGAACGCGAGCACGTCCGCCGAACCCGCCGAGCCCGCCGCACTCCCCGGGGCCCCCGGGCCCCCCGAGTCGCCGACGGCGTCCGTGCTCCCCGTCCCCCTCACCTCCCTCGTCGGCCGCGACGACGCCGTGCACGAGGTCGGCCGGCTGCTCTCCACCGCCCGGCTCGTGACCCTCACCGGCGCGGGCGGCGTCGGAAAGACCCGCCTCGCGCTGGCGGCGGCCGGCCGTCTCGCCGACACCTGCGCGAGCGACTTCCGGGACGGCGTACGGCTGGTGGAACTGGGATCGGTCCGCCACGCCGGCGACCTCGCGGGGGCGGTCGCGTCGGCTCTCGGTCTGCGTGACGACGCGGCGGCGACCGCGCCCGCCGAGGACCGCCTCTCAGCCGCGCTGCGGGACCGCCGAACGCTCCTGATACTCGACAACTGCGAGCACATCGTCGAGCCGGTCGCCCACCTCGCCGAACAGCTCCTGCGCGCGGCGCCCGGCCTGCGCGTGCTCGCGACCAGCCAGGAACCGCTGGGTGTGTCCGGCGAGACGCTTCTCCCGGTCGAGCCGCTTCAACAGGCAGCCGCCGTAAGGCTGTTCACGGACCGCGCCACCGCCGCCGACCCGGGCTTCGCGGTGGACGTATCCGCGACCGAAGAGGTCGTCGCCGCCATCTGCCGCCGCCTCGACGGCATCCCGCTCGCGCTGGAACTGGCCGCCACCCGCGTACGCGCACTCGGCGTCCACGAGTTGGCCGCCCGGCTGGACGACCGCTTCCGCGTCCTCACGGCGGGCCGGCGCGGCGCGCCCGCGCGCCAGCAGACCCTGCGGGCCGTGATCGACTGGAGCTGGGAGCTGCTGACGGCCCCCGAACGCATCGTCCTCCGCCGCCTCGCCGCGCACTCCGACGGCTGCACCCTCGAAGCGGCCGAGGCGGTGTGCGCGGGCGGCGGTGTGGCGCGCGAGGAGGTGCTGGACCTGCTGGCGCGCCTGGTGGACCGTTCCCTGGTGGTACGGGTGGCCGGGCCCGCCGGCCCGCGCTACCGCCTGCTGGAGTCCGTCGCCGCGTACGCCACCGAACGGCTCCACGCGATGGGCGACTTCACCGCCGTACGCGACCGACACCTCCGGTACTACCTGCGGCTGGCGGAGGAGACCGAGCCGCGCCTGCGCGGCCCGGAACAGCGCGTGCGGATGCTGCGTCTGCGGGCGGAGACGGCGAACCTGCGCACAGCGCTGACCACAGCGACAGGGACGACGGCGACGGCGACGGCGACGGCGACGGCGACGGCGACAGGGAGGACGGAGGCGCTCCGCCTCGTCACGGCGCTCTCCTGGTACTGGCTCCTCGCGGGCCGCCTCCAAGAGGCCCGCCGCGCCCTCGCGTCGGCACTCGACGCCACCGGGCCCGCCGCACCGCCGTCCCCCTCCCTCCACGCCGAGGCCCGTGCTCTCCACGCCGCCTTCGCCCTGCTCGGCGGCGCGCCCGTCTCTCCCGACACCACGGACGCGATGGCGCGCGACCACGCGGCCGTCGACTCGCCCCGCCGACGCGCGTCGGCGCAGTGGCTCGGGGCGTACGGCCTGTTCAACGCCGGGGCTGTCGCCGCGGCCGAGGAACTCAACGCCCTTGCCCTGCACGGCTTCGAGACCCTGGGCGACCGGTGGGGCATCGCCGCGTCCCTGGGTCGGCGGGCCATGCACGCCACCATCCGGGGCGAGTTGGCCGTGGTGCGCGACGACGGCGTACGCAGCGCGCGGATCTTCCGTGAACTCGGCGACCGTTGGGGCGAGTTGCGGTCGGTGATTCCACTCTCCAACCTCGCCGCGATCAACGGCGACTACACGGAGGCGGCCCGCGTCCACCACGAAGGGCTGCGGATCGCCGAGGAGTTGGGGCTCGACACGGAGGTCTCCACCCGGCTCTCCGGCCTCGGCCGTCTCGCCCTGCTCACACGCGAACCTGACCGGGCCCGCGAGTTGCACGAGCGGGCCCGGCGGGTGGCCGCCGAGCAGGGGTACCGGTTCGGCGAGATCCACGCGGAGATCGGCCTCGCCCTCGGCGCCCGCCGCACGGGCGACCTCGACGAGGCCCACGCGCGTCTCGTCCGTATCCGCGACTGGTACGCGGAGGTCTCCACCGAGGCCGGCAACGCTCTCGTCCTCGCCGAACTCGGCTTCGTCGCCGAGCAACGCGGCGACGCCACGACGGCCCTGACCACCCACCTCGACGGCCTCACCGCGGCCCGCGCGACCGGCGACCCCCGCGCGGTCGCGCTCGCGCTGGAGGGCCTGGCCGGCGCGCGCTCCCTCGCGGGCCGGCCCGATTCGGCGGCCCTGCTGCTGGGCGCGGCGGCGGAGGCCAGACAACGGACGGGCGCCCCGCTCCCACCGGCGGAAAGAGCCGACGTCGACCGCATCACGGACTCGGCCCGAACCGCCCTGGGCGCGGGCGCGTTCGCGGAAACCTTCGCCCGGGGCACGACGCTCACCCCGGACGAGGCGCTGTCCCGGACCGGGACAGCCACGCCGCGACATCCCTGACGGTCCGTCTGCCGGCCTTCACCGACCGCCTGGACCGACCGCTGTCCGACCGCCGTCAGACCCCCGTCCGACCGCCGTCAGTCCGCCGTCAGTCCGCCGTCAGGCCGCCGGGGCCGGGCGGAGCAGTTCGGCGGTCAGTTTCCGTGCCTCCTCGCTCCACTCCGTGGGACGCCTCGTCTCCGGGTCCACGCGGATCAGCGTGCGCACGCCGTGCGCGTACGTCATCGGCCCGCCGTCCTGCGAGCAGACGCGGAAGCCGTACGTGAGCGACGTACGCCCGACTCGTTCGATCCAGATGCGGACGCCGTACTCGCCGGGATGGTCGATCGGCGCCTCGAAGGTGATCCTGAATTCCTTGACGACGTTGAAGGAGTCCGGGAGAGGGGTCCAGTCCTTCGCGAAGGCCAGCTCCCGCTGCTGCCAGTACTCGATCCAGGCGCGTTCCACCAGCACCCCGAAGCGGCTGTTGTAGAGCATCCCGAAGGAGTCCAGCTCATCGAAGTGGACCGCCACCGGGATCAGGAATCCGTACGGCTCGGCCACCCACTCCGTCGCCCGCTCGGCCACCCGCTCCGTCGCCGGCTCCTCGGCGGGCTCCACTCCCGCCCCCGCCACTCAGGCCTCCCGCGTGTGGAAGTAGTAGAACGTCGCGATCGCCATCGCCCCGCCCACCGCCAGCCCGATGCCGGACGACCGCAGCACGCTCGCGTACGTGAGGCTGTGCAGGAACCCCACGGACATGCCCGCCACCACGCCGAAGGCCGCGGCCCGCAGTTCGGGCTCGATCGTCTTGGGAAGCCACATCAGTACGAAGACGAGCCCGGCCAGCGCCAGACCGGAGATCAGGCCGAGGGCGATCTGCAGGGCGTTGAGCGGGCCGCCGTGGCGCTGGATGAACGGCGCCCAGACGCCGTAGAGGATGCCCAGCGTGACCGGCACCGCGATGGTACGGAGGGGGACCGGGAGCCCCGTACCCCCGGGGAGGCCTGGGAGACGCGAGAAGCGCGACGGGCGCGCGTGCCGCGGTCCGGTTGTGGGCCTGGACGTCGGTGCCTGTGTGGCCATCGCAGAGAACTCCTCCCGCTCGCCCCTCTTCCAGGGCACACCCGCCGACGCCCCCCGGCAACTCGGACAGGCCCTGAAGCCCCAGGGCTGACAGCCCCACCCCCCATACGTCACTGTGGCCACCGTGATCCCTCCCCGCCCCGCCCGTCCGACGGCCCGGCTCGCGCCCCCCGAGTGGCTGCTCAGCGGCCTGCGCCCGAAGGCCGCCCCCATCCCCTGGGCCGCCGTCGTCCGCGCCGCCGTCGCGCTGGCCACCCCGCTCGCCGTGGGGCTCGCCTACGACCGGCCCACCTACGGCGCCCTCGCCGCCATGGGCGCCCTGTCCGGCGTGATCAGCGACACCGCCGACGCCTACCGGCTGCGGATACTGAACATCGCGATCCCCCAGCTCCTCGGCGCGCTCGGCGTCACCCTCGGCACCCTCGTCTTCGACCGGGGCTGGCTCGCCGTCGTCGCGCTGACCCTCGTCGCGCTCGTCTCCGGGATGATCTCCTCGATCGGGGCCGTGGCCTCCGTCTCCGGGCTGCTCCTGCTCCTCAACGCCGTCGTCGGCGCCGGCCTCCCGATGCCCCACCCCTGGTGGGTGGCCCCGCTGCTGCTCGCCTGCGGCGGCCTCTTCGTGCTCGTGCTGTCCCTGCTCGGCTGGCCCTTCCGCGGCCGGATCGCCGAACGGACCGCCGTCGCCGACGCCTACCGCGCCTGCGCCGACCTGCTGGAGGCAGCGGGCCGCCAAGACACGGACGGGGACTACGACACGAAGCGGCAGGCCGTCACCGAGGCGCTGAACCAGGCGTACGACCTCGTCCTCGCCCGCCGCGCCCGCGACCACGGCAGGCGCAGCCCCCTCGTACGGCTGCTCTCGCAGCTCAACGTGCTCATCCCGCTGGTCGAGGCCGCCCCCGCCGCGCATCTGCGGCGCCGCCCGCTGCCGGACGATATCCCCGCCGCCGTAAGGGAGTTGGCGCAGGCGATCGACGCGAGCAGGCTCGGCGGCGCCGACCTCGACCTGCCGGCGCCCGAAACCCCCTCCGAACGCGCCGTCGACGCCGCGCTGCGGCACGCCGCGTCCGTCGTGCACAAGGCCGACCCCGACCCGTACAACGTCGACGACCGCCTCGGCCGCCCCGCCGCGCTCGGCGTCCGGATCCGGCGCGCCGGGCGCGACGTGCTGTTCAGCGAGACGTCCTGGCGCTACGGGCTGCGCCTCGCGCTCTGCATCGGTCTCGCGCAGTCGCTGGTGTCGCTGATCGACGTACCGCGCTCGTACTGGGTCGCCCTCACCGTCACCTTCGTCCTCAAACCGGACTTCGGCTCGGTCTTCTCGCGCGCCGTCCTGCGCGCGCTCGGTACGGCGGCGGGTCTCGTCGTCGCCGCGGCCGTGCTGTCGCACGTACCGCGCGGCTGGTGGGACGTGCCGGTGATGCTGGTGCTCGCCGCGTTCATCCCGGCGCTCTCCGCGAAGAGTTACGGCTTCCAGACGGCGGCCATCACGCCCGTGATCCTGCTGCTCTCCGACGTGCTCAACCACGAGGGGTTCGCGCTGGTGGTGCCACGTCTCGTGGACAGTCTCATCGGCTGCGCCATCGCGCTGATCGCGGGCTATCTGCTCTGGCCGGAGAGCTGGCACACCCGGATCGGCGACCGGCTGGCGGACGCCGTCGAGGACACGGCGGACTACCTGGCGTACGCGTTCGGCCCGACCACCGGCCGTACGGAAACGGCGTCGGGGACGGACACGGAGACGGACACGGAGACGGACACGGAGACGGAGGAGGCGGCGGCAGGGACCCCGGCCGCGAACCAGGCCGAGCGCGTGCGGCGGCGGCGCGTGATCTACCGCGATCTGTCCGTCGTACGAACCGAGTTCCAGCGCGCGCTCACCGAGCCACCGCCCACCGGCACGCGCGCCGCCGCCTGGTGGCCGCTGGTCGTCGCGCTGGAGCGGATCATCGACGCGACGACGGCGGCGCGGGTACGCGTCAACCACGGGGCGCCGCCGCCCGACGCGGCCGAGATCGCGGACGTGGAGAAGCAGTTGCGGGAACTGGCGGCGCGGGTGCGCTCCAGTGTCGTCCTGGTGGACGTACGCAAGGGGTGGTCGGCGGCCGACGACGAGAAAGGGGTGCTCGCACCGCTGCGGCAGGAGCTCCGGTCGGCGCAGGCGATCACGTCACCCCGCCGGTGACCGGGCGACGAAGAAGCCAAGTGGCTCAGTAGTCCGGCGCCTTCAGCGTCACCCAGACCCGCTTCCCCGGCCCCTGCCTCGGCGCCACGCCCCAGTCGTCCGCGAGCGCGGCGACCAGCGCCAGCCCGCGCCCGCACTCGTCGATGGGGTCGGGCGTACGCGGCCGGGGCAGCGAGTCCCCCGCGTCCTCGACCTCCATCCGCAGCAGCCCGTCGGCCCTCCGTACGGTGACCACGATCTCCCGCCCCGGTGGCGACCCGTGCCGCAGCGCGTTGGTGACCAACTCCGACAGCAGCAACGCGGCCGTGTCGCCCAGCTCCCCCGGCAGGCCCCCCGGCGGGCTCATGAGCCCGCGCAGGGCCTTCCTGGCACGGCCGACGCTGCGGGGATGACGGGGGAGTCGAAGCCTCATGTGCTGGTCACAGTCGTGGTTCATGAAGATGACCTTCCCCACGACAACGACTTTTACTTTCCGTGCACATGAGGTGACTGTGTGCGGTTAAGCTTCGGCGCCCTGGAACCACCTCTGGAATCAGTGTCCGGGTCAGTGGCCCTGGAGTTCGTCCAGCACCCGTCGTTCGCGCTTCGTCGGGCGGCCCGCGCCACGTTCCCGGACGGCCACCGGGCCCGCGAACTCGCGGGGCGGGGGCGGCGGGCTGTTGTCCACGTAGCACTGGACCGCCACCGGGGCGCCGACTCGTTTCCGTACGACCCGGGTCAGTACGACGACCCGCTCGCGCTCCGCGTGCCGGAGCCGGATCTCGTCGCCCGGCTTGATCGCGTACGCGGGCTTCACCCGCTCCCCGTTGACGCGGACGTGGCCCGCGCGGCACGCGGACGCCGCCTGGGAGCGGGTCTTGGTCAGCCGCACCGACCAGATCCAGACGTCGGCGCGTACGGTCCCCTGGTCCCCGGTCCCGGCGTGAGCTTCAGCAGCAGCCATGCCGCCGAGCTTAGAGCGTGTCCTCCTCGTGCGCCGAGGGATCGGTCGCCGCATCCGAAAGCGCGTCCCGCACCTCGTCCGCCGATGTCTCCCGCAGCTCCTCCCCGACCACCAGCCAGCGCGTGATCCCCACCGATTCGAGGAACGGCAGATCGTGGCTCGCGATCAGCAGCGCGCCCTCGTACGACTCCAGCGCGCCCGTCAACTGCCGCACGCTCGCGATGTCGAGGCTGTTCGTCGGCTCGTCCAGCATCAGCAGTTGCGGGGCAGGCGCGGCGAGCATCATCGCGGCCAGCGCCGCGCGGAAACGTTCGCCGCCCGACAGCGTGCCGGCGAGCTGCTCCGCCCGCGCGCCCTTGAAGAGGAAGCGCGCGAGCTGCGAGCGGATGTGATTGTCGGTGGTGCCGGGTGCCAGGTGCGCGACATTCGCCGCGACGCTCAGCTCCGGGTCGAGCACGTCGAGCCGCTGCGGCAGGAACCGCGACGGCACGAAGGTCTTCGCCTCCCCCGACAGCGGCGCGAGTTCCCCGGTGAGCGTGCGCAGCAGGGTCGTCTTGCCGGAGCCGTTGCGTCCGACGAGGGCGATCCGTTCGGGGCCGCGTACGTCGAGGGTTCCTTCCCGCAGCCGCCCGTAGCGGGGCCGTACCTCGTGCAAGGTCAGGACCGTACGGCCCGCGGGTACGGCGGTACGGGGCAGGCTCACCCGGATCTCGGCGTCGTCGCGGATCGCGTCCGCCGCCTCCTCGCGCCGCTCGCGCGCGTCGCTCAGCCGCTCCTCCTGCAGGACCCGCGACTTGCCCGCCGACTCCTGCGCGGCACGTTTCAGTCCGCCCGCGACGATCCGGGAGGCCTTGCGCCGGTCGTTGAGTTTCTTGTCCTGGCGCTGCCGGCGGGCGTTCTTGATCTGCGTCTCCTCCAGCTCCCGCTTCTGGCGCCGTACGTCCGCCTCGGCGGTGCGCAGCATGCGGCCGGCCGCCTCCTGCTCGGTGGCCAGCGCCTCCTCGTACGCGGAGAAGCCGCCCCCGTACCAGCTCACCGAGCCGGCGCGCAGCTCCGCGATCCGGTCGACGCGCTCCAGCAGCTCACGGTCGTGGCTCACCACGACGAGCACGCCGGAGCGCCAGGAGTCGACGGCTTCGTAGAGTCTGGCGCGGGCCGCCAGGTCGAGGTTGTTCGTCGGCTCGTCCAGCAGGAGGACGTCGGGACGCTCCAGGAGCAGCGCGGCCAGGCGCAGCAGGATCGTCTCACCGCCGGAGATCTCGCCGACGGTGCGGTCCAGGTCGATCGCGCCGAGCCCGAGGGAGCCGAGTGTGGCGACGGCGCGTTCCTCGACGTCCCAGTCCTCGCCGACCGTCTCGAAGTGTTCCTCGCTCACGTCTCCGCTCTCGATGGCGCGCACCGCCGCCCGTCGTCCGGCGATGCCGAGTGCCTGGTCGACGCGGAGGGCGGTGTCGAGGGTGATGTTCTGCGGCAGGTAGGCGAGGCTGCCGCCGACGGTGACCGAACCGGCCGAGGGCCGCAGTTCGCCCGCCAGCAGCCGCAGAAGTGTGCTCTTGCCGGTGCCGTTGGCACCGACGAGACCGTTGCGGCCCCGGCCGACGCCGAGGGAGAGCCCGTCGAACACGGGGGTGCCGTCCGGCCACTGGAAGGAGAGCGCGGAGCAGGTCAGGGAAGCGCTGGGGGGCAGGGCGGTGGACATGGTGGTGGTCCTCGCTGGCGCGGTGGGATGGGGGCGTCGTATGCGAAGACCACGCGGCGACCGGGCCTGAGCCGGGATTAACAGGATGCGGCTGTCCGAGAGGTGGGAGGGCCCGGGACGGCATATGCATCGAGGTCGCATCCACGCGGGCGTACAGGCGCAGGCCGGAGCCTGGGGCCGTACCGCGTGATGATCGCGAACCTCAGATGCGCAACGTCCACCTCTATCGGAGACAACAAGGACGCCGCCAACGATAGGCGGGGCGGCCAGGAGAAGGCAACGCGTTTCCGACTCCCACTAAATAGAGCGCTCGTTCTAGTGAGGTGCTAGCCTCATCGCTGAATAGAACGATCGCTTTAGAGATCTGGACAGAAGGAGTTGTGATGCGGAAGCAGTCGATCACCGTCGTCGGGCTGGGTCCGATGGGGCGTGCGATGGCCGGCACGTTCCTCGCCGGCGGCCACCCCGTGACCGTGTGGAACCGGACCAGGAGCAGGGCCGACGACCTGGTGGCCAGGGGCGCCACCCTGGCCGCCACCCCCGCCGAGGCGCTGTCCGCCGGCGAGTTCGTCGTCCTGAGCCTGACCGACCTCGACGCGATGTACGCCGTCCTCGGGTCCGCCACCGACGCGCTGCCGGGACGGACCCTGGTCAACCTCAGCTCCGACACCCCCGACAAGGCGCGCGCGGCGGCCACTTGGGCGGCCGGCCACGGCGCGCGGTACCTCACGGGCGGTGTGTCGGTGCCGCCCACCGGCATCGGAAGCCAGGATTCCGTCACCTTCTACAGCGGTCCGAAGAGTGTGTTCGAGGACAGCCGGGAGGTCCTGGAAGTCCTCACATCGACCGACTACCGGGGCGAGGACCCGGGGCTGGCCGCGCTGTACTACCAGCTCCAGATGGGTGTCTTCTGGACGACCTCGCTGGCTTTCCTGCACTCCCTCGCGGTCGCCGAGGCGCACGGGATCAAGGCCGAGGAGTTGCTGCCGTACGTCTCCGAGACAGCCCGTACGATGCCGGACTTCTTCGGCTTCTACGCCCCGCGCATCGACGCGGGCGAGCACCCGGGCGATGTCGACCGGCTCGCCATGGGCGTCGCGAGCGTCGACCACGTCGTGCAGACGTCCAAGGACGCCGGGGTCGACGCCTCGCTGCCCGAAGCGGTGCTGGCGATCTTCGAGCGGGGCATCACGGCCGGGCACGCCGACGACAGCTTCAGCAGCCTGATCGAGAGCTTCCGCAAGCCGACCACCTCTTGATCCGCCGGGTCCGTCCGGTGGCCGGTACGGTCTCCGGACGCCCGTGCGGGGCGTTTCGTCGTCCGACGGCGCCCGCTTAGGCTCGGACCATGACCGACCCCGGCCATCCAGACGGCGAAGACGACGACACCAGCGCCGGCGACAAACACGACTCCGTACCGAGGTCGATACTGCCCGGCGCACTGGCCTTCCGCGGCCCCGTCCGCCGCACCGCCCGTGACTGGACCGTCGACGCCCTCGCCTTCGCGTGGGCCGTGGCCGTGTGGGCGCTGATGGCCACCCGGCTCTCCACGTACGACTATCTCCCGGACTGGATCGTCGCGTTGGACGCGCCGCTCGGCGCGGTCGCCTGCCTCGCCCTCTGGTGGCGGCGCCGTTTCCCGCTCCTCCTGGGGCTGATCATGGTGCCCGTCGGCGCCCTGACCAACACCGGCTCCGGCGCCGGCGTGGTGATCATCCTCAACCTCGCGCTGCGCGTCCCGTGGCAGCGCTCGCTGCCGGTGCTGTGCGCGATGATCGCGGCCGTCTCGCCGTACGTACTGATCTACTCGGTCCCGTACGAGGGCGGCTGGGCGGCCGCGGTCTTCGTCCTCGCCTACTACCTGGTCTTCTTCGCCTGGGGCAGCGCGCTCCGAGCCCGCCGGCTGCTCGTGCTGAAGCTGCGCGAGGACGCCGACCGGGAGCGTACGGAGCACGCGCGCCGCCTCGCCGAGTCCCGGCGCGCCGAACGCACCGCCATCGCACGCGAGATGCACGACGTCCTCGCGCACCGCATCTCGCTGCTCTCCGTGCACGCCGGGGCGCTCGCGTACCGCACACGGCGGGCGGAAGCCGGGTCCGGCGTGCAGCTGAGCGGCGCGGAGATCGCCGAGAGCGCGCAGGTCATCCGCGACAACGCGCACCAGGCGCTGAACGAGCTGCGCGACGTTCTGTACGTGCTCCGCACCGACACGGACAGCGGCGAAACCGCCCCGCCGCAGCCGAAGATGGACGACCTGAAGGGTCTCGTGGACGAGGCGCGGGCGGCGGGCCAGACGGTGGACTACGGGGCGGAGGTCGACTCCGAGCCGCCCCGGCCGCAGCTCCAACGCACGGCCTACCGCGTGGTGCAGGAGGGCCTGACCAACGCCCGTAAGCACGCGCCCGGTTCGCACGTGACGGTCAGGGTGTACGCGGGCTCCCCCCGTACCGAAGTGACGGTCGAGGTCAGCAATCCGCTGCCGGTCGGCGTGACCGCGTCGGCGATCCCCGGCGCGGGCGCGGGCCTCACCGGACTGCACGAGCGGGTCGAACTCGACGGCGGCACGCTGCGGCACGGCTCGGTGGACGGCACGTTCACGTTGAGCGCGCGGCTGCCGTGGCACTCACCGCCGGGCAGATGACAATCGCCGGACGGGCTGGAGCAGCCCGTCCGGCGATTGATTGAGCACACTGCTGTCAGTCGTCTTCTCAGACGCCGATGTCGCCGCCGTCCTTGCGCCAGACCGCCACGACCGCCGGGCGGACCATCTTGCCGCGCCCGTCGGGCCACGCGCTGAGCGGGTTGTCGACCGTCGCGCCGTCGATCTCGCCCGGGTGCTGCACGGCGACCAGGACGCGCCGGTCCTGAACGATCGGGCCGCAGGTCTCCGCGCCGTTCGGGACGGTGAGGAACTGCTTCAGCTCACCACGCCGCTCCCCCTGCGTCGCCACACCGAACAGGCCGTCGTGCGAGCCGAGTTGGGCGCCGTCCGTGGAGATCCACAGGTTGCCGTGCGAGTCGAACGCCACGTTGTCCGGGCAGGAGATCTGGCTGACCTTGTCCTTCGGGAAGCCCGCGAAGTAGGTCGCCGGGTCCTTCGGGTCGCCCGCGACCAGGAACAGCCGCCAGGCGAAACCGTCGCCCGCCGGGTCGTCCCAGTTCTCGGCCAGCTCCAGGATCTGGCCGTGCTTGTTGGCCTTGCGCGGGTTGGCCTCGTCCGCCGGGGCCTTGCCCGCCGCGCCGCGGTCGGTGTTGTTCGTCAGCGCGACGTACACGCGACCGGTGCGCGGCGAGGGCTCGACGTCCTCGGGGCGGTCCATCTTCGTGGCGCCGACCTTGTCACCGGCGAGGCGCGTGAACACGTACACCTCGTCGGCGGTCATGCCGGGCACGTGCGAGACATCGCCGGTGGCCAGCGGGATCCACACGCCGGAGCCGTCGAACTCGCCGTCCTTGGGCAGCTTGCCGCTGCCGTCGACGTCCTCGACCGGGCTGTCGCCGGTCAGCTTCGCGACGTACAGCGTGCCCTCGTCCAGCAGCGTGAGGTTGTGCTGGTGGGCGGCGCGGCTGTCGCCCTTCTTCATCGCCTTGGACGACACGAACTTGTAGAAGTAGTCGAACTTCTCGTCGTCGCCCATGTAGACGACGGCCCGGCCGTCGGCGGTGAGGCGCGGCTGCGCGGCCTCGTGCTTGAAGCGGCCGAGCGCGGTGCGCTTGCGCGGCGTGAAATCGGGGTCGTACGGGTCCAGCTCGACGACCCAGCCGAAGCGGTGCGCCTCGTTGGGCTCCTGCTTCAGGTCGAAGCGCTTGTCGAACTGCTCCCACTTGCGCTCGGTGGCGGCGGTGCCGATGCCGTAGCGCTTGTCGGTGGCGCTCGATCCGTTGGCGAAGTACTGGTTGAAGTTCTCCTCGCCCGACAGGATCGTGCCCCACGGGGTGGTGCCGCCGGCGCAGTTGTTGAGCGTGCCGTAGACCTTCTTGCCCGTACGGTCGACCGAGGTGCGCAGCAGCTCGGAGCCCGCGGCCGGTCCGGTGAGCCGGAACTCGGTCGTGACGGTGATACGGCGGTTCAGCTCGTGACGCGGTACGACGGTGAGCTTTCCGCTGCGCGGCTGCTCGTCCACCACGACGACCGACAGACCGTGCGCGGCCCAGGCGATCTCGACCTGCTCGCGGGTGGGCTTGTTGGCGTCGTAACCCTTGAACATCAGGATTTCGTCGGTGTACTCGTGGTTGGCCACGAGGAGCTGCTTGCCGCGCTCGCGCTTGAGCGGCAGCAGGCTCAGGAAGTCGTTGTTGTAGCCGAACTGGCCGGCCTGCGCCTTGGCGGTCTGCTTGTTCGGGTTGAACTCGGGGGCGCCGCGCAGGATCGGGTCGCCCCAGCGGACGACGATGTTCTGCGTGTAGCCGTCGGGGACGGTCACCTTGTCGGCGGTGTTGGGCGCGACGGGCGCGAAGCGCAGTCCGCGCGCGCCGTCGGTCTTCTTGCCGCCGTTGCCGTTGCCGTGGCCGTTGTCGCCTCCGACGAGGGGAGTGGCGGAGGCGGGGGTGTTGCCGGTGCCGGCCACGATGGCCGTACCCGCGGCGGCGGCGACGGTCACCACGGCGGCGCCGCGCATGATCGAACGGCGGGACAGGGCACCGGCTATGACGTCGCCGACGTACTCGTTGTCACTGGTGTTGGGCGTCTCGTGGAAACACGCGTCACCACAGCGGTAACGGCAGGTCATGGCGGAACGTCCGCCCGGGTGCGAGTTCAGCAGCGGCAGCAGTTTGCGCACTTTCCCCTCCGATGGGCCATGCTCGGCGCGCCCTGCGCCGACAATGTGTCGGGATATGTACGGCGGCGACGCTATGCGCGTAGGCACGCGGTTCAGCGGCCTCAAGGTGAACGTGGCATGAATGTGAGTCGACCGGGCTCCGGAGGGGGCCACCCGGTCACCACATTCCAGGTCCCGGGGCGCCCCTGCCGGAGCGGGCGCCGGGTGGCCGCTAACCTTACGTATCCGCCGTGGCCAGGGATGTTGAGTTCCGGTCGGGGTATGCCCCCGGATCCCCTGTTCCAAGTGCGGATATATGCCGCACCCAACTCATCTGAAAGGCCTCGCCCATGGGCATTCGGAGCTTGCTGCGCAAGGTGTTTGGTCGCGAGCGTGCGGAGCGTGACGAGTCGGCGGCCACGACGGTACCGGCCCAGACCGAGCGCACGCATCAGCCAGAGCCCACGACGCCAGTCACCACGACGACCACGACCACGACGACGGCCGCGGCCACGGTGCCCGCACCGGCCAAGGAGCCGTCACCCGCCGCTGCGAGAGTGACGGCGGAGAAGTCCACGACGAAGACGGACCGGCCGGAGAGGCCGGAGAGGTCCGAGAGGTCGGAGGCGGAGAAGGCCGACGACCTGGTCGCCGCGGCGTTCGACAATCCGCGTACGTCGACGCCGGAGCCGAGCGTCCCGGCACAGACGAAGCGGGAGGAGCCGAAGACGGCGACGGTCCCGGCGCAGGCACAGGCACAGGAGCAGTCCGCGCCGGAGCCGGTGAAGGCGGCGGAGCCTGAGCCGGTCGTCACACCCGAGCCGGAGCCTGAGCCGGTGGCGGAGGTCGTATCGGAGCCGGAGCCCGTCGTCGTACCGGAGCCGGTGGCGGAGGTCGTATCGGAGCCGGAGCCCGTCGTCGTACCCGAGCCGACCCCCGAGCCCGAGCCTGTCGTCGTACCGGAACCGGTGGCCGAGGTCGAGCCCGTCGTCGTACCGGAGCCGACCCCCGCCGCCGAGCCCGTCGTCGTACCCGAGCCGGTGGCAGTGGTTGCCCCCGAGCCGGAGGCGGCCGGCAAGCCCGCGCTCTCCCTCGCCCGGGTCAAGTCCCGCGCGCCCGGCCTCGTCGACGCGTACAAGGCGGCCGGCGTCGCGCTCAAGGACCTCGGCCTGGCCGGGGAGCGCGCGACCGTCTACCTCGTGCTCGACCGTTCGGGTTCCATGCGCCCGTACTTCAAGGACGGCAGCGCCCAGCGCCTCGGCGAGCAGGCGCTCGCGCTCTCGGCGCAGTTGGACGAGAAGGCGACCGTGCAGGTCGTCTTCTTCTCGACGGAGATCGACGGTACGGGGGAGCTGTCCCTCTCCTCGTACGAGAACCAGGTGGATGAACTGCACGCCGGGCTCGGCCGCATGGGCCGGACGAACTACCACCGCGCGGTGGAAGAGGTCGTCGCCCTCCATGAGAAGGCGGGCAACCCCGGCCCGGCACTGGTGATCTTCCAGACGGACGGCGCGCCGGAGGCCAAGCAGGTCGCGGAGAAGTCGTTCGCGGACGCCGCGAAGCTGCCGCTGTTCTGGCAGATCGTGGCGTTCGGCGAGCACGAGGCGAAGGGGTTCGACTTCGCGCGCAAGCTGGGCGCGGACGAGAAAGCTCCGAACGTGGCGTTCTTCCACGCGGGACCGACCCCGAAGGACCTCCCGGACGCGGAGGTCTACGGCAAGCTGCTCGCGGCGCTCCCGGCCTGGCGGTCATCCCGCACAGCTTGATCGCAACTGAGACACCACGAGACGCGCCCTCCGGTGGACCACGGAGGGCGCGTCTCATTGTTTGGCAATGAGCTTCGACCCAGCATTGACGCGCTCACGCCAGCCCCTTAGCGTCAGCCAATGTTCATATCTGAACACATCGTTCAGCATGCTGAACTTGCAGGCTGACCGAGTGACTGCGGGAAGGCACCCCCCATGCGCATGCGTCCGCTTCTCACCTCCCTGGCCACCGCCACCGCCGCGACCGCCGCCCTGGCCCTCGCGGCGCCGGCCGCACCGGCCGCGCCCTCCGTCCAGGAGAGCACCAAATCCACCACATCCACCAACGGCGTCTTCGCGGATCCGAATGTCGCCCCCGGCGGCAACTTCGACCTCGCCGTGTGGCAACTCCAGGAGCCCGTGGGCTCTCCCGGCTCGCCGACCACGATCTCGTCCGACCGGCTCCAGGGAAAGAACGGGTTCCAGGACAAGTACTTCTACACGGACACCCGCGACGGCGCGATGACGTTCTGGGCACCGGAGAAGGGCGTCACCACGCCCAACTCGAAGTACGCCCGCTCCGAACTCCGCGAGATGAAGCGCGGCGGCGGCGCCGCGGACTGGTCACTGAGCGGCAGCCACAAGCTCAGTGCGACCCTGCGCGTCGTGTCGGTCACGAAGAACGTCGCCGTCGGACAGATCCACCTCGGCAGCGGCGGCTCGTCCACCAAGCCCCTGGTCGAGCTGTACTACCGCTCGAACGGCGACATCATCGTCGGTACGGAGAACTCGCCCGACGGCGGCCAGACGCTGCACCCGGTCGGCAACGTACCGGTGGGCAAGACCTGGACGTACACGATCGCGGTCTCGGGCGGCGACACGCTCGACATCACGGTCAACGGCTCCACGACGCACTACGACATCCCGTCGTCCTTCTTCAAGTACAAGCAGTACTTCAAGGCGGGCTCGTACAACCAGTCGTCGTCCGACAGCACCACGAAGGGCGCGAAGGTCGGCTTCTACGGCCTCACGGTCTCCCACAGCTGACCGGTCCTGCGTGGCCCGGCGCTCCTGCCCCATCGCGGGCAGGAGCGCCTTCGTCAACTCGCCCTGCCCGTCGTACGGGCCGCGCCCCTAGGCCGTGTCAGACGGGGCCTCGTACCACGGGCGCGCGCTTCCGTCCGGGCCGACCGTGAGCCCGAACCGGTCAACGCCGGGTCTGCCTCGGTCGACCCACCACGTCACGGCGGCCTCCACCTCGTCCCACAGGCGACGTGGCCCGGACTGGTGGACCGTGGCGGCGTCACCGACCCGGTCGCGGAACTCGACAGTGGCCCACGACCGACTCCCCAGGTCGAAGAACCACGCCTTGCCGGCCTCCTCGCCAGTCTGGTTGACAACGTGGGCGCAATCAGGCACCCGAAGCCCGATCACGAACCGTACGGAGTCGTACCGGCGTCCCAGGTCGGCCAGCGCGAGCGGTGTTCGGGACACGTCCGCGTCGCCGGGGAAGTCGGGGTACTCCGGTACGTACGTCCGGAATCGGTCCCAGTCCAGCCGCTGGTCCCGCAGCTTCATGAACTCGACCATGCGCAGGAACGGCCCGACCGCACGCCCGTCGTCCCCCACGGTCAGCCGGACGAGAGCGTCCTGGTCGCTGTAGTGGGTGCCCCACGGGGCAAGGATGATCCCGCCGGGCCGCGTCTGCTCCAGCCAGCGGGACGGGAGGGCGCGTACGCCTGCCGTGGCGATCACGCGGTCGTACGGTGCCGCGTCCGCCCACCCGTCCCGGCCGTCGCCGTGGATCACCTGGGGGCTCGGCCGTACCGGCGTCAGCGCCGCGCGGGCCTGCGCGACGACCGCCGGGTCGATCTCGACGCTGACCACGTCGGAGCCACCCAGCCGGTGGGCAAGGAGCGCGGCGTTCCAGCCGGTACCGGTACCGATCTCAAGCACGCGCATGCCGTCGCTCACCTCCAGGTCCCGGAGCATGGCGGCCACGACCGACGGCATACTCGCGGAACTGGTCGGCACGGCGCCCGGCTCGGTGCCGGTGTGCCGGCCGTCGTCCCACTGGGTCACCAGTGGCACGTTCGCGTACGCGGCCCGCTCCCACGCGTCGGGTTCGTCGGTACGGGACACGGGGACGCTGCGGCCGGTGGCCATGTCGTGCGCCCAGACGAGGCCGGGAAGAAACCACGCGCGCGGTACGGCCCTGAACGTGTCAGCCCATTCGGGCGGCATCTCACCGGTCGGCAGGTCGGTACCGAGCACCTGCAGCCGTTTACTTGGACTCGAAGTCGCCGCCGCCGTCGGCGAGGATCTTGTCGATGCGGGCGCGGTGCGCCGCCTCCCACTCGTCCAGCGATTCGGCCGCCTCCTTGGCCAGCTTCGCCCGCGACGCGGAAAGCACCTCGTCCCGGCGGGCGCGCGGAGTCACCACGATGCCCTCCTCGTCGGCCACCACGATGTCCCCGGCGTTCACCGCCACCCCGCCGCATCGCACCTCCCGGTTCAGCGGCTCGACCGCCGCCTTGGTCCCCGGGACGGGGATGACACCCCGCGCGAAGACCGGAAAGCCCGACTCGCGCACCTCGGCCAGATCGCGGATCACCCCGTCGAGCACGAACCCCGCGATGCCGCGCCGTTGCGCGACGGCGCAGACGTTCCCACCGGCCAGCGCGTAATCCACGTCGCCCGCCTGTACGACGATCACCGAGCCCGGCTCCGCGCGGTAGATCGCCGCGTGCAGCATGAGGTTGTCACCGGCCGGACACCGCACCGTGAAAGCCGGACCGGCGATGCGCGGCATCGAGGGCCAGAGCGGGCGAATACCGATGTCCATGACCTGCTCGCGGCCCAGGGAGTCGGCGAGCGTGGTCGGGGAGATGTCCTTGAATCCGGTGACGTCGTTGCTCATGTGCGTCCTCTGGTCCTCTGGTCCTCTGACCGCGCGGCGCCCGATCCTCAGATCGTGGGAGGTGAGGTCGGCGGAGGCGGTGGCGGCGGTGGATCCACCGGCGGCGGAGTCGGGCCGCCCTCCGGGCCACGGTATTGCAACCGCGGGTAGTTCCGCGGCGGGTGCGGATACGGCGGCGGGTACGGCGGCGGGTATTGCGGCGCGTACGGAGGCGGCGCTGGCGGGTCGGGCTGGGACACCAGGAGACGTACCAGCGCCGCGAGCATCCCCGGTCCCACCAACACGGCGGCGTACAGAAGCATGAAGTACTGATCGTCGGCCGAATCGGCCCAACCGCTCGTCTGGTTATCCGCGCTGTAGAGGTACGCGATCAGCAGAACAAGCATCGAAATGCCCATGTAGATGCCGATCCACAGCCGCCGCGCGGAGGGGTTCCGAACGGGCAGCAGCCCCAATATCAGCCATAAGAGCACCACCGGTAATCCAAAGGTGATCGCCATCCAAAACCCCCGATACGAGAAGGATTTCGACCTTCGCACACCGACTGCGCCTTGTCACCGGGGCAAGCGGCGGGTCGCGACGCGCTTACGGCCGCCCCCGCCGACTGTGCTGGTTGCGCTCCGCCAGTCGTACGCTCAGGTCCGTCGGGGGCGGTGCGGGCGGTACGTAGTCCGGGCATTTCGGGCTGCCGCACTCGCACTTGGGCCACGCGAGCGCCGCACCCGGTCCGAGAAGCTGTTCCGTGTCGCCGTCGCCCTCGCCGTAGCCGTCCAGTTTCCGCACCACCAACACCCCATCCGTACCGAACGCACTCATCAACCGGGACAGAAACCGTCGCGCCTCGCTGCCGGTCACTCCGCGACCCGCTTCAGTCCGTGCTCAACGCGCCGAAGCAGCTCAGGTGTCACAGGTGCGTACACACGGGGGACGGACTCGGGCACGAGCCGCCAGAAGCCGCCGCCATGCACGACGGCGTCGAGTTCGGCCACATCGGCGGCGACGCGGGACGCGGTTCGAGCGTCTGGTTCGAACATGAGTAGGACGCACCTTCCGTCATTGCGCAATTACGTTCCGTGCATCAAGAATCGGCAGATGCGGCCGTGTCCAAAAGGGCTTGGGCGTAGCCGGGTTGCCGTCGGACACAGGGGAGTTGTCATGGGGGAACGGAAGTCGAACGCAGGTCAGAGGCCGTCGGCACGGCTCCTGCTCGCGAAGGAACTGGCGCGGCTGCGCGAGGAGTCGGGCAAGTCGTTGGCCACGCTGGGCGAGGAGACGACTTATGACCGTGCGTATCTGCACAAGCTCGAAACGGGTGTGCGGGTGGGGTCCCCGGAGGTCATCGCCGCGTTGAGCGCGGTGTACGGGACGGGTGAGCAACTGATGATGCTGTGGCAGTTGGCACGGCAGGACGCGTTCGCGGACAAGTACAAGCGGTTCATGCAGTTGGAGGCGAAAGCGACGGTGCAGTACGCGTACTCCGTGGGCGCCATTCACGGTCTCCTCCAGACGGAGGGCTACGCCCGCGAGGTGTTCGAGGCAACACGTCCGCGCGACGAGCACGACCTGTCCGAAGAGATCGCGGCGCGGTTGGGACGACAAGAGCTCCTACGGCGCGAGAACGCACCGCACTTCCGCGCGGTCCTGGACGAGTCCGTACTGCGGCGCAAAACGCGAGAACCCCAGGAGTGGACGCGGCAACTGGAACACCTTCTGGAGGCCGGCCAGTTGCCAAACGTCACGCTTCAGGTGTTGCCTTTCGATGCGGGGCCACACGGCCTGTTGGGCACGTCGGTCACCGTCCTCTGGCTCCCGGACGGCAAGGCCGTCGCCTACACGGAAGACGCCCACTCAGGAGAGTTGATCGAGGATCCGTCAGACGTCGAGAAACTGCGCCTGTCCTACGATCTACTGAGGGACTTGGCCCTGTCGCCCCGGAAGTCCGTGGCGTTCATCGAGCGACTGCTGGAGGAGAAAAACCCATGCGCCCCCGACCCGACCTGAGCACGGCCCAGTGGCGTAAGTCCAGCTACAGCAACGGCGACGGCGGCCAGTGCGTCGAGGTCGCCGACGACTACCCCGGCGTCATCCCCGTACGCGACAGCAAAACCCCCACCGGCCCCGTCCTCCTCCTCACCCCCACCGCCTGGAGCAACTTCATCGCCTACGCCGGCACCCATGCCCATGCCTAGCCCGGACCTGAGCACCGCGCAGTGGCGTAAGTCCAGCTACAGCAACTCCGACGGCGGCAACTGCGTCGAGGTCGCCGACAGCTACCCCGGCGTCATCCCCGTACGCGACAGCAAAACCCCCACCGGCCCCGTCCTCCTCCTCACCCCCACCGCCTGGAGCAACTTCATCGCCTACG
>NZ_JBHUUW010000054.1:0-11353 GCF_042670825.1 Streptomyces sp. NPDC057137 | reverse complement strand
TACGCCGGCACCCACGCCGACGCCTAGTACTGCACCGCGTTGGTTCGCTGAGGGTCATGCGGCTTTCAGTGGACTGCCGCCGCGGGTTCAGCGGCGGCACACCGTCTATCCGGCTGTCTCGCCCCCGCGCTCAGCGGCTGCTTCGAGATAGGCGGCGGTCAGTTCCGCAAGCACTCCATCTGCAGGTATCGACGCTCCGGCCAGGTGAGTGGCACGGAGTTCAGCCATGAATCGCTCCCACAGCGGGGGGCCGCCGGCGGCCAGCAGTTCGGCCCGCACGGTCAGTTCCGGCGCCGTATCCAACCATCGGGCGCCCCACGCACCCAGCTGGGCCATGACCGGGACGAGCTGGATCGCCGCCTCGGTGAGGTGGTATTCGACCTTCTGGCGGTGGCTCGGGTCGTCGTCACGGGTGAGCAGGCCCGCAGCGACGAGTTTCGCGAGGCGGGCGGCCAGGATGTTCGACGCGATGCCTTCCATGGACGCGGCGAGCAGCTCGCGGAAGTGGGTGATGCCGCCGAACATGATGTCGCGCAGGACGATCAGGCTCCACCGGTCCCCGAGGAGCTCGATCGTCATATTGATCGGACAGCCGGACTTGCCCGGGGGTACTGGGAGCTTGCCATGAGGAACCGGTTGCATCATGCGATCAGTCTAGGTAGATTGCCAACCGGTTGCATATTGCAATCGGAAGGGGAATCGATGACACAGTTGGTCCGCGTTCAGAATTTCAATGTCTCCAGCGACGGCTACGGCTCCGGGGAGGGGCAAAGCCTTGATCGCCCGTTCGGCCACGCCGATCACGTTGCGCTCTTCTCCTGGTCGGGTGCCACCGCTCACGCCCCCACCCGGACCGAACCGGGTGGCACCTACGGTCTCGACGACTACTTCACTCGCGACTTCGCCAACAACATCGGCGCCGAGATCATGGGGCGCAACAAGTTCGGTCCGCAGCGGGGGCCGTGGGAGAACTACGACTGGCAAGGGTGGTGGGGGGACGAACCGCCGTTCCACACGCCGGTGTTCGTCCTCACTCACCATGAGCGACCCTCGATCACCCGGGGGGACACCACGTTCCATTTCCTCAATGCGTCTCCGAAGGATGCGCTGGCGCGGGCATTGGACGCCGCCGAGGGCAAGGACGTGCGGATCGGCGGCGGTGTCGCCACGATCCGGGAGTTTCTCGACGCCGATCTCATCGACACGATGCACGTCGCCGTTGCACCAGTCGAAATCGGTCGCGGCGAAAGGCTGTGGCCGAGTCCCGACGCCCTTGTCGACCGCTTTCATTTGGAGCAGATCCCGAGCCCGAGTGGGGTGGTGCATCACCTCTTCTGGCGACGGTGACTGGCGGAGAACACTGACGTGTCCGGCCGGCCTGACCTCACGCTGGTTTGACGCGTCTGGGGGACCACACCAGGAGTCCGGGGCCGTCGGGCGTACGCACGGGAAGCCACGCGTCGTCGGCCTCGGGCAGGCGGGACTCGTCGAGCCGCAGCGGGTGCGGCGTCTCGGCCGCGCCGTCGCAGGCCCAGAACCGGACGGCCCCCACGGCTGCCCGCAGCGCGTCCAACTCCGTTTCCGCCCAGGCATGGCCTCCGGCCCCACCGCCCCGGAACACCGCGAAGAGTTCCGCGAGCGCGTCGATTCCGGCCGAGGCCCCGGCCACGGGGACCAGGTAGCCCTCCGCCTGGCCCTGCCGGCGCGAAGTGCCGCCGTACTCCTGCTGGTAGAACACTCCAGTCGGCGCCTCGACCACGACGTGCGCCCAGTCACCGCCGGTGCCGTCGGGGTCGATGAAGACGAATCGCGCGGAGGCGGAGGAGGAAGAAGGCATAGTCGTAGTCTCCAGTCTCTCGGAGCGGACGGAGGGCTTCAACGCTCATGGAGCTACACGAGTTACAGGCCCGGGCACTGCGGATCCACGATCTCTACGACGAACTGAACGAGCGGACCCGCGGCCGGGTGTGGACGCGCGAGGAGTTCATGCTCGGCTTCGTCGGGGACGTGGGTGACCTCGCGAAGCTCGTCATGGCGGAGGAGGGTGCCCGCGACGTGCCCGGCGGCGGGCGCGAGGCGCTGGAGCACGAGCTGGCGGACTGCCTGTGGTCGGTCCTGATCCTCGCCCATCGGTACGGCGTCGACCTCGACCACGCCTTCCGGCGGACCATGGACGAACTCGACACCGCGATCAGCGCCCAACTGCCGCCGAAGTGAGGACGAAGGGAGGCCCACGCGCATGAAGAGGGACATGGACATCGCCGCGTACGAGGAACGGGCCCGCAACGGGCCCTGCTTCGTCTGCGCGTTTCTCGGTGGGGACCCGGACTACCGCCACGAGGCGGCCTACGAGGACGACGCCCACATCGCGTTCCTCGACCGCTGGCCCACTCTCCCGGGTCGGGTGCTCGTCGCGCCGAAGGCGCATGTCGAGCACGTCGTCAGGGACCTGGACGAGGCCGCGTACACCCGGCTGATGCTCGTCGTGCGGCGAGTGGCGCTGGCCGTGGAGAGCGTGCTGCGGCCGGAGCGTACGTACCTGCTCTCACTCGGCAGCCAGCAGGCCAACTCCCATCTGCACTGGCACATCGCGGCCCTGCCGCCGGGGGTGCCGCCGGAACGGCAGCAGTATCACGCGCTCATGACCGAGAACGGGGTCCTCGCGCCGTCCCCCGAGGAGACCGCCGACCTGGTCAAGCACCTGCGCGCGGCCCTCCGAGCGGCCTGACCCAGCGGCTCCACTGCTCCTCCGCCTCGTAACCGGCGCCGGCCCAGGCGTGCTGGGCGAGTTCGTTCCGGTCCAGGACCATCGCGTCCGCCCGGCGCCCACCGAGCGCGACGAAGCGCTCGTGCGCGGCGTCGAGCAACGCGGCGGCGATGCCCCGGCGCCGCAGACTCGGGTCGACGGCGAGCCGGTACAGGTGACAGCGCCAGCCGTCGTAACCGGCGATGACCGTGCCGACGATCGCCCCGTCGTCCCCTTCGGCGACGAGCAGGGCGTCCGGGTCACGGACGATGAGCCGGGTGACCCCGTCCACGTCATCGGTAATGCTGACCCCCTCGGCGGCCCGGCCCCAGAAGTCCAGCAGAGCGGCAACCTCACCGAGCCCGGCGGCACGGATCCTGACCTCGTCCATACAAACTGTCTAGCAGGCCCGCGCCCGGCCCGACCAGCCAATTCCACGGTCTGGACGCCGACGGGAGGTCTGGGGGGGCGGGGCGGTCCCCGCGCGCTGACTCCTCCGGGCAGGGCCTCAGAACGGAGGCTCGTCGTGGCCCGAGCCACCCCAAGACTCGGGCGGTTGGGGGGTGCGACGCTGGAGCACGGCCAGGGCATCGTCGACGCGGCCGAGATCAATGAGGTAGCCGGCCAGGTCATGCCTGTTCGCGGAGGCGTGCTGTTCGAGGACGGCGACTGCGTCCTCCGTGCGTCCTGCGCCGGCGAGCAGCTCGGCGATGTGCGGCGCCGCGTACGAGGTGGCACCTTCGGAGTGGGAGCGGGCTTGTGCGATCGCTTCGTCGACACCGCTGCAGGCGGCGATCAGCGGTAGTCGTATCCAGTACAGGTCCCATTCCTCCTCTCCCCTGCGGGCGGCGGCGAGGGTGTCGAGGAGCTCCAGGCCGTCCTGGGGGCGGCCCTGTTCGAGGTACAGGCCGGACAGAGCGTGGAGGATCCAGTCGTCCCCGTTGTGGGCTTCGGCCTGGACGCGCATCACAACGATGGCTTCGTTCCCCCGGCCGTGCCGGGCCAAGAGCCGCGCGAGCTCGAAAGCCGAGTTGGATGTTCGATCCACAGCTCCGTCGGCCTGCCGGTATGCCGCGACCGCGCCCTCCACATCGCCGCGCTCCTCCAGCAACCGCGCGAGCCGTTGCACGCCGAACCCAGAGTCATCACTCGTCGCGGCCGCCCGCAGTTCGTCGAGCCGGCCGTGCCGTGCCAGCAGCGCGGCCAATTGCTCACGGTGTTCGACCAGCGTGATGTTCCCGGTACGCAGCAGGGCGATCGCCTCGTCGATGCGACCCTGGCGCTCGCGGATGGTGGCGAGCAGTCCGATCGCCATGTCGCGATCGAAGCCTCGGCAGCACCACGGGAAGTCGGAACAGTGATGCTCGGTTTGGACGGTGAGCAGCGCGGCAGCTTCCTCGTCGCGTCCGGCGGGACCCGCGACGTCGACCAGAGCCGCGGCCAGGGACGGCTCACCTAGGTGCGGTCGCAGCAGGGTGAACGCCTCGTCGGCGCGGTCGTGCCGGGCGAGCAGGCGCGTGTAGGACTCCAGCGCCATCGGGTGGCCGGCCTCCATGCGGACCCGAGTGATCTCGATCGCCTCGTCGATGCGGCCCCAGCTCTCCATCAGGTCGGCTGCGGCTCGCACGGCCGTCCACCAGCCGGTTGCCAGGTACGGGGCGAGCACCTCCCACGCGTCAGCCTGCCGACCTTGCTCGTCCAGCGACCGCGCCCACGCCAACGCGCAGAACCACTCCCCGCGCCCGGCCTGCACCTCCACCACATCGGCGTAGCCGCGTTCGAGAAGCCGCGAGACCAGCTCCGGCGGTATACAGCCGGTCCGAGTCCGGGCCCGGTAGTCAAGATCGGTGACGTCCACGAGCACGCACCCTAGCCTTCATCTCTGAGGCCCTTGCCGACACCACCGGCGGCTTCGAATCACAGCACCCGACGGTGAGGGGACTGTGCCATCCCGAAGGGCGGAAGGCCCCTCAACTCACCCCGTCCCCAAGTGCGTTGACCGCGAACGTTTGATTTCAATCCCCGGCGCCCGGGATCATGGCGCCTTCGCCCGGGGCCGCCCGGGAACGGGGCAGCACGGCGACGGGGAGGGCGTGCGGATGGCGTGGGACGAGTGGGAGGGGCTCAAGGCCGACGCGGAGGCCCGTGGGTCCACGCAGACGCAGCTCAACCAGACCGCGCCCGATCCCGGGGGCGGCGGGCCCTCGGACCGCCTGAAGTCGGACAAGAAGGCATGGGTCACGGCCGGCGAGGGCGTCACCGGGCTCAAGGCCGACATCGGCAAGGCGTTGACCACGCTGGAGAACGGACAGGCCGGGCTCGGTGACACCACCGGGTGTCAAAGCGCCGCCGTGCAGAAGGAGTTGTACGACTCCTGGAAGAAGTACGTCGGCGATGTGAGCCGCCGCTGCGGTGAACTCGGCGGGCTGCTGGAGAAGTCGGGCCACGATCTGGAGAAGTCCGACCGGTCCGTCCTCGCGGACCTGGACCAGCTCAAGGTGAAGTACGCCGACACCGAGGCCGTCGGCGGCCGGGCCCCGAAGGAGAAGTGACTCACCGTCATGGATCTCGCGACGCTGAAGGCATTCAAGCCGTCGGAGTACGAGGAAGCCGCCGACGGCTACCGGACGACCGGCGACATGGCCAGTGCGGCCAAGGACACGATCAACAACCGGATCACCGCGGGCATGACCAACCGGCTGAAGGGCGAGGCGGCGACGGCCGCCCTGCGGGAACTGCGGAACCTTTCGAAGAACTTCCACTACGCGCAGACCGAGTGCGGCCTGGTGAGCACCGCGCTCAGCGGCTTCGCCTTCGACATGGCGGCGGCCAAGCGCAAGCTGGACGCCGCCATGGAGGACGCCCGCGCCGACAACTGCACGGTGCGGCAGGACGGTTCGGTCAGCTATCCCGCCGGAAAGAAGCCCGGCGAGGAGAAGAACGAGCCGGGCGGCACGGTGTCCGGAAGCGCCGGCGGCAGCCCCACGTCCGACGCCCTGGAGCGGCAGGCGGCGGGCATCCACCCGAACCCGTACTACGGCAGGGCGATGGCGTACGCGAACAGGATCGCCGACGCCCTGAAGGAAGCCACCGACGCGGACGCCAAGTGGGCGCCGAAGCTGCGCGCGCTGAAGGCCGACGACGACCTGACCGTCTCCAAGCAGGACTGGTCCGACGCGCAGTCGGACATGGGCGGGGTCCGCGAGGCCGGCAAGAGCTATCTCGACTCCCTCCCGCAGGCCCCGAAGGACGGCACCCCGGCGGCCAACGCGGAGTGGTGGAAGAAGCTCAGCCCGGAGGAGCGGGCGGCGTGGCTCGCGCTGCGGCCCGACACCGTGGGGGCGCTCGACGGGCTGCCCGCCACCGTCCGCGACGAGGCGAACCGCGTCGTCCTGGAGGAGCAGCGCGGCCGGCTCCAGATGGAGCTGGACTCCATCCCGAAGCCGCCCGCCAACGAGTGGACGTGGATCACCGCAGGTATGTACCCGTCCAAGGTGCGCACCGACGAGTGGATGGCGTGGCACAACAAGTACGCGGACCGGTACGAGCAGCTCAACAAGTCCCTCAAGGGCATGGGGAGCATCCAGGACCGCTTCGACAGGACCGGTGAGCGAGGGCTGCCCGAGGCATACCTGCTCGGATTCAGCCCGGAGGGCAACGGCCGGGCGATCGTGGCCAACGGCAATCCGGACACCGCCGACCACCAGGCGGTCTATGTGCCGGGTACGACGTCGAACCTGGGCGGTATCGGCGGTGACATCGGCCGGATGGAGAACGTGTGGCGTGTGGCCGACGGAGCTGGCAACGGCTCTGTCTCCACGATCACCTGGCTCGGCTACGACGCCCCGCAGGACATCGTCAAGGACTCACCGTTCAGCCACTACGCGAATGACGGGGCCCCGGCCTACAACCGCTTCCTCGACGGCCTCGACGCCTCGCGTACGGCCGATTCGGACCCGCACCGCACGGCGATCGGCCACTCGTACGGCACGACCCTCATCGGGTCCGCGGCCCGGCAGGGTGATCTGAACGTGGACGACGTGATCTTCGCGGGCAGTCCCGGCGTGCAGGTGAGCAACGCCGATCAGATGGATGTCCCGAAGGGGCACGTCTGGAACCAGGAGGCCGAGGGGGATGTCGTCCCGGACATCGGACGCTTCGGGCACGGGGGAACCGACTGGAACGGCGTCTTTACGACTCCGAGTGACGAACGCTTCGGCGCGAACCGCTTGCAGACGGACACCGAAGGCCACAGCGACTACTGGAAGGAAGACACCGACAGCCTGCGGAACCAGGGGCTGGTGGTGGCGGGCAAGGGCGACAACGCCGAACTGAAACCGCAGAACTGAAACCGCCGCCCGACCGCTACAGATGTACGAAGTAGGAAGAAGCTCCTCGATTTGAAGACCAAGCTGGGCGCGTCCACGCTCCTCGTGGCCCTCGCCCTTACCCTCACCACCCTCACCGGATGCGGAATGACTGACAACAACAGCTCAGACGACTCCGACGACGTGCCCAGCGCGGGCACCAGCAACTCGGAGGACGCCGCCGACAAGGCGGAGCAGATCTCCAGCGAGCTGTACGACCTGATCGGCATCAAGGGAAAGGCGTCCGACACCGGACCGGGCGTCTCGGAGTGTGGCGACAAGGATCCGGAGAAGTACTTCAAGATCTTTCATCCGTGGACCTTCACCCCGGAGTCCGCCGACCAGCTCGACGGGGTGATGGAACGGCTCAGGACCGAACTGCCGAAGCACGGCTGGAAAGTCGTCGAGTACGGGCGGGACACGAGCAAGAACAAGAACCTCAACCTCACGGCCGACAACGACGAGAAGAAGTACAGCGTCAAGATCGCGTACTTCGCGAAGGACGATTCGCCGAACCTCAACCTGATGCTCGTCTCCGGCTGCTACCAAGTCCCCGACGGCGAGAAGGTCCACCGGTTCTGACCGGCCCCGGCACCTCGCCCCGTCAACGCCCCACCGACCCCGGCAGCCTCACCCGCACCGCCAACCCCCCGTCCTCCCCGCCCGGCTCCGCCGTCACCGTGCCGCCGTGCGCCGTCACGATCGAGCGGACGATCGAGAGGCCGAGGCCCGCGCCCGGACCCATCCGGTCGCGGCCCTCGCCACGTCGGAACGGTTCGAAGAGGACCGCGATCTCCTCCGGGGCGATGTGCGGGCCGTTGTTCCGTACGGTCAGGGCCGTCCCCGACACCGAGACGGTCACCTCGCCCTTCCCGTACGCCTGCGCGTTGGCCAGCAGATTGCCGACCAGCCGGTCCAGCAGCGCCCGGTTTCCCCGTACGCCGCCGGGCTCCGCCACCGTCACCGTCAGACCGTGCCGCGCCGCCTCCTCCGTCACCAGCTCGCCCCACCGGACCTCCTCCTGGTCCTCGACCTCCCGCTCGCTGCGCGCCAGGAGCAGCAGCCCCTCGATGAGCCGTTCGCTGCGGCGGTTGTTGTCGAGCAGCATCTCCTTCGTACGGGCCAGCTCCTCCGGCGAGCCCGCGCCCGCGAGGCCCACCTGGATCGCCGTACGCTGCGTGGCCAGCGGCGTACGCAGCTCGTGCGAGGCGTTCGCGATGAAACGGCTCTGGCTGTCGAAGGCCTTCTGGAGCCGGCCCAGCAGCTCGTCGAGCGTGTCGCCCAGCTCCTTCAGCTCGTCGTCGGGGCCGGTGGAGCCGATCCGCTCGTGGAGGTTGCGCTCGGAGAGCAGCCGCGCCTTGGCCGTCATGGCGTGCACGGGCCGCAGCACCCGCCCCGCCGTCCACCAGCCGACACCGACCGCGCACAGCGCCGTCACCACCAGCGCGCCCACCGACCAGAACAGCAGCTCGTCCGAGGCGGCGTCGCTGACGTTGTCGGTGAGCTGGGTGACGGTGACGGGCGCGAGGTGGCCCCCCTCCGTGAGGAAGTAGCCGTTGCCGGACGCGGGCGGCTGCGCCGGTACGACGCGGGCCGCGATCTCGGCGGCCTCCGACTCCGTACCCGCACTGGACAGCAGATTCACGACGGCGAGCAGACAGCCGCCGAGGACGAGGAAGACCGCGCCGTAGACGAGGGCGATCCGTTTTCTGATGGCGCCGGTCAAAGCACGTAACCCCCTCCGTCCACGTCCACCGTCCGGATCAGCGCCGGATCGCCGAGCTTCACCTCCAACTGCCCCACGCAGACGCGTACGACACCGGAGAACGGGTCCGTCTGCGCGTCCCACGCCCGCTCCAGCAACTGCTGCGCGGTCACCGCCTTGCCGTCCGCCTCCAGCAGGATCTGGAGCACGGTCAGCTCCTTGACGGAGAGGTCGAGGGCCAGGCCGTCACGGACCGCCGTACGGCCCACGGTGTCGAGCCGCACACCGCGCCGCTCCAGCGTCGGCGGTAACGCCCGGGCACTGCGCCGGCGCAACGCCCGTACCCGTGAGACCAGTTCGGGGAACTCGAAGGGCTTGCCCAGATAGTCGTCCGCGCCCAGGTCGAGCCCTTTGACACGCTCCTCCATGGAGGACGACGCCGTGAGCATCAGGATCCGGGTCCGGGACTCGTCGGCGACGAGCTTGCGGGCGACGTCGTCGCCGTGGACACGGGGGAGGTCACGGTCGAGGACGACGACGTCGTAGTCGTGCAGCCCGAGATAGGCGAGGGCGGCGTCCCCGCTGTAGACGGTGTCGACGGCGAAACCGGCCCGGCGCAGCCCGGTGGCGATCAACTCCGCCAGGATCTCCTCGTCCTCGGCGACCAGCACCCGCATGATGAACCTTCCCGCCCGATCTACCCGATCCGTGCCGTCTCTCCTTCTTAAGATGCGTCAGCCGGGGGCATAGGTTGTGCCGGATCCACACTCTTTAAGCACACTCTCAGGTTTACAGCCACGCTCTCAGGTTTAACCGAGGTGAAGGGACCTGCGGCGGGCCGTTAGGATTTCGACCATGGCCGCCACTGGATCCGAAGAGCAGGGTGGGCGGGCGTACTACGTCACCACCCCCATTTACTACGTCAACGACGCTCCTCACCTGGGCCACGCCTACACGACCGTCGCAGGCGACGTGCTCACCCGCTGGCACCGCCAGCGGGGCGAGAAGGTGTGGTACCTCACGGGCACCGACGAGCACGGCCAGAAGATCATGCGCACGGCCGAGGCGAACGGTGTCAGCCCGCAGGAGTGGGCGGACAAGCTCGTCGACGAGGCGTGGCGGCCTCTCTGGGAACACCTGAACGTCAAGAACGACGACTTCATCCGGACGACGGAGAAGCGTCACACGGACCGTGTCCAGGAGTTCGTGCAGGACCTGTTCGACAAGGACGAGATCTACAAGGGCGGCTACGAGGGCCCGTACTGCGTGGGCTGCGAGGAGTACAAGCTCCCGGGCGAACTGCTCGACGGCGAGGGTGAGTTCGCGGGGCAGAAGCTCTGCGCGATCCACAAGACGCCGGTGGAGATCCTCAAGGAGGAGAACTACTTCTTCAAGCTGAGCGAGTACGGCCCCAAGCTCCTCGCGCACTACGAGGCCAACCCGGGCTTCATCCAGCCGGAGTCCGCGCGCAACGAGGTCGTGAACTTCGTCAAGCAGGGGCTGCAGGATCTGTCGATCTCGCGGTCGACGTTCGACTGGGGCGTGCCGGTGCCGTGGGACGAGAAGCACGTGATCTACGTGTGGATCGACGCGCTCCTGAACTACGCGACGGCCGTCGGCTACAACGAGAACCCGAGGAAGTTCGAGGAGACGTTCCCCGCCGACGTCCATCTCGTCGGCAAGGACATCCTGCGCTTCCACGCGATCATCTGGCCCGCGATGCTGATGGCGCAGGGCCTGCCGCTGCCGGGCAGGATCGCCGCGAACGGGTGGCTGATGGTCGGCGGCGAGAAGATGTCCAAGTCGAACCTGACCGGCATCAAGCCGCAGGACCTGACCTCGCACTTCGGCGTGGACGCGTACCGCTGGTACTTCCTGCGGGCCATCGCGTTCGGCCAGGACGGCTCGTTCTCCTGGGAGGACTTCTCCGCCCGGTACACCTCCGAGCTGGCCAACGACTACGGCAACCTCGCGTCGCGCGTCGCGGCGATGGTCGGCAAGTACTACGGCGGCACGCTGCCGGAGACGACGTCCGGCGGGGTCGCCGAGCAGGCCGTACGGGACGGCCTGGCGAAGGCGGTCACCGAGGCCGACCGGAAGATCGGCGAGGAGCTGGACTTCCAGGGCGGGATCCTGGCGATCTTCGACTTCGTGAAGCAGGTCAACGGCTACATCACGGAGCAGGAGCCGTGGAAGGTCGCGAAGGACACGTCCCCGGACGGTCAGGCGGCGCTGGCGACGATCCTGTACACGGCCTCGGAGGCGCTGCGCGGGGTGGCGGTGCTGCTGAACCCGGTGATGCCGGAGACGTCGCAGAAGCTGTGGGACTCGCTGGGCGCGGACGCCGCGCTGGGCGCGCTGTCGGACCAGCGGGTGCAGGACGCGGGCACCTGGGGCCTGCTGCCGGCGGGCACGACGGTGACGAAGGGCGCGGTGCTGTTCCCGCGCCTGGAGGAGAAGCCCGCGTAGCCGCCTCCGGCGCGGGGGCCGTTGGCTCGGGCTGCGCTTGTGCTAGATCGTCGGCCGGGCCGCGAA
>NZ_JBHUUW010000053.1:0-56883 GCF_042670825.1 Streptomyces sp. NPDC057137 | reverse complement strand
TTATCAGCCCCCCCGCCGGGGGGGGGGGGCGGCCCCCCCGCCCCCGCCCCCCCGCGGTGCGTTCTACGGACAGGACCTACGCGCCCGCCTCTGCCTCGGCCTCGGTCTCCTCCTCGTACCCGAACTCCTCCTCCGGCAGGAAGCCCGGCAGCCACTCCTCCAGCTCCTCGCGGAGCCGCACCGTGGCGTTCAGCTGGCACAGCACCCCGATCGTGCTCAGCGTGACGCGATGTATCAGCAGATAGGCGGGCGGCAGATTCAGCTGCTTCCCCAACTGGTGCGCCGGGGACCGAGGATCGGCGATCCGGGCCGCCTGGGTGCGCATCCAGCCCCGGCTGAAGGTGAACTCCTCCGCCTCCGCCGGCTCGATGATCGGCACCAGATACTCCAGCACCGCGTCCGGGTCGAGATCGATCGACTCCTTGACGAACCCCTCCGTACGCAGGAGTTCGTACACCGTCTCGGCGTCACCCTCCAGCGTCAGTCGCAACGACTCACCGATCGTCTCGGGCAGCCCGCCCGGCAGCCGGTCCACGGTGCCGAAGTCCAGCACACCGAGCCGCAGTTCACCCTCGGCCTCCATGCCGTCCTCCCCGGCACCGGCGGGCGGCAGCAGCCGGAAGTTGCCCGGATGCGGGTCCGCGTGCAGCAGTCCCGTACGGGCCGGGCCCGAGAAGAGGAAGCGCGCCAGCAGCTGCCCCGCGCGGTCGCGCTGCTCCTCGGTGCCGTCGGCGATCACGTCCGCCATCGGCATGCCGTCCATCCACTCCGTGACCAGCACCTGGTCGCACTGGTGCACCACGTCGGGCACGACCACATCGGGATCGTCCGCGAACTCCGCCGCGTGCTCCCGCTGGGCCTGCGCCTCCAACTCGTAGTCCAGCTCCTCCGACACCCGGTCGCGCAACTCGTTGATCAAGGGCTTGACGTCCATGCCCGGGATCAGCGGACCCAGCAGCCGGGCGAACCGGCTCAGCTGCGTCAGGTCCGACAGCAGCGCCTCCCCGGCGCCCGGGTACTGGACCTTGACGGCCACATCCCGCCCGTCGTGCCACACCGCCCGGTGCACCTGGCCGATCGACGCGGCGGCCGACGGCTTCTCCTCGAACTCCAGGAACAGCTCACGCCACTCCTCGCCGAGCCGCTCGGCCAGCACCTTGTGCACCGTGCCGGTCGGCATCGGAGGGGCCGCCTCCTGAAGTTTGGTGAGCGCCGCGCGATAGGGCCCCGCCACCTCCTCGGGCAGCGCCGACTCGAAGACGGACAGCGCCTGCCCGAACTTCATGGCGCCGCCCTTGAGCTCACCGAGCACCTTGAAGAGCTGGTCCGCCGTGCGCTGCTGGAGCTCCCGGCCCACGATCTCCGCGGACTTGCCGCCGATCCGCTTGCCCAGACCCCACGTGGCACGACCGGCGAAGCCCAGTGGCAGCGCGGCCAACTTGGCAGTTCGGGTGACCGCCTTCCGGGGAAGATCAGACATGCGCCCCTCCAAATCCCAGACAGCCGAGCCGCGTACGGCGGTTTACCCCACCATTGTGTCGTGCGGCGCGCCGGTCACAGCCATGCCCTCTCCCTCCAGTTCTCCGGCGGCCCCGCAGGGGCAGTCGGGATGCGGCGCGATCCGCTCCGAACGCCAGTCGAGCAGGGGCAGTGTGATCTCCCAGCGCGCACCGGTGCTCGCCGGCAGCTCCCCGTCCAGGAAGGACAGCGCGTGGGCGGCGGCGAGACCCGCCACGGTGGTGGCGAGCCCCAGGTCACAGGCCGGAGTGACCGACGCCCTGCGTCCCGACCGCCACTGCGCCAGCATCAGGGGCCACCCAGGATCCCGGCCCGTGCGCTCCTCGGTCAGGCAGCCCGCGCACGCCGTGCCGCCCGGCAGCACCAGCGGGCCCACCACACCCGTGGCCTCCACAACTCCCACGTAAAGATGCGGAGTCCCGGTGGCGATCCAGCGCTCGGCGGACGCCGGATCCGGGGCGTACGCCGCGAGCCCGTCCCGTGGGGCGACGATCACCAGCGACAACCCCGCCCCGCCACCGCTCGCCAGGGCCGCCCGCGCGTCGGCCCGCTCGGCCTTCTCGGCCGCTCGCCCACCCGGCATGTCGTCGACGGCGCCCGCCTCCGCCCCACCCGGATCCGCCCCCGCCGCTCGGCCGGATCTGCCCGGCGCCGAGCGCCGCACCAGTAGCCGGGCGGCCACGTCCCTGCGCTCACCCACCGATTCCGCGGGCACCCCGCCCGGCGCCACGTCCCATGCCTGGGTGAGCCCGCCGTCCAGCACATCCACCCTGCCCACCCCCGAGGCCGAGAGCGTGGCGGCGACGGCCGCACCGACACGACCCGCCCCGCGCACCTGGACACGCATGGTGCGCCGCGCCGCCAGCCGCTCCATCGCCGCGCCCGGCTCCCGGTGAGTGACGGACAGCGACGCCAGATCCGCCCGCAACCGGTCGACCTCGACCTTTCGATTCCGTAACGCTTCGGCGGCCCGTCCTCCCGCCGTGCTGTCGTCCAGCAACCCCGCCGCCGCGAGCCGGTCCACGAGCGCGTCCGCCTTGCCGTCCGGCAACCCCAGGCTCCGCGCCTCGTCCCGCAGCAGCGGAAGCCCTCGCGTGCCGTCGAGCAGGTCGAGAAAGCTGCCCGTGGCCGTATCGACCGGGCCCACCACCACCGCGTGCGCGGGTGTGATTCCGAACTGCACCGTCTGCCGCTCCCGCCAAGCCCGGCGCAACGCGGGCTTCACCATTGGATGCATATTCGTCTCCCCCGTGTGCCTGTCGTGCGATCCGATTCCAGAATGCAGGGAACCGGTGAGAGCTGCGAAGAGTTATCCACAGGCGTGGGGAATTAGCCGTTCAAATGACGGGTGCATGGAGTGGATCAAGATCGAATGGTCCCCGCGACGGGACGTCCCACACTGACAGCGGGTAACGTCGAGGCGTGTCCGCCGACCCTTCCCCTCGCGTTGCGGGGGAATCCCCATCGCACAGCGCCGGAAGCGAAGAGCGCGGCGTGACCGGCCGCCCGCAGCGCGGCCCGGCCACGAGCGCCGTCGAGGTCCGCAGGAGCGCCCGGCGCAACAGGACGGTCTCGGCCTACCGCGAGGGCGACCGCACCATCGTGCTCATCCCGGCCCGGATGTCGGAGGCCGAGGAGCGACGCTGGGTGACCGTGATGCTCGACAAACTCGCGGCCCAGGAGAGCAAGCGCATCCTCGGCGACAGCGATCTGACCGAGCGCGCCAAGCGGCTGTCCGAGCAGTATTTCGAGAGCCGGGCCCGCCCAGCGTCCGTCCGGTGGGTCACCAACCAGAACACCCGCTGGGGCTCCTGCACCCCGGCCGAGGGCAGCATCCGCCTGTCGCACCGCCTGCAGGGCATGCCCGAGTACGTCGTCGACTACGTGCTCGTCCACGAACTCGCGCACCTGCTCGTGCCGGGCCACGGCCCGCGCTTCTGGGAGCTGCTGGAGGCGTACCCCCGTACCGAACGGGCCCGCGGCTACCTCGAAGGCGTCGTCGCCGCCGAGCGGCTGCCGCATCTGCCCACCCCTCCCGGAGAGTGATCGCGCCCCTTCGGTGATCGTGTACCGAATGTGTACCGGCTTGGCTCAATGTCGGACTTAGCCGTTAGCCTGACGCGACGTGTTCAGCTCGGGATGGGGGACGGTCGTTACGCATGGCCAGGGAATTCCAACGCGGCCACAAGGCCAAGATCAGTGACCTCACGCCGGGGACGGATCTGTACGTAGGTGTGCAGATCGCGGCACCCGGCTTGACGTTCGACATCAGCTGTTTCGGCCTCGACGCCAATGAACAGCTCTCGGACGACCGGTATTTCATCTTCTTCAATCAGCCGAAGTCTCCCGAGGAATCCGTCCAGTTGCTGGGCGCGCAGTCGGGGGACACTGAATCCTTCCGCGTCACGCTCGACCGCATTCCGGCGAACATCCACCGGCTCTCCTTCACCGCCACCATCGACGGCGCCGGACAGATGTCCCAGGTGGGTCCCGGATACATACGGATAGTCGCGGGCGGCGAAGAAGTCGTCCGATACGCGTTCAACGGCTCCGAGTTCAGCACCGAACGCGCGGTGATGCTCGGGGACTTCTACCTGAAGGACGTCTGGCGGTTCGCCGCCGTCGGCCAGGGCTTCGACGGCGGACTCGACGCACTGCTCAAGAACTTCGGCGGTGAGGTCGCCGAGGAGGAGCCGGCCGCGGCCCAGCCGCCCGCCGGCGGAGCCGTACCGTCGTTCGCCCCGCCGTCCGGCGGCGCCGCGCCCGCTCCGTCCTTCGGAGCGCCGCCCGCCCCGCAGGCGCCGGCGCCCCCGCCGTCGTTCGGCGCCCCACCGCAGGCCCCGGCCCCCGCGCCCCACCCCATGCACGGCGCGCCGACCGTCACCGCGCCGATGGCACCGGCGCCCGCGCCGTCGCCCTACGCGCAGCCGCCCGGTCCGCCGCAGCAGCCGCAGTTCGGCCAGATCCCCGGTCAGCCTCCGGGCCAGGTCCCCGGCCAGATTCCCGGTCAGTTCCCGGGTCAGGGGCAGCCGCCCGGCGCGCCCTCGCCGTACGGACAGCCGACACCGCCTCCGTACGGAGGCCAGCCCCAGGGCGCACCGCCCCCGGGCATGCCGCAAGCGGGCCAGCAGGCCGGCGCCGGTCTCCAGGCCGCGCTCCAGCCGTACCGCGAGGCGGCCACCGGCCAGCGCTGGACCCCGCAGAACCAGCAGCTGATGCGGGTCGACCTCGCCATGGGCGGCACACCCGTCCTGGCCCGCCAGGGCAGCATGGTCATGTACCAGGGCAAGGTCGAATTCGGCTACAAGAGCGCCGGCTTCGCGGGCCGCATCGTCGGGAACGCGACCGGACAGGAGATGCAGCTCATGCGCTGCTCCGGCCGCGGCCAGGTGTTCCTCGCCGAGGAGGGCTCGCATCTGCACCCGATCGAGCTCCAGGGCGACGCCGTCTGCGTCTCCGCCGAGAACGTGCTCGCCTTCGACGAGACCCTTCAGTACGAGGTCCGCCGTATCGAGGGCCACGGCATCCCCGGTGGAGCCCTGTTCACCATGCAGTTCCAGGGCACCGGCACCGTCGTCGTGAAGACCCACGGTGTCCCGGTGGTCCTGCCGGTCACGCCCACGACCTTCGCCGACTGCAACGCCGTCGTCGCCTGGTCGGCCGCCTCCCAGGTGATCCTCTCCAGCCAGGTCCGGCTGCGCCGCAACGCGTATCCGGGGCACAGCGGAGAGACCGTGAATCTGCAGTTCCGGGGAGCACCCGGCAACTTCATCGTCGTCCAGCCGTACGAGGTCTGAGGGAGTCCGGCACATGAACCAGCAACTCGCGGGCTTCGCCCCGACCCCCGTCACGGCCCGGATGGAGAATCACGGCCGCACCATGCTCAAGGTCGCCATGGCCAGTGGGCAGGACCTCTACGCCCGCACCGGCTCGATGGTCGCGTACGAGGGCTTCGTGCAGTACGAGCCGAACCCGCCCGCCGTGCGTCAGATCGCCAGTCAGTGGGTGACGGGCGAAGGCGCGCCGATCATGAAGTGCGCCGGTGACGGCCTGCTCTACCTGGCCGACTACGGCGCCGACGTCGTCGTCATCAACCTCAACAACGACTCGCTCTCGGTCAACGGCACCAACCTGCTGGCCTTCGACGCACACCTTCAGTGGGGCGTCGAGAAGGTCAAGGGACTGGCGAAGTTCGCCGGTCAGGGCCTGTGGAACGTCACGATCGCCGGGACCGGCTGGGTCGCGCTGACCTCGCGCGGCACGCCGATCGTCGTCGACTGCGGCCGAGGCGAGGACGAGACGTACGTCGACCCCGACGCCCTCGTGGCCTGGTCACCTGGGCTGAAGGTGAAGGGCAAGCGGAGCTTCAAGGCCTCGTCGCTGATCGGACGGGGCAGCGGGGAGGCCTTCCAGATGGCCTTCTCGGGCCAGGGCATCGTCGTCGTACAACCGAGCGAGGACAGCACCGACCGCCTGCGGATCCGGGGCTGAGGGGGAGGAGAACATCATGCAGAGCCCGCTTTTCGGACTCGCGGAAACGCAGTCCCAGGATCGCTACGTCGTGCAGAACCCGCAGTTGCTGCGGGTCGCGCTCACCGGCCAGGACGACGTCCTCGCCCGCAAGGGCGCGATGGTCGCCTACCAGGGACTCGTCGACTTCGACGGTGAGTACCAGTCCCAGGGCCAGCGCCGCGCCAGGGCGAACACCGGCGAGGGTCTCGACCTGATGCGCTGCTCGGGTCAGGGGACGATCTACTTCGCCAATCTCGCGCAGTACGTCCACGTCGTGGATGTCGACCAGGACGGCATGACGGTCGACAGCGCCTATGTCCTGGCGCTCGACTCCACGCTGCACACCGAGGTCATCGCGGTGGACAGCCAGTACGGCATCTCCGGCTCCGGCAAGTACCAGCTCAACATCTCGGGCCGGGGCAAGGTCGCCCTGATGACGTCCGGGCAGCCGCTGATGATGCACGTGACGCCGGACAAGTACGTGAACGTCGATGCCGACGCGATCGTGGCGTGGTCCTCCGCGCTGCGGGTGCAGATGCAGGCCCAGACGCACTCATCGGGTGTACGGCGCCGGCGCGGCAACACGGGCGAGGGCTGGGAGCTCAGCTTCCTCGGTCAGGGTTTCGCGCTCGTGCAGCCCAGTGAGGTCATGCCGCCGCAGAACGCGGACATCGGGCAGGGCGCGCGTGCGCAGTTCGGCGTCGGCCAGCAGGGCGCCCACGCGCAGAACCAGAACAACGCCTGGAACAACCGGGGCTGAGCCCGGCGGGGCCCTGCGGTCCCGCCGGGCCCCGCCGGTCCTTGCGGTCCTTCAGGGGCGGTCTCTTCGGAGGCCGCCCCTGTCAGGTCCGTCAGCCCCGCACCCGCCCGGAGAGCGCCGCGCGCGTGCGGTCCAGGAGCCGTACGACCGACCCGTCGGCGACCGCCGCCACCTCGTCGTACGCGAACCAGCGCAGATCCAGCGACTCCTCGCTGATCTCCTCGACCGCCCCGACCGGTGCCAGAGCCGCGTACTGGACATCCAGATGCCAGTGGCAGGGCGCCGGAATCCGGTGCCGGTCGAGCTGTACGGGCCCGCCCGGCAGCAGCGTCAGTCCCTGGATCCCGGACTCCTCCGTGGCCTCGCGCAGCGCCGCCGCCGCGAGTGAGCCGTCCTGCCGTTCGCAGTGGCCGCCCATCTGCAGCCACATGCCGAGCTTCTTGTGGAGGGTGAGCAGAACCCGGCCCCGCGCCGCGTCGATCACCAGCGCGCTCGCCGTGACATGCCCGGCCTCACAGGACTTCCACATCCCGTCCGGACGGGACGCCAGATGCTCCAGATAGATCCCGCGCAGGTCCTCCTGACCGTCGTACGTCTCCAGTACGTGGACGGCGTCGTCGTGCAGGCTCACTTGGCGCTGTCGTCCTTGCCCTCGTCGCCGCCCTCGCCCTTGTCCTCGGGCCCCTCGGGTCGGTCGCTGTCCTTCCCGGGGGTCTCCTCAGGGGCCTTCTCCGGGTCCTTCGTCAGCTTCGGCTTGCCGCCCGCCGCCTCACCGAGCATCTTGTCCAGCTCGGAGAAGTCCGCGTGCTCGTGGTGGACGAAGCCGTCCGGGTCGTCCAGGTCCGAGGCCGTCGGCAGATTGTCCGGGTGCTCCCAGAGCCCGTCGCGGCCGTCCACGCCCCGCGCGTCCGTGAGGGAGGCCCAGAGCCGGGAGGCGTCCCGCAGGCGCCTGGGGCGCAGCTGAAGGCCGATGAGGGTGGCGAAGGTCTGCTCGGCCGGGCCACCCGACGCGCGGCGCCTGCGCAGCGTCTCACGCAGCGCGTCGGCCGACGTCAGCCTGGTCTTGGCCGCCTCGTGCACCACCGCGTCCACCCAGCCCTCGACCAGCGCGAGCGCCGTCTCCAGGCGGGCCAGGGCGGCCTTCTGCTCGACCGTGTCCTCCGGCTGGAACATGCCCTGCTGGAGTGCTTCCTGAAGCTGCTCGGGATTCGACGGGTCGAGCTGGCTGACGGCGTCCTCCAGCTTGGAGGCGTCGACCTTGATGCCCCGCGCGTAACCCTCGACGGCGCCGAACAGATGCGACCGCAGCCACGGCACATGGGCGAAGAGCCGCTGGTGGGCGGCCTCGCGCAGGGCCAGATACAGCCGCACCTCGTCCTGCGGGATGCCGAGGTCCTTACCGAAGGCCGCGATGTTCAGCGGGAGCAGCGCGGCCTTGCCGGCCGGGCCCAGCGGGAGCCCGATGTCGGTCGAACCGACCACCTCGCCCGCCAGCACGCCCACGGCCTGCCCGATCTGCTGGCCGAACATGGCGCCGCCCATGGAGCGCATCATGCCGATCAGCGGCCCGGCCATGGCCTGCATCTCCTCGGGCAGCACGTCACCCATGGCGGCGCCCACACGCTCGGCCACCGGGTCCACGAGCTGCTGCCACGCCGGGAGGGTCGCCTCGACCCACTCGGCGCGGCTCCACGCCACGGTCGATCCCGCACCGGACGGCAGCGACGTCACGGCGTCCAGCCAGACGTCCGCCAGCCGCACGGCCTCCTCGACCGCGATCCGCTCGCCGGGGCTCACGCTGGCGTCCTTCGTACCGTCGGACGTGCCCTGCGCGACCGTCTGGCGGGCGATCTGCTTGGCCATGTCCCAGTTCACGGGACCGCCCTCGTAGCTGAGCATCTGGCCGAGCTGCTGGAAGGCGGCGCCCAGGTCGTTGGGGTTCATCGATCCGAACATCGCGGCGAACGGGTTGTCCCCGCCCGCGCCACCGCCCGGACCGCCCGGCAGGCCGAACCCCGAGAAGGGGTTGCCCCCGCCGCTTCTGCCGCCGGCACCCTGACCACCTCCGGCGGGGTCGTTCTTCTTGCCGTCGCCGTCCTCTGGCTCCTCCGGCGGAAGGCCGAATCCGAATGGGGTGTCACTCACGGGTTTCCTCGGCTCGTTGGGCCGCCGGCTTTTCCGCCGACGGCGACTGCCCGACACCACCCAGCGTAGACATCCGAGGCCGCATCCGGGCTCGGTGCTCCGCCAACGCTCGGCCTGCGGCAGGATGGACGCCACCTGGTACGCACGTTTCATACACGTCCGTACTGAAGACAACCGCTGGAGACGCCCGGTGAGTTCCCCAGATCCGCAGGTTCGCGCAGCGCGAAACCGCTCAACCCCGACCCCGCCACGCGGCCCCGTCGTCGCGGTCACCGGAGCCGCCTCCGGCGTCGGCGACCTGCTCACCCGGCGCCTCGCGGCGTCCGAGGAGATCAAGCAGGTCGTCGCCATCGACGAGCGCCGCGGCGAGGTGAGCGAGGCGCAGTGGCACATCCTCGACGTACGGGACCCGGCCATCGCCGAGAAACTGCGCGGCGCGGACGTCGTGGTGCACCTGGCGCTCGATCTGGACCTGGAGCGGGACGCTGCGGCGCGTACGGCCTACAACGTCCGCGGCACCCAGACCGTGCTCACCGCCGCGGCCGCCGCGGGGGTGCACCGGGTCGTGCTGTGCACGTCGGCCATGGTCTACGGGGCGCTGCCCGACAACGACATCCCGCTGTCGGAGGACGCCGAGCTGCGCGCCACCGCGGAGGCCACGGGCGTCGGCGACCTGCTGGAGATCGAGCGGCTCGGCCGCCGGGCGCCCCGCGCGCACCCCGGCCTGAACGTCACCGTCGTGCGGCCCGCCGTCCTCGTCGGCGGCACGGACACCGCCCTGACCCGCTACTTCGAGTCGCCCCGGCTGCTGGTCGTCGCGGGCTCCCGGCCCACATGGCAGTTCTGCCACGTGGACGACCTGGTCAGCGCCCTGGAGTACGCGGCGCTCGAGAAGGTCGACGGCGAGTTCGCGGTCGGCTGCGACGGCTGGCTCGAACAGGAGGAGATCGAGGAGCTGAGCGGCATCCGCCGCATGGAGCTGCCCTCCGCCGTCGCCCTGGGCGCCGCAGCCCGGCTGCACCGCATCGGCCTCACACCGTCCCCGGCCGGCGACCTCGCCTACACGATGCATCCCTGGGTGGTCAGCGTCAGCCGTCTCCACGACGCCGGCTGGCGGCCCCGGTGGACCAACGAGGAAGTCCTCGGCGCGCTTCTCGAAGAGGTCGAGGGCCGCCACACCGTCGCCGGCCGCCGCCTCGGCCGTAAGGACGCCACGGCCGCCGGCGCCGCCGGCGCGACGGTCGCCCTGCTCGGCGCGGCAGCGGTGGTACGCCGCGCCCGCAAGGCGCGCCGACGCTGAGAGCCGGGATACGAGAAGCGCGCCGGGCGCCCGACGCCCTCTGCCCGACGCCCTCTGTAGGACGCTCCAAGCGGGCGGGCCGACAGCCGGTCGAACACGCCATTACGTGATGCCCGTGCCGTACGGCACGATGGGCCGCATGGCACGCATCGAGGCGCACCCGGGTGAGCAGGCGGCACAGGACCCCATCCGTCTGCTGGCGATCCGCGAGAGCCCGCTGTCCGTCGACGAGATCTTCCGGGCCGTCGGCGACGACGCGGCGGGAGGCACCGCCCTGTTCGTCGGGACCGTCCGGAACCACGACGGGGGCGCCGATGTCGACACCCTCGGCTACTCCTGTCACCCGTCCGCCGAGGCCGAGCTGCGCCGGGTGGCCGAGAAGGTCGTCGCCGACTACCCCGTCCGCGCACTGGCGGCCGTCCACCGTGTGGGTGACCTCGTCGTCGGAGATCTGGCTGTCGTCGTCGCCGTCTCCTGTCCGCACCGCGCGGAGGCCTTCGAGGCCTGCCGGAAGCTGATCGACGACCTCAAGCACGAAGTGCCGATATGGAAGCACCAGACATTCTCCGACGGTACGGAGGAATGGGTCGGGGCCTGCTGACGCCCTTCCCGTACCGCCGAGTCGCTCTCCGTTCCCATGTGGCCCGATTTGCGTAACCGCACCCCTGCCCGGAGCGTTGAAGCAGCAGATGACTAATCTGCTGATCAGTCGGTTCGCACACACACATGGGTAAGGAGGTCGGGATGGCCGCGCTTGCCTGGTTGCTGATTCCGCTCTTCGCCGCGGTAGGCGCGGCGATATGGGGAAGCTGGGTCTCAAGGAACCGAACCACCGGAGACATAGCCGAACTCGCCGGTTACGCGCGCTTCCGGGACGCGATGGCGAAATCCCACCCGGCCACGACGGACGCCACCTAGGCACCCGCGCCCGCACCCCGCACTCCCTCGTCGGCCTGCGGCCCGCGGCCTCTGTCCGCCGCCCGCCCGTCAGGCCACGCACCGGGCCAAGTCGCCCCGTACGGACCGGCCCCGGGGGTGCACTGACAGACCCTTCCCGTACTGTCGTTCCATGCCACGCCGCACCGCGACGATGCTCGCCTCCACCCTCGTCCTCATCGCGCTGCTCTGTGCGGGAGTGTTCATTCCCGTTCCGTACGCGGAGATGAGTCCCGGTCCGACGGTGAACACGCTGGGCGACGCGAATGGCGAGCCGGTCCTCCACATTGCCGGTCGCAAGACCTATCCGACGACGGGTCATCTCAATATGACGACCGTCAGGGTCACCGGCGCGGATTACAAGATGAATGTGGTCGAGGCGGTCTACGGCTGGTTGTCCCACGACAACATCGTGGTGCCGCACAACACCCTCTATCCGGACGGCAAGACGGAAGAGCAGTCCACGCAGGAGAATGCCGAGGAGTTCAGCCAGTCCCAGGAGAGCGCGAAGGTCGCGGCCCTGAAGGAGGAGAACATCCCCGTCACGTCGCGGGTGATCGTCGCCGCGGTCGTCAAGGACAGCCCCTCCGACGGCACCCTGCACGCCGGCGACGTCATCAGGGCCGTGGACGGCAAGACCGTCGAGGCGCCGCCGGACGTCGCCGAGATCGTCACCAAGCACAAGCCGGGCGAGGACGTCGTCTTCACGATCATCCCGGCCAAGGTCGCCCAGGCGGCCGAGAAGGCCGGCAAGGAGCCCGAGGGCACCGAGAAGGTCACCATCAGGACGGTGAAGTCGGACGAGGGCGACGACCGCGCCATCGTCGGCATCCAGGCCGGGACGGACCACACGTTCCCGTTCGAGATCGACATCAAGCTGGCCGACGTGGGCGGACCGAGCGCCGGTCTGATGTTCGCGCTCGGGATCGTCGACAAGATCACGCCCGGCGATCTGACGGGCGGCAAGTTCGTCGCCGGCACCGGCACGATCGACGACAACGGCAAGGTCGGCCCGATCGGTGGCATCGGGATGAAGCTCGTCGGCGCGCGGCAGGCGGGCGCCCGGTACTTCCTGACGCCGGACGAGAACTGCGCCTCGGCCGCTTCCGACATTCCCGACGGCCTCACCCTGGTGCGGGTGAAGAACATCAAGGACGCGACGGCGTCCCTGAAGAAGATCAAGAGCGGCGACACGGCCGGCCTGCCGAGCTGCTCGACCAGCTGATCCCGTTCGTCGGATCGCCGGAGGGGCCGCGGGTGCGGCCCCTCCGGCGATGACGTCGTTACGCCTCGAACGTGGCGGCCAGGGCCTCGGCGAGGCCCGGCACCAGGCCGGCGCCGGTCAGCACCTGGGTCGGTGAGTCCTTCTCGCGCAGCCGCAGCGCCGAGTCCCGCGTCCCGTCCCGCAGTACGGCGACCGTCATCCGTACCTCCTGACGGTCGGGGTGGGCGGCGACCCAGTCCACGAGCGCGGACTCGTCCAGGCCCTCGGGCACGGACGCCTCGGCGGACGGCGGCAGCATCAGACGCTCCACCGTGATCGCGCAGCCGGCCACCGCGCCGGGCCACGCGATCGTGGCGAGGAACTCGTCGAGCGGCGTGCCCGCCGGGATCTCGTCCTGCTCGACGGGCGTGAGCGGGGCGGGCGTCGAGCCGTCGTCGAGACCGAGCTGGCCGGCCAGCTCCGGTTCGTCGGTGCGCAGTCGGGCCGTGTCGACGAGCGCGAACAGTCTGGCGGGCTGGTCCCAGCCCAGGCCGGAGGCGTATTCGTCGATTTCGAGAACCGCACGGGTGATGGGGGTCGAGGCAACCGGGCCCGAGGCCGAGGGCGGCTGATCGGACGAGGAAGAGGAGGAAGAGGAGGAGGAAAGGTTGGACATGGCCAACATCCTGCCTCCTTCCGACCCCCGTGCGGGAACTAGGTAAAGCCTCAGTAAGTTGCATGGGTGGGCCCTACGATCGCTGGGGCCCACTTACAGACGCTGATTCAGCTGCTTTCACACGACCGCGAACTTCGAGGTGCGCACGTTGGCTTTCCAGATGCCGGACCGCGGCGGAGGCCCGACCGGGCCACGGATCAGAGTGGGCCGGCCGTCCAGACGTGCCCGGACCCTGCTCATGACACTGGGCATCCTGGCCGTCCTGGCCATGATGTTCGTCATGTTCGCCGGGTTCTGGACCGACTGGCTCTGGTATCGCTCGGTGAAATACTCGTCCGTTTTCACCACCACCCTCTGGACCAAGATCGGCCTGTTCGCGGTCTTCGGTCTGCTGATGGCGGCTGCCGTCGGCGTGAACATCTGGCTGGCGCACCGGCTGCGTCCGCCGCTGAGCGCGATGTCGCTGGAGCAACAGAGCCTCGACCGGTACCGGATGGGCATCGCCCCGTACAAGAAGTGGGTGCTGCTGGCGATCACCGCCCTGGTCGGGCTGATCGCCGGAGCGTCCGCGGCCGGTCAGTGGCGCACCTGGCTGATGTGGGTCAACGGTGTGTCCTTCGGCCAGAAGGACCCCCAGTTCAACCTGGACGTGAGTTTCTACGCGTTCGACCTGCCCTGGTACCGCTTCATGCTCGGCTTCGGCTTCGCCGCCGTCGTGCTGGCGCTGATCGCCGCCGCGCTGACGCACTATCTGTACGGAGGGCTGCGCGTCACCAGCCCCGGCGCGCGGGCGACGGGCGCGGCCACCGGTCATCTCTCGGTGCTGCTCGGTGTGTTCGTCTCGCTCAAGGCCGTGGCGTACTGGCTCGACCGGTACGGGCTCGCGGTCAAGGCGAGTGACTTCAAGGCCACCGGCAACTGGACGGGTCTGCGGTACGTCGACGCCAACGCCTACCTGCCGGCGAAGACGATCCTGTTCTGCATCGCCGCCATCTGCGCCGTGCTGTTCTTCGCGACGCTCTGGCGCCGCACCTGGCAGCTCCCGGTCATCGGCTTCGGTCTGATGGTCCTGTCCGCCATCCTCATCGGCGGCCTCTACCCGGCGATCGTGCAGAAGTTCCAGGTCCAGCCGAACGAGCAGGCCAAGGAAGCCCCGTACATCGAGAAGAACATCGATGCCACACGCGCCGCGTACGGCATCGACGACGCCGATGTGACGGACTACTCCGGCAAGGGCGATCCCGACAAGAAGGCGGAGCAGCGGGAGGCGGCCGACTCGGCCGCCAGCTACCGGCTGGTGGACCCCAACGTCGTCTCGCCCGCCTTCCAGCAGCTCCAGCAGGAACGCAAGTACTACCAGTTCCCGGACACGCTGGACGTCGACCGCTACCTCGGCCCGGACAAGAAGCCGCAGGACACGGTCATCGGTCTGCGCGAGCTGAACATCACCGGTATCCCCAAGCGCAACTGGATCAACGACCACTTCACCTACACCCATGGGTACGGAGCGATCGCGTCCAAGGGCACGATGACGGTCACCGACGAGAACGACGGCACGGTGGGCGCGCCGGACTTCACGGAGTCCGGCCTGCCGACCACCGGTGAGCTTCCCAAGTACGAGCAGCGGATCTACTACGGCGAGAAGACTCAGCAGTACTCGATCGTGGGCGGCCCGCAGAAGGAGCTCGACTACGAGAAGAACGGTGAGCGGACCACCAGTTACAAGGGCAAGAGCGGCGTCGATCTCTCCAACCCGGTGAACCGCGCGGCCTACGCCGTGGCGTTCAGCGAGCCGCAGATGCTCTACTCCGGCGCCATCGGCGAGGGTTCGCGGATTCTGTACAACCGCACGCCGAAGGAGCGCGTCGAGGCGGTCGCACCCTGGCTGACCATCGACGGCGACGCCTACCCCGCCGTGGTCGACGGCAGGATCAAGTGGATCGTCGACGCCTACACCACGACGAACGGCTATCCGTACGCCTCCCGTACGACGCTGGGCGACACCACGACCGACTCGCTGACCAACAACCAGCGCGCGGTCGTCGCGCAGCAGAACCAGGTCAACTACATCCGCAACTCGGTCAAGGCCACCGTCGACGCGTACGACGGCTCGGTCAACCTGTACCAGTGGGACACCGAGGACCCGGTCCTCAAGACCTGGATGAAGGCCTTCCCGAACACGGTCAAGCCGAAGTCGGACATCAAGCCGGAGCTGCTGGCCCACCTGCGCTACCCGCAGGACATGTTCAAGGTCCAGCGCGAGCTGCTCACCCGCTACCACGTCACGGACGCCGCCCAGTTCTACAGCGGCTCCGACGCGTGGCAGGTGCCGGACGACCCGACGAACAAGGACAGCAGTGCGGTCCCGCCGTACTACCTGAGCCTGAAGATGCCGGGGCAGTCCGCGCAGAAGTTCTCGCTGACGACGACCTTCACACCCAACGGACGTCCCAATCTGGGGGCGTTCATGGCGGTCGACGCCGATGCCACCAGCAACGACTACGGCAAGATCAGAGTCCTGAGAGTGACTTCCACGGTCCAGGGACCACAACAGGTGCAGAGCGAGTTGAACGGCGTGCCCGAAGTCGCCGAGTTCGTCCGGAACCTGAGAGGCACCGACTCGGACATCGAGTACGGCAACCTGCTCACGGTGCCGCTCGGCGGCGGGTTCCTGTACATCGAGCCGGTGTACGCGCGAGGCGGCAGCGCGAACTATCCGCTGTTGAAGAAGATCGCCGTCTCCTACGGAGGCAAGCCGGTCTTCAAGGACAGTCTGTCCGAGGCGCTGAACGCGGTGTTCGGTGTCGACGGCGCCGAGCCGCCGCCCGAGACGCAGCCACCGGGCGACGGTGACACGACGACGCCGCCGGCCACCGGTGACGCCGCGCTCAAGGACGCCATCGCCGACGCCCAGAAGGCGTACACGGACGGTGAGGCCGCGCTGGCGAAGCAGGACTGGGTCGCGTACGGGAAGGCCCAGGAGGCCCTTCAGGAGGCCCTGGAGCGGGCAGCCGAGGCGGAGAAGTCCGCCAAGGCGCCGGCAGGCGGGAGCGACGACAAGACCTGATCAGCGAACACCCCGCGTCGTGGTACGGTTTGGAACACAACGACGCGGGGTGGAGCAGCTCGGTAGCTCGCTGGGCTCATAACCCAGAGGTCGCAGGTTCAAATCCTGTCCCCGCTACTTACCAGTCAAAGGCCCGGATCCGATCAGGATCCGGGCCTTTGCTGCGCGTTGTGTTGTGTTCGTACCTGTTCGTGGCCGATCCGTGACCGTGCGTCCGGTCAAGTGGGCGGTGGGAGTGGCGAGTTGACCCGAGAGGCGTTTGAGTTGTCTCTCTGTGGGCATGTCGACAAAACGCTGAAGTGACCTTGCTGGCCGCGATATACCAGGTGTACGCGGGTAACAGGTGGTGCAACGATGGATTTTATGGGGGACAGGGCAACTCTGTTGGAGACAGGGCGGTTTGTACAGCGAAAGGCGGATGATGCCGCCGACGCCGAGAACTCCAAGGGCGCGACCGGCGCCACGACCGCCGGCGGCCCCACGGAGAGCGCCGACGCCGAGACGGAGGCGCGCCACCGGCGCGCCGCGGACGGCGGCGACGTCGCGTCCATGAGCGTGCTGGGCGCGCTGCTGCTGCGTCGCGGCGATCTTGACGCCGCCGAGAAGTACCTGCGCGCGGCGACCGCCGAGGGCGACCGTGCCGCGGCCAACAACCTGGGTGTCCTCCTCCACCAGCGCGGCTACACCGAGGAGGCGTCGGGCTGGTGGCGCGTCGCCGCCGTCGCCGGTTCGGCCGCCGCCGCGCACGCGCTCGGCAGGCACTACCGCGAGCAGGGCGACGAGCCCGCCGCCGAGTACTGGCTGCGCCAGTCCGCCGAGCAGGGGCACGCGCTGGGCGCCTACGCGCTCGCCGACCTGCTGGAGCACCGCAGCGACGTCGGCTCGGAGCGCTGGCTGCGGGCCGCCGCCGAGCAGGGCCACCGGGAGGCCTCGTACCGCCTCGCACGTGCGCTGGAGCGCCGCGCGCGGCAGGCCGCGCGCACCGGCAACACCGTCCGCGCGGTCATCGGCAAGAGCAGTGGCCAGGACAGCGGCCAGGGCAGCGGCGCGGGCTCCGGCAAGGGCGACGGCGTGGGCTCCGGCGTTCGCGCGGCCCCCGCGGGCCACGACGGTACGGGCCCCGGCGCCGAGGCAGACGCCGGACAGTCGCTCCTCGCCGAGGCCGCGCAGTGGTACCGGCAGGCGGCCGCGCGCGGGCACCGCCGCGCCGCGCTGCACCTCGGCGCGATCCTGGAGAGCCGCGGCGAGTTGAAGGAGGCCGGGCGCTGGTATCTGACGTCCGCCAAGGACGGCGAGGCGCGGGCCGCCTGCGCCCTCGGCTTCCTGCTGCGCGACGCCGGTGACGAGGAGAGCGCCGCCGTCTGGTGGCTGCGCGCCGCGCAGGACGGCGACGGCAACGCCGCCAACGCGCTCGGCGCGCTCCACGCCGCGCGCGGCGAGCAGCAGACCGCCGAGCGCTGGTACCGGGCCGCGATGGACGCGGGCGACGTCAACGGCGCCTACAACCTCGGGCTGCTCTGCGCGGCCCAGGACCGTACGGCACAGGCCGAGCAGTGGTACCGCCGCGCCGCCTACGCGGGCCACCGCGAGGCGGCCAACGCCCTCGCGGTCCTGCTCCTTCAGGCCGGTGACCCGACCGGCGCCGAGCCGTGGTTCTCCAAGGCGGCCGAGGCGGGCAGCGTCGACGCCGCGTTCAACCTGGGCATCCTCTACGCGGGCCGTGACGACGACCGTACGGCCCTGGTCTGGTACGAGCGGGCCGCGGCGGCGGGGCACACGGAAGCGGCCCTCCAGGTGGGCATCGCGTGCCTCAGGGACGGCGACGAGCGGGCGGCGGAGCGGCATCTGCGGTGCGCGGCCGGCGGCGGCAGCGCGGAGGCGGCCTTCCGGCTCGCGACCGTGCTGGACGCGCGGCAGCCGCCGCCGGGCGCGCCGGCGCTCGGTGAGACGCAGCCGGAGAAGACCGAGTGCGAGCAGTGGTACGAGCGCGCGGCCGAGCACGGTCACCGGCGCGCCCAGGTGCGGGTCGGGATGCTCGCCGCGGGCCGTGGTGACATGACGGACGCGGCGCGCTGGTACCGGGAGGCGGCGGAGGCGGGCAGCCGCAACGGCGCTTTCAACCTGGGGCTGTTGCTGGCCCGTGAGGGCAGCGAGCGGGAGGCTGCGCTGTGGTGGTCGCGCGCGGCGCAGGCCGGCCACGGGCGCGCGGCTCTGCGGCTCGCGCTGCTCGCGGCCCGGCGCGGGGAGTTGGCCGAGGGGCAGCGCTGGTGCGCCCGCGCGGTGGAGCTGGGGCCGTCCGAGGTGACGGAGCGGGCGGCGCGGCTGCGCGAGGCGCTGCATCAGGAGCTGACCGCGTGAGCGGCGTTGGAAAGGGATTTGCGCTGGTCGACGGGGTGACGTAATGTCGAGTTCACCGACGCGGGGTGGAGCAGCTCGGTAGCTCGCTGGGCTCATAACCCAGAGGTCGCAGGTTCAAATCCTGTCCCCGCTACTGAAGAAGAAGGACGAAGGCCCGGATCCGATCAGGATCCGGGCCTTCGTCGTGCTCCGGGGTGCGCGGCGCGTGGGCCGCTCGGCGGTTTGGGCTCAGGATTGGGCGCAGTTGGGGCAGGTGCCCCGGTACGTCACTTCCACGTCCGAGATCGCGAAGCCGAAACGCTCCGTCGCCGGCAGGTCCGCCAGCGGGTCGCCCAGCGGGTGCACGTCGCGGATCGTGCCGCAGTGCGCGCAGACCAGGTGGTGGTGGGGCCGGTGGGCGTTCGGGTCGTACCGCTTGGCGCGCCGGTCCGTCGAGACCTCGATGACCTCGCCCAACGTCACCATCTCGCCCAGGGTGTTGTAGACCGTCGCCCTGGAGATCTCGGGCAGCCGGGCCACGGCGCGCGCGTGCACCTCGTCCGCCGTCAGGTGTACGTGGTCCCCGTCGAGGACCTCGGCCACCACACGGCGCTGGGCGGTCATCCGCCAGCCGCGTTCGCGAAGTCGTTCCAACAGGTCACTCATGAGGGTCAGCTTAACAGTGAAGGCGCCCAGATCCTGAACGTGTGTCGAGTTGGATCCTTACTTGACTTAGACAAAGTCCATCGTAGGATCGGGACAGGCAATCGCCGAGCGACAGGCACAGGCAGGAATGACGCAGGAGGCGCACGTGACGCAGGGACCGCTTACTACGGAGGCCGGCGCGCCGGTGGCCGACAACCAGAACAGCGAGACGGCGGGCGCGGGCGGTCCCGTTCTGGTCCAGGATCAGGCTCTTCTGGAGAAGCTCGCCCACTTCAACCGCGAGCGCATCCCGGAGCGCATCGTGCACGCCCGCGGCGCCGGGGCGTACGGCACCTTCACGCTGACCCGCGATGTCTCGCAGTGGACGCGTGCGAAGTTCCTCTCCGAGGTCGGCAAGCAGACCGAGACGTTCCTGCGCTTCTCCACCGTCGCCGGAAACCTGGGCTCGGCCGACGCGGTGCGTGACCCGCGCGGTTTCGCGCTGAAGTTCTACACCGAGGAGGGCAATTACGACCTCGTCGGCAACAACACCCCGGTGTTCTTCATCAAGGACGCCATCAAGTTCCCCGACTTCATCCACACCCAGAAGCGCGACCCGTACACGGGCTGCCAGGAGGCTGACAACGTATGGGACTTCTGGGGTCTGAGCCCCGAGTCGACGCACCAGGTGACCTGGCTGTTCGGCGACCGCGGCATCCCCGCCTCGCTGCGCCACATGAACGGGTACGGCTCGCACACGTACCAGTGGAACAACGAGGCCGGCGAGGTCTTCTGGGTCAAGTACCACTTCAAGACCGACCAGGGCATCAAGAACCTGACCTCCGAGGAGGCCGCCGTGCTCGCCGGCGCCGACCCGGACAGCCACCAGCGCGACCTGCGCGAGTCCATCGAGCGCGGTGACTTCCCGTCCTGGACCGTGCAGATCCAGGTCATGCCGGCGGCGGACGCGGCCACTTACCGCTTCAACCCGTTCGACCTGACCAAGGTCTGGCCGCACGAGGACTACCCGCCGGTCGAGATCGGCAAGCTGGAGCTCAACCGCAACCCGGAGAACATCTTCGCCGAGGTCGAGCAGTCGATCTTCAGCCCGGCGCACTTCGTGCCCGGCATCGGCCCGTCGCCCGACAAGATGCTCCAGGGCCGTCTCTTCGCGTACGGCGACGCCCACCGCTACCGCGTCGGCATCAACGCCGACCATCTGCCGGTGAACCGTCCGCACGCCACCGAGGCGCGGACGAACAGCCGTGACGGCTCTCTGTACGACGGCCGCCACAAGGGCGCCAAGAACTACGAGCCGAACAGCTTCGGCGGTCCGTTCCAGACGGACAGGCCCCTCTGGCAGCCCACGTCGGTCACCGGCACCACCGGAAACACCGAGGCCCCCGTCCACGCCGAGGACAACGACTTCGTGCAGGCCGGGAACCTCTACCGGCAGATGTCGGAGGACGAGAAGGCGCGACTCGTCGCCAACCTGGCCGGGTTCATCTCCCAGGTCTCGCGCGACGACATCGCCGAGCGAGCGGTCAACAACTTCCGTCAGGCGGACGGAGACTTCGGCAAGCGGCTGGACGCCGCGGTCCAGGCCCTGCGCGGCTGACGGCCCTTGCCGATGAGGCGGTGGAGGCCGGGTTCCGGGACGGATCCGGCCTCCACCGCCGTCCCTACGGGTCTCTCGTCCCTCAGCCGGTCAGCGCCGGCGGGCGGCGCCCGACCGGTGCCCAGCAGCGGATGATGTCGCGTACGGACACGATGCCGACCGGCTCCCGGTCGTCGCAGACGATCAGATGACGGAAGCCGCCGTGCGTCATCGCCTCGGCCGCCTCCTCCAGGGTCCAGACCGGTGAGGCGAACACGACTTCGGTGGTGGTGTGCGTACCGGCCAGTTCCTCGTCGGGATCATGTCCGGCGCCGATCGAGATCAGGATGTCACGCTCGGTGATGATCCCGACCCCGCAGTGATCGGTGTCCAGGACGACGGCGGCGCCGACACGGCGAGCCGCCATCAGCTGTGCGGACTGGCGGAGTGTGTGGGTGGGCCCGATGGTGAGGACCACCGTGCTCATGGCGTCACGGACGAGCATGGATGGAGCCACCTCCTCGGTGAACCGGTCCCTCGGCCCTTGGCTGGAGAACGGATTCACAAGTTCACAAGTGGGGGGACTTTCAGAGTGACACCGACACCGTGAGTCAACAAGGGGGCGGGCGGAGCGAGGCGCCCGGCGCACGAAGATCAGAACCGCACGCCCCGGGCGCCTCAAGGGACTTCCGATCCCCCGAATGGCGGATCGCCCGGAGAAAAAGTTTGCCGGGTGTCCGGTCGCGGACGGGACTTCTGTACAGCTGTCCGCCGGGACGCCGTGAGCGGTTCAGGACGGCCGGGTGCGGCACCGCTGGCGAGTGAGCCGAAGGGGCGCGTCGGTGTCGAAAGGGAGAGCGCGCACGGGCCCCGAGGAACGAGGGGCCGAGCACGGTCGACCGTCGACACCGACTCAAAGCGCCCCGGAGGCGAACCGAGCCCTCAAGAAAAGGCGCCCGTCAGTAGCGCTGGTTCAGATAGCCGAGCAGCTCCTCGTGCAGCACCCCGTTCGACGCCGCCGCGTTGCCGCTGTGCGGCCCCGGGCGCCCGTCCAGGCCCGTGAACCGGCCGCCCGCCTCGTGGACGATGATCGACGGCGCCGCCATGTCCCACAGGGACAGCTCCGGCTCCGCGCACATGTCCACCGATCCCTCGGCGACCATCATGTACGGCCAGAAGTCGCCGTATCCGCGCGTACGCCAGCAGGCCCGGGTCAGATCCAGGAACCCGTCGAGGCGGCCCTGCTCCTCCCAGCCCTTCAGTGAGGCGTGCGCGAACGAGGCGTCCCCGATGCGCGAGACCTTCGAGACCCGCAGCCGGGTCGCCGACGAGAGACTGCGGCCGGAGTACGCGCCGCCGCCCTTGGCCGCCCACCAGCGGCGCGCCAGCGCGGGCGCCGACACCACGCCGACCACCGGCTCGTAACCGCCCTCGCCCGCCACCATCAGGGAGATCAGCGTCGCCCAGACGGGGACGCCGCGTACGTAGTTCTTGGTGCCGTCGATCGGGTCGATCACCCACCGGCGCGGGCCGGTGCCCTCGATGCCGTACTCCTCGCCCAGTACGGCGTCCCGTGGCCGCGCCCGCTGGAGATTGCCGCGGATCAGCTCCTCGGCCGACTTGTCGGCCTCACTCACCGGGGTCATGTCCGGTTTGGTCTCGACCTTCAGGTCGAGAGCCTTGAACCGGTCCATCGTCGCGGCGTCGGCGGCGTCCGCGAGGACATGGGCGAGTCGCAGATCATCGTGGTAGTCGGGCATGGTCGTCACAGTATCGACAGCGTCCAAGATCGGGCTACGGGCCGGTGGGGGAGCCGCACCGGCCCCGGGTCCTCTTGACAGCGCGCGAGGCTGCGTCAACTCTGAGTGCGGAGCCGAACGGCCCGGGAGGCACCGATGCCTACAGCGCGTGAAGCCCTACTCAACGCCGCTCTTTCGGCACTCACGGACCAGTCGTGGTCCGCCGTCAGGATGGTCGACGTCGCGTCGGCCGCCGGGGTCTCGCGGCAGACCCTCTACAACGAGTTCGGCAGCAAGGACGGTCTCGCCCGCGCGCTCGTACGGCGCGAGGCCGACCTGTATCTGTACGGCGTCGAGCGGCTGCTGGCCGAGCCCGCGGACCCGGTGGACCGGCTGGTGTCGGTGGCCGAGTGGACGGTCTCCGAGGCGCGCTCCAGACCCCTGCTGCGGGCCCTGCTCACCGACGGCTGGACCGAACGCCACCCGGCGCCCCGTCCCGTACGCCCCGCGGCCCCTCCGGGGGGCGCGCCCGCCCAGCGCCGCGCGGACGCCGGGCCGCCCGCCCCGGCGGACCTGGTGGCGGCGGTACGGAACCGGGCCGTGGCCGCGCTGGACCCGGGGCGGCCGGACCGCCGGGGCGCCGCGGACGCCGGTGCCCCGCCGCGTACGGAGCCGCTGCGCGTGCAGGCGGGACGGGTGCAGCGGGCCCGCGTGGAGCAGGCGCGGGCGGACCAGGCGCGCGTCGAGCAGGCGCGGGCCGAGCGGGGGCGTACGCCGCAGCACCGCAGACCGGAGCGCGCCCGGCCCGATCAGCCCCGTGCCGAACAGACCCGGACCGATAACGGCCGCTCCACCGCCCCGCCCAGGGCCCCCGAGCCCGTGCTCCGTACGAAGGACGAGTCCGCCGAGCTGGCCTTCCGCTGCGAGCTGGCCGTACGTCTCGCCCTCGCGCATGTCGTCGCGCCCGACGGTGAGCCCGTCGGGCGCCTGGTACGCGCGGCCGTCGCCGGACCGATCGCGGCGGTCAGTGCTGGGACGAGCCCGAGAGCTGGAGGCCGATGACGCCGATGATGACCAGCGAGATCGAGACAATCTTCAGCGTGGAGACCAGATCGTCGAGGAAGACCATCCCGTAGATCGCGGTGCCGGCCGCGCCGATACCCGTCCACACCGCGTACGCCGGGCCGACGTCGAGCTTCTTGAGCGAGAGGGTCAACAGGCCGAAGCTGGCGAGCGCGAAGGCCGCGAACGCGATCGTCGGCCAGAGCCGGGTGAACCCGTGCGAGAGCTTGAGACAGACGGCGAAGCCCGTCTCCAGCAGCCCTGCCACTACCACCAGCAGCCACGCCATCGTCTGTGCCTCCCGCATCGGTGACTGCACGTTTTCGATGTGCCTTGGTACGCCTTGACAGACCTTGCCAAGACTTGGTGAGTTTATGCACTTACCAAGGCTTGCAGGCGGCAAACACCGGGGATCAGTCGCCCTCGCGCCGCTCTCGCGTGGAGAGCAGCCGGCGCAGTGAGTCGAGCCTCGACGGATCGGCGTGACCCTCGGCCACCCACGCGTCCAGCGCGCAGTCCGGTTCGTCGTGACTGCACCCGCGCGGGCAGTTCTCCGTACCCGGTGCGAGGTCCGGGAAGGCCAGGATGACGCGCGACGGGTCGACGTGGTGCAGGCCGAAGGAGCGGATGCCGGGAGTGTCGATCACCCAGCCGTCCGCCTTCTCCAGCGGCAGCGCGAGCGCGGAGGTGGTGGTGTGCCTGCCGCGCCCGGTGACCGCGTTGACCAGGCCGGTCGTCCGGCGGCGGTCGTCCGGCACGAGCGCGTTGACCAGCGTCGTCTTGCCGACTCCGGAGTGCCCGACGAACGCGGTCATCCGGCCTTCGAGGTATTCGCGTACGCGGTCGGCCGCCTCGCCGGTGGCCAGTTCGTCCCGTCGCGTGACGACGTAGCGGATTCCCAACGGCCGGTAGGTCTCCAGCAGTTCGTCCGCCGACGCGAGGTCGGACTTGGTGAGGATCAGCAGCGGTTCGAGGCCCGCGTCGAACGCCGCGACCAGACAGCGGTCGATCAGCCGGGGCCGCGGCTCGGGGTCGGCGAGGGCGGTGACCACGGCGAGTTGGTCGGCGTTGGCGACGACGACGCGCTCGAACGGGTCGTCGTCGTCCGCCGTGCGCCTCAGTACGGAGCGTCGCTTCTCGATCCGTACGATGCGCGCCAGTGTGTCCTTCTTGCCGCTGAGGTCCCCGACGAGCATCACCTGGTCACCGACCACGGCGGCCTTGCGGCCCAGTTCGCGGGCCTTCATCGCCAGGACGACGGTGTCGCCGACCAGGCAGGTGAGCCGGCCGCGGTCGACGGTGAGGACCATGCCCTCCGCCGCGTCCTCGTGCTTGGGACGGATGTTGGTACGCGGTCGGTTGCCCTTGGGGTTGGGGCGGGAGCGGATGTCGTCCTCGTCCGGGTTCTTGCCGTAGCGGCGCATCGCGTCAGGCTCCCGCTCCCGCGAGCATCTCGGTCCACATCTCGGGGAAGTCGGGCAGGGTCTTGGACGTCGTCCCGACGTTCTCGATCTCCACGCCGTCCACGACGAGGCCGATGATCGAGCCCGCCGTGGCCATGCGGTGGTCCTCGTACGTGTGGAAGACACCGCCGTGCAGGGGGCGCGGACGGATGTGGAGGCCGTCGGCGGTCTCGGTGACGTCGCCGCCCAGCTCGTTGATCTCCTTGGTCAGGGCGGCCAGCCGGTCCGTCTCGTGGAGCCGCAGATGGGCGACGCCGCGCAGCGTGGAGGGCCCGTCGGCGAGGGCCGCGACGGCCGCGATGCCGGGGGTCAGTTCGCCGACCTCGCTCAAATCGACGTCGATGCCGTGGATCCGGCCGCCGCCCCTGAAGTTGAGCCCCTGCGCGGTCAGTTCGCAGGAACCGCCCATCTCGGTGAAGATCCGGCGCAGCGCGTCACCGGGCTGCGTGGTGCGGGTGGGCCAGTCCCGTACGGTCACCCGGCCGCCGGTCACGAGGGCGGCGGCGAGGAACGGCTGGGCGTTGGACAGGTCCGGCTCGACGGTCAGGTCACGGCCGAGAACGGCGCTGGGGGAGACCCGCCACACGTTCGGCTCGCCGCCGGTCTCCGGCTCGTCGACCTGGGCGCCGACGCCGCGCAGCATGTCGACGGTCATCCGGATGTGCGGCAGGGACGGGAGGGTGGCGCCCACGTGCCGTACCTCGACGCCCTGGTTGAAGCGCGGGCCCGAGAGCAGCAGCGCGGAGACGAACTGGGACGAGGAGGAGGCGTCGATCTCGACGGTGCCGCCGTCCAGCGCGCCGCCGCCGTGCACGGTCAGCGGGAGCGAGCCGCGGGCCTCGTCGTCGATCCGGGCGCCGAGGGCGCGCAGGGCGTCGATGACGCCGTGGAGCGGGCGTACGTAGGAGCGGGGGTCGCCGTCGAAGTGGATGGGGCCGTCGGCGAGGGTCGCGACGGGCGGCAGGAAGCGCATGACCGTACCGGCGTTGCCGACGTCGACCGTGGCCGGGCCGTGCAGGCCGTTGGGGAAGATGCGCCAGGCCTCGCCGGTGAACGACGGGCTGCCCGCGCCGCGTGCGGGCGTCATGGAGCCCGCCGCCGCCGAACTGGAGGAGACCGTCTCCTCGATGCCGACGCCCATCGCGCGCAGGGCGTCCGCCATCAGGAGGGTGTCGCGTGAGCGCAGGGGCCGGCGCAGCCAGCCCGGTTCGGCGGCGAGCGCGGCGAGGACGAGGCCGCGGTTCGTGACCGATTTCGAACCGGGCACGGTGACCGTCGCTTCGACGGCCCCGCTCGCGTAAGGGGCGGGCCAGAGGGCAGGGTGCACGGCGCTTTCGGTCATGGCCTTTACTTTAATGGCTGCACAACGACCGCGATCCCGATCAAATACGTTGAAATCGGGGCGTAATACGAAGGTGGTATGGGGGCACGCGACCGGCTCGCGGGGGCTTTCCGCCCGTGCTACAGGCCCAGCAGCCAGGTGCCTCCGCCGATCAGCGAGCACAGCGAGACGGCGTGGAAGAGGAACAGCCACATCGCCGGCGGCACATGCGTCAGGCGTGCGAGCTGGTCGGCGTCGGAGTCGGGGGCGCCGCCGTGCCGCCGCTTGGACTGGAGCTCGAAGGCCGGCCGTACGCCGCCGAGCAGCAGGAACCATACGGCGGCGTACGCGAACGCGGCCTGCACGGTCGGACCTGTCAGCCAGGAGATCAGCAGAAAGGCCGCACCCGTCACGATGACGGTGAGTGCCCCGTACGCGTTGCGGATCATGACCAGCATCACCAGCAGCAGGGCCGTCGCCAGCCACAGCAGCAGCGTGATGTGGTGCGCGGCGAGCAGCCAGGCGCCGCCGAGGCCCAGCAGGGACGGGGCCGTGTAGCCGGCCGCCGCGGTGAGGATCATGCCGATGCCGGTGGGCTTGCCGCGGCTGACGGTGAGGCCCGAGGTGTCGGAGTGCAGCCGGATGCCGTCGAGCTTGCGGCCGGTGAGCAGGGCGACCAGGCCGTGCCCGCCCTCGTGGGCGATGGTGACGGCGTTGCGCGACAGGCGCCAGAGCGGATGCGGCACGACGGCGGCGAGCGCGACGACGGCGGTGGCGATCACCAGCCAGTCCTCGGGGACGGGCTGGGTGCCGAAGACGCGATCCCACAGATCGCCTATGGAGGCGGCCGCGATGCCGCTGGACTCGGTGCTGGTCATCGCTCGGGCGGCTCCTCAGGGGGGGCGCACGTCGGGGTGTGCGTCGGACGTGCGCGTCGGGTGTGCGTCGTCGAAGTGTGGCACTTGCGCGCGGGGCGCGGCCGCCGCACAGGGGCTGGAGGGTTTCAAGCCACGTGCGGTCAAGGGCAGTTCAAGTCTTGACGACACCCGAAAGCGGCTGCCATGGTCTAGACCTAGTAGAACATTGGAGTGGTTAGCCCTGCGACAGCGCTCCACCGGACCGTCACCGGTTTTCTTCTGCTGTCGATGCAACTGTTCGTGCACCTTCGCGAGTTCCCCACACGCAGTGAGTCCGTAACGGGTCGGAGCCGGCCGCGTCTTCGGCGACGGTCCCGTCGGATGTCACCACGAAGGAGTTGTCATGCACAAGAAAACTCGTCTCGCCCTCGTCCTGAGTGCGGCGGTCGCACCGATCATCGCCGTCACACTCCCCGCCCCGGCCGCCTCCGCGCACGGCTGGATCAACTCGCCCGCCAGCCGGCAGGACCAGTGCAAGACCGGCGTCGTCTCCTGCGGTGAGATCAAGTGGGAGCCACAGAGCGTCGAAGGCCCGAAGGGCCTCAAGAGCTGTAACGGTGGGCTCGCGAGGTTCGCCGACCTCAACGACGACAACAAGGGCTGGCAGCGCTCCAACGTCGGCGTCAACCAGACGTTCAACTGGACGCTGACGGCGCGGCACCGCACCACCACCTGGCAGTACTTCGTCGGCAACACCAAGGTCGCCGAATTCAACGACGGCGGTGCCACGCCCGGCGCCACCGTGTCCCACAACGTCAACTTCGGCAGCATCCGCGGTAACCAGAAGGTCCTGGCCGTCTGGAACATCGCCGACACCCCGATGGCGTTCTACTCCTGCATCGACGTCAACATCCGCTGACCCTGGCGGAGTCGGAGCTGATACATGTCCCTGTCGGGGCCGGGGGCGCCCCCGGCCCCGACAGGGCTGTTCGGTGACCGGCGGAGACGGCGGACAATCTGCGAGGGTTGTAGGCGTGTCGGTAGCGTGATCCGGCACGAGTGCGTCGGCAGGTCGGATGGGTGGTTGAACATGTGCGGTCGGTACGCGGCGAGCCGGAGGCCGGAAGATCTCCTCGGGCTCTTCGAGGTCGAGAAGTGGGACCCGGAGGAGACCCTCGCGCCCGACTGGAACGTGGCACCTACCAAAGAGGTGTACGTGGTCCTGGAGCGCCCGGTGAAGGGCGCCGACGACCCCGCCCCCGTACGCCAGCTCCGCACGCTCAAGTGGGGGCTCGTGCCCTCCTGGTCCAAGACGCCCGAGGGCGGCGCCCGGATGATCAACGCGCGCGCCGAGACCGTGCACGAGAAGCCGTCCTTCCGGCGCCCCTTCGCCTCCCGGCGCTGCCTCATACCGGCCGACGGCTACTACGAGTGGGTCACCGCCCCCGAGGAGCGGCAGCTGGAGGAGCAGGGCAAGAAGAAGCGGCCCCGCAAGCAGCCGTACTTCGTCACCCCGGCCGACGGGTCCGTCATGGCCATGGCCGGTCTGTACGAGTTCTGGCGCGACAAGACCCTGCCCGACGACCACCCGAACGCCTGGTGGGTGACCTGCTCCGTCATCACGACCGAGGCGGAGACCGGCCCGCTCGGCGTCGCCCCGGCCGAGGGACCCGGGTCGCTCGCCGACATCCACCCCCGGATGCCGCTGATGCTGACGCCCGACCGGTGGGACGCCTGGCTGGATCCGGCCCGCACGGACCTGGACGAGCTGCGCGAGCTGCTGGCGCCCCCGCCGGAGGGGCTGATGCGGGCCTATCCCGTGGCGACGGCCGTCAGCAACGTACGGAACAACGGACCGGAGCTGCTGGAGGAGCTGGCCGCGCCCGAGGAGAGCACCCTCTTCTGAGGAGAGCACCCGGGAGACACCCTCTTCCAAGGAGGACGCGGGGGATCCACGGCGTACGAGCGCCCCGATGTGATCCTGGTGTCATGCAGAGCGAGATCGTCGACACCCCCGCGGGCGACGCCCGTATCACCTGGCACCCTCCCAAGAAGGGGACGCCGTCGAAGGAGCCCGCGGCCCGCCTCGTCCTCGCCGTCAGTCATGGCGCGGGCGGCGGCATCGAGGCACGTGACCTCCAGGCGCTCGCCGCGACGCTGCCCGCGATCGGGGTGACCGTGGCGCTGGTCGAGCAGCCCTGGCGGGTGGCCGGGAAGAAGCTGGCCCCCGCGCCGAAGACCCTCGACACCGGCTGGCGGGCGCTCTGGCCGGCGCTGGCGAAGCCCGGACTGCCCGTGGTCGCCGGCGGGCGCAGCGCCGGGGCGCGGGTGGCCTGCCGTACGGCGCGCGAGCTGGGCGCCCACGCCGTACTGGCGTTGAGCTTCCCGCTGCACCCGCCGGGCCGGCCGGAGAAGTCCCGCGCCGACGAACTGCTCGGGTCGGGAGTGCCGACGCTCGTCGTCCAGGGTGGGAACGACCCCTTCGGGAAGCCCGCCGAGTTCCCCGAGGACGGGTTCGCCGACGGCGGTCACGAGCTGCTCGAGGTGCCGTACGGAGACCACTCCTTCGCCGTCCCCAAGCGGGCCACGCTCACCCAGGACGAAGCCCTCACCATCCTTACGGACGGCGTCGGGAAGTGGATCCGGTCACAGTCGGCCCGCTGACGGAGCGTGCCCGCGCACCCGGGAATGTGTCGTAGGCGGCGACTGTTGTGCGAGATGTCGGTACACAGATCCTGGAAAGGGAGTCCGTCGCATGGGTTCGACCATCTGCCCCGCCCGGTCGCACGCCACCGAAGTGGAGTGGACGGTGCTTTCCGCACCCAGGACCACGCCCGCTCGCTCGTCGGCCGAGGCGGCGACGAAGCCCGCCCCGGCACAAGGTCGACTATTCTCCGATTCGAGTGGGTCCGCCTTCGGGCCTGCCGCAGCGTTGGAGGAGGTGGGTCCGGTCACTGGGACCGACACAGGGACCGACGACGGCCACAAGGAAGAGTCAGCCGCCGAGCGCAACGCCCGTTTCGAGCGCGACGCCCTCGGCTATCTCGACCAGATGTACTCGGCCGCACTGCGCATGACGCGCAACCCGGCCGATGCCGAGGACCTCGTGCAGGAGACCTACGCCAAGGCGTACGGCTCCTTCCACCAATTCCGTGAGGGCACCAACCTCAAGGCGTGGATGTACCGCATCCTCACCAACACCTTCATCAACTCGTACCGCAAGAAGCAGCGTGAACCCCAGCGCAGCGCCGCCGAGGAGATCGAGGACTGGCAGCTGGCGCGCGCCGAGTCGCACATGTCGACCGGTCTGCGCTCCGCGGAGTCCCAGGCGCTCGACCACCTTCCCGACTCCGACGTGAAGGAAGCGCTCCAGGCGATTCCCGAGGAGTTCCGCATCGCCGTGTATCTCGCCGATGTAGAGGGCTTTGCGTACAAGGAGATCGCGGACATCATGGGGACACCCATCGGTACGGTGATGTCGCGACTGCACCGTGGACGGCGTCAACTGCGCGGCATGCTTGAGGACTACGCCCGCGAGCGCGGGCTTGCCCCGGCCGGTGCCGGAGAGTCGTCGGATGATCGGAAAGGCTCGGGCTCATGAGTTGCGGAGAGCCGCACGAGACGGATTGCACCGAAGTGCTCGACCATCTTTACGAGTACCTCGACCGGGAGATGCCGGACAAGGACTGCACCAAGTTCGAGGAGCACTTCGACGAGTGCTCTCCGTGCCTGGAGAAGTACGGACTTGAGCAGGCCGTGAAGAAGCTGGTCAAGCGGTGCTGCGGACAGGACGACGTACCGACCGACCTGCGGGCCAAGGTCATGGGACGGATCGACCTCATCCGCGCCGGCCACACCGTGCCCGAGCGGGACGTGACGGCCGTCGACTCGGACCAGCCGGCCACCGCCAACGAGTAGTCGGCAGCCGCAGTACCGACACGCCTACGGGGCGCGCCGCGCACATCGCGGCGCGCCCCGCGTGCGTTTCCACGCGCATCACCCGATGGTGCTAATCGCCGCCGACCGCCGGTGGGCCCGTGCCCAACTCGCTAGCCTGACCGTCTGTTTCGGGCTGTTTCGGGCCGGTGCCAAGGGAGCGTGTGCGGGGTGAGGGCGGGGTGAACGCCATTCCGGGAGCGGCACGCGCGTACATCTGCTGCGCCGTGCTGGGCGCCCTCGCGTGTGTGCTTCCCGCGTTCGCCCTGCCCCGGTTACGCACCGGCTCCATGGCCGGTCCAGGCAGTCTGTGGCCCGCCGTTCTGCTGCTCGGCGCGCTGTACGCGCTCTGCGAGGCACCCGCCCGCTGCCGCTTCCTGGGGAGGTCGGTGCGCGGCTCGGTGCCCGTCACCGCCGGGTCGTTCTTTCCCGTCCTGCTCGCCGCCGCGTTCCTGCTGCCGCCCGCCGCCGCGGCGCTCGTGGCCGTCCCCGGCGGGCTCTGCGGCCAGGTCGCGCAGCGGCCGGCCGGGGTCCGCCGGGTATGGCGCGCGGCCCAGCTCGCCATCGCCACCTGGGCCGCCGCCCTGGTCCACCGCCTCCTCGACGGTCCGGCGGCGCTGGGCGGCGCCGTGCATCCCGGCGGGGCCGCTCCCGGTGTCCCCGCTCTCCCCGGTGTCCCGGACTTTCCGTACGCCCTGCTGCCCGCCGGGGCCGGGGCGCTCGCCTTCTGTCTGGTCCTGAGCGCGCTCGACGGCGGCATCTTCGTGACCGCCGAACGGCAGCCCGTCCGCACGGCCTGGCGCGGCCTGCTGCCGCGCTCGCTCGCGCCGTACGGTGCGCACGCCCTGGCCGGGCTGATGATGGCCGTCCTCTGGCGCAGCCCGTACGGTCCGCTCTCCGCGCTCTTCGTACTGCTGCCGATGTACATCTCCTGCTGGGTCTTCGCGCAGTACCACCGCGAGCGTGCCGCGCACCAGGCGACCATCAGGGCGCTCGTCCAGGCCGTCGACCTCAAGGACCGGTACACGCGCGGCCACAGCGAACGTGTGGGGCGGGCGTCGGCGATGATCGCCGGCGAGCTGGGGATGGACGCCGAGCGCCTGGAGGTTCTCCGGTTCGCCGGGATCCTGCACGACGTGGGCAAGCTCGGCGTCCCCACGCGTGTGCTGCGCAAGGACGGGCCGCTGACCCCGGAGGAGCGGCGCGTCATCGAGCTGCACCCCGAGTACGGCCACGAGATCGTGCGCGGCATCGGTTTCCTCGGAGAGGCCCGGCTGGCGATCCTGCACCACCACGAACGGCTCGACGGCAGTGGCTATCCGTACGGCCTGGCGGGGGCCGAGATCCCCGAGTTCGCACGGGTCGTCGCCGTCGCGGACGCCTTCGACGCGATGACCTCCACCCGGTCCTACCGGCGGGCGCGGCCGGTGGCAACGGCGGTGGCGGAGCTGCGGCGGTGCGCGGGCACCCAGTTCGACCCGCGGATGGTGCGGGCGCTCGTACGGGCGCTGGACCGGTACGGCTGGCAGACGGCGGTGACGTCGGACGAGACGGCGGCTTCGCACGAGGCGGGGTCCGGGCCGGAGCCTCCGCCGGATCCGCCGCTGGAGGCGGCGCCCGCCGTGGCTGCCGGGGCGCTGCTCGGGGCGCCGCCGCATGTCACCGGCGCGTCCGCCGTATCGGCGCCTGTGGCGCCTGTCGCGCCGCGAAAAAACGTCCCGCCACCGCGAGGCTCGGACACCCGACATCGGACACCGCCACCCGGGGGCCGCCCGTGAACGCCCCACAGACCGGCCGACGCACCGTCCTCGTGCGCCCCGCCAGGGGTGTCGCAGGCCCCCGTACTCGCAGCGGGCGCCCGTGAACGCCCGTCCCGTCCGCCCGCCCCGTACCGCCCCCACCGTCGTCGCCGTCCACGGCGCCGCGCTCGTGCTCGCCGGGGCCGGTCTCGGGTGGACCCTCTGGCACGGGGTCACCGAGCCCCGTACCGCCCTCGCCTTCGGCGTTCTCATCACCCTCGGCGAACTCGTCCGCCGAGGCGCCCTCCCTGGCGAGCGCGAGCCCGCGCCCCTCGCGGCCGCCGGAGCCCTCGCGTACGCCCTGCTCGGGCAGAACGCCGGCCGGCCGGCCGAGCACGGTGTCCCGCAGACCGTCGCCGTCGTCGTCGCGGCCGTCCTCGTCGGAGCCGTACCGCAGCTCGCCCGCGGCCACGGCCCCGCGCGCGACCACGTGGCGCGCCGCGTGCTCACCGTCGGCTTCGCCGCCGTCTGCTTCCAGCCGTTCGTCGCCTCGGGCGAGTGGGGGAAGCAGGTCGGCGAAGGCCCGTACCACGCGCTTCTGCTCCTCCTCCTACTGATGCTGACCGCCCTGTGCGACGCCGTCCTCGCCGCGCTGATGCTGCGCGCCCGTACCCGCCACCCGTACGGTCCGCTGCTCCGCGACGAACTGCGCGCCCTGCTGGGCATCGGCTCGGCCGTCTGCGCGACCGGTGTGGTGATGGCCCTCGGCGTCGCCGTCGCGGGGCTGTGGGCACTGCCCGTCTTCTGTGTGCCGCTGCTGCTGACGCAGCTGTCGTTCCGGCGGTACGCGGCCGTCCGCACCGTCTACGGCCAGACCATCGCCTCGCTCGCCCGCGCCACCGAGATCGCCGGATACACCCGCCACGGCCACGCCCGCAGGGTCGCCGAGCTGAGCCGCGCTGTCGGCCGTGAGCTGGGGCTCTCCGGAGCCGAGCTGACCGTCCTGGAACACGCGGCGCTGATGCACGACATCGGCCAGCTGTCGCTCGTCGATCCCGTGCCCGACGGCGCCACCGCCCTGCTGCCGGTCACCGAGCAGCGGCGGATCGCGCTGCTCGGCGGGGCCGTCGTACGCCAGACCGGGGTCCCGTCGGCGGTCGCCGTCGTCGTGGAGCGGCAGGCCGATCCGTACCGCGAACAACCTCTGTCGGCCCGGATCGTCCGCGCCGTCAACGCGTACGACGATCTCACCGGAGCGGGCGCCGGCGGCCCCGGAGGGGCCACCGGGCCGCTCAGCGCCCTGGAGCGGCTGCGCCTCGGCACCGGCCACGACTACCAGCCCGAGGTGGTGGAATCTCTGGCGCGCGTCCTGTCACGCGGTGGTCTGACCCCTGGTCGGGCTGGGTAACCCATGGGTAAGGAGCGAGCGTCCGACCGGGCATGGTTGGATGCGAAGAGGAGTCCAAGAGGGTGTCCGGGGGCACAGACCCGAGCGACCGGCAGGCGGGAATCGTGAAGATCTTCGGGAAGGTACGGCATCGGCCCTCCGCCTCATGGCGGCAGGCCACCGACCGCGCGTTCACGCTGATCGGCGACGGACGGTACGAGGACGCGGGTGCGCTGCTCACCCGTGCGGCGGATCTGGAGCCCTGGCTCTCCGAGTCCTGGTTCAACCTGGCTCTGCTGCACAAGTTCCGGCACGACTGGGAGCAGGCGCGGGCCGCCGGGCTGCGCGCCGTCGCGCTGCTCGACAAGGAGACCGGGGCACCCGACTGGTGGAACGTCGGCATCGCGGCCACCGCGCTCCAGGACTGGCCGCTGGCCCGGCGGGCCTGGCAGGCGTACGGCCTCAAGGTGCCCGGCAATCAGTACGCGGCCGCGGCGACCGGTGAGCCGGTCGGTATGGACCTGGGCAGCGCGGCCGTCCGGCTCTCGCCCGAGGGCGAGGCCGAGGTCGTGTGGGGCCGCAGGCTCGACCCGGCCAGGATCGAGATCCTGTCCATCCCGCTGCCGTCCTCGGGCCGCCGCTGGGGCGAGGTCGTCCTGCACGACGGCGTACCGAACGGCGAGCGTACGACCGCCGCGGGGTCGAACGGCTCCGCGCGGGCCTTCCCGGTCTTCGACGAGATCGAGCTGTGGGCCCCGTCGCCCGTGCCGACCTGGGTGGTGCTGCTGGAGGCGGCGACCGAGTCCGACCGGGACGCCCTGGAGCGGCTCGCGGCCGACGCGGGCTTCGCCGCCGAGGACTGGTCGTCCTCCGTACGACTGCTCTGCCGGGCCTGCTCGGAGAGCCGGATGCCGAGCGCAGAGGGCGACGGCGAGCACCTCGACCCGCACGACCACAGCGAGCCGGGACATCCGGGGCCGCTCGGGCATCGTACGGAGGGCGAGCTGTGGGTCCCCGAGCGCGAGTGCGGGATAGCCGCGCCGCCCGGACTGGTCCGGGGTCTGCTCGACGGCTGGGTCGCCGACAGCCCGGACACACGTGAGTGGCGGGACCTCGAAGAGGTCTGCTGACGTCCTCCCCCGGAGGGGTATCTCGGGTATCGCGGGGGACAGTGCGACTGCGGGCCGTAGGCTGTACGGGCACATCGCGCAGGCAGCGGTGTAGAGGCAGCAGCGGGTACCGAGGAAGGCGTACTGCGGACATGGCGCAGCAGGAGACGGACCAGAAGACCGAGGGCGGGGCCTCCCAGGCGGAGCGGGGGGACGGGTTCGTCGCGGGCGCCAAGGGGAGCGCGGGCGGCGAGGCGATCCTGGAGCGCGAAGGGATCGTGGACGACGAGGGGTTCCTCGTCGACACCCAGGACGCGGAGGCGCGTGAGCTGGCGTACCGCGAGCGCGGCACGTCGCGCCCCATCACCGTCGTCGGCAATCCCGTTCTGCACAAGGAGTGCCAGGACGTCACCGCGTTCGACGACAAGCTCGCCGCGCTCGTCGACGACATGTTCGCGAGCCAGCGGACGGCGGAGGGCGTGGGCCTGGCCGCCAACCAGATCGGTGTGGACCTGAAGGTCTTCGTCTACGACTGCCCGGACGACGACGGCGTACGGCACGTGGGCGTCGTGTGCAACCCGGTGCTGGACGAACTCCCGCCGGAGGAGCGCAATCTGGAGGACGGCAACGAGGGATGCCTCTCCGTCCCCACGGCGTACGCGGAGCTGGCGCGGCCCGACTACGCGGTGGTCCGGGGCCAGGACGTCCAGGGCAAGCCGATCAAGGTGCGCGGCACGGGCTACTTCGCGCGCTGCCTTCAGCACGAGACGGATCATCTGTACGGATACCTGTACATCGACCGGCTCGGGAAGCGCGACCGCAAGGACGCGCTGCGGCAGATGGAAGAGGGCACGCCGCGCTACGAGACCGTGCCGAACGCCTGAGTCCGCATGATGGTTTCGCGGCCCCGTTCCGGATCTCCGGGAGCGGGGCCGACGGCGTTCTGCGCGGGATGAGCGGTATGGCTCGCGCCGCCATTGGTCCGACAAGTGGCCCTGGTCGGGGACGGGTTGACGCGCGTCGACCTGTGCGCCACTCTCTGCCGTACATCTTGCCTCGCCGTACATCTCGCCTCGAATCTGGAGACCCGATGCTCCGACGTACCGCACGAATCCTGCTCAGCCTTGTCATGACCCTGTCGTTCGCCTGGGCGGGCTCGGTGGTCACCGCCGGCACGGCGCAGGCCGACGGTTGCTACACCTGGTCCGGCACCCTCTCCCAGGGGTCCAGCGGCGCCGCCGTGACCCAGCTCCAGATCCGGGTGGCCGGCCACGCCGGCAACGGCGCCGTACTCGGTATCGACGGCGCGTACGGACCGGCGACCGCCGCGGCGGTCAAGCGCTTCCAGTCCGCGTACGGGCTGGCCGCCGACGGTGTCGCCGGCCCCGCCACCTTCAACAAGATCTACGAGCTGCAGGACAACGACTGCACGCCGATCCACTTCACCTACGCCGAGCTGAACACCTGCAACTCCGACTGGTCGGGCGGCGCGGTGAGCGCGGCGACCGCCAAGTCCAACGCCCTGCGCACCATGTGGAAGCTGGAGGCGATGCGGCACGCGATGGGCGACCAGCCGCTCCGGATCACCAGCGGATTCCGCTCGAACGCGTGCAACGCGGCGGTCGGCGGGGCCAGCGGCAGCCGTCATCTGTACGGTGACGCCGCCGACATCGGGTCCGGACCGCACACCCTGTGCGGCCTGGCCCAGAACGCGCGGAACCACGGCTTCAACGGCATCCTCGGCCCGGGGTACCCCGGTCACGACGACCACGCGCACGTCGACCACCGCTCGGGCCGCTTCTGGTCGGCGCCGAGCTGCGGTATCTAGGACCTGCTCAGGTGTACGGGGGCCTCACGCGACGCGCGTGGGGCCCCTGAACGTACGCCGGTAGCCGTTCGGGGTCGTCCCGAGCGTACGCAGGAAGTGGTGCCGCAGCCCCGCCGCGTTCCCGAAGCCGGACCGGCCGGCGATCGCGTCCACCGTCTCGTCCGTGCCCTCCAGCAACTCCTGTGCCAGCAGCACACGTTGACGCAGCAGCCAGCGGTACGGGGTGGTGCCCGTCTCCTGCTGGAAACGGCGCGCGAAGGTGCGGGGTGACATATGGGCGCGCTCCGCGAGCTGTTCGACGGTCATCTCGCTGTCCAGATGCCGCTCCATCCAGGCGAGGACCCCGCCCACCGTGTCGCACGCGACGGGCAGCGGACGCTCGATGAACTGCGCCTGCCCGCCGTCGCGGTGCGGCGGCACCACCATGCGCCGGGCGAGCGCGTTGGCGACCTCGGGGCCGTGCTCCTGGCGTATGACATGGAGGCAGGCGTCGATGCCGGCGGACGTACCGGCGGACGTGACGATCGGGCCGTCGTCCACGTACAGCACGTCGGGCTGCACGTCGGCCAGCGGGTAGGCCTTGGCCAGCTCGGCGGAGTGCATCCAGTGGATGGCACAACGGCGCCCGTCGAGCAGCCCGGCGGCGCCGAGGGTGAACACGCCGGAGCACACGCTGAGCACGCGCGCGCCCCGGTCCACGGCCCGGCGCAGCGCGTCCAGCAGCTCGGGCGGATAGTCCCGTACGACGTACTCGTCCCCGGCCGGCACGCAGATCAGATCGGCCTCCTCCAGCCGTTCGAGACCCTGGAGCGCGGAGATGGTGAATCCCGCGTGCGTACGGAGGACGGGGCCCTCGGCCGAGACGACGGCGAAGTCGTAGACCGGCAGGCCCTGCGCGCTGCGGTCGAGGCCGAAGACCTCGCAGAGCACGCCGAGTTCGAAGGGATGGACTCCGTCGAGCAGGACGACCGCCACGTTTTTCAGCATGGCAGCAGTGTGGCAGTAATTCGATGGTTCATGACAGTCCTGCCACTGCTCTTTCTGCCGTGGAACGACGACAGTGGAGACATGAACACAATCGGTGGTTACCTCGTCGTACTGGCCCTTTTCGGTCTTCTCGCCCTTCCCGGCCTCATCGGCTACGCCAAGGACCGCGCCATCGACCGCCAACTGCGGCGCGCGGAGCACCTGGACGGCGCGCCGGAGCCGCCCGCCGGCCGGTCACCGACGTATGCACCAGCGCGGCGGCTGCGGCACCGACCGCGTACCACAGCAGGTCAGGCGCATTGAACGTCGACCCGAGCACGAGCCGCACGACCACACTCCGCTCGGCCGGCCCGGCGGTCACCCCGCTGAGCTGAAGCACCTCGACGGCGCAACTGAACCCGAACGCGGCGGCGCCGGCCACGGCGGGCCGCACGCGGGGCGATCAGGGGGACGAGGGCGTACACGAGGACGGTGTACAGCGCGACCCCGCCGTACTTGGCGACGTCCCCGCCGGCGACAGCCCTGATCCCGAGCCCGGCGACCACGGTCCCGACGGCGACTGCCGCGGCCACCAGCCGCGTACGCGCACGAACCCCCATGTCGCCCATGGCGGGCAGCCTATGTGGGCCGGTGGGGGTGGGCGGCGGGTGGCCTCCGCTCGACTGTCACGGGGCGGTTGGGCCGGAGGCGCCTGCGTCCTCGGTTACTTGCCGCCCTCGCCGCCCTGAGGCTGCGGGTCGCGCGGGGCCTCGGGCGGCATGGGGCCGCCGTCGTGCTTGCCGCCATCTCCCTTGTCGAGCCGGGGGCGGCTGCCTATGACAGGAAGGTAGAACTCAATTCGACCGACCCCCAAGGAGATTGCGTGATTTTGCGGCAGACCCGGGAGGGCGCGTCTGCCGAACAGCCCCGTCACGCAATCCCGTGCAATGCGGTGGACCGGGCAAACGCTTACGGCTACCGTCTCAATTCATCGGAGACTGCGTACGGCGTCGGAGATGAGCGTGCGCGCCGAGGCGCCGAAGACGGCGGACTTGGTCAACTCGCCGAAAGCCTTTATGTAGTCGTGGGCTTCGCCAGGAGCTGTCACATTGATCTCGGCCGTCAGGGTCTCCACGTTTACCAGCCTGTTGTCGAACAGGTAGAACGCCTCCAGAGGCCATATCGTGCGTTCTGCCGACGCGGGAATGATTCCGAGCGAGACGGAAGGCAGTGCGGATACCGTGAGGAGATGGCCGAGTTGGCCGGCCATTTCCTCGGCGCTCCCCACCCGGTATCGGAGGACCGTTTCCTCAAGGAGGATCGCGAAGGTGTGCCCTCCCTGGTACAGCACGCGGGCCCGTTCCATCCGAGAGGCGACGGCCGCTGTCACGTCGTCGGGTGTGCCTTGGAACTTCGTGATCATCGACATGAGGGCACCGGCATACGGCGGTGTCTGCAGGATGCCCGGAACAACATTCGAGCAGTAGATCCGAAAGGCCCGCGTCCGCTCGTACAACGGCAGAAGCTCAACCTGTGCCCTGCGCATTCCCGCGCGATGGCGGCGCCTCCACTGGATGTACATCGACTCTGCGGTTCGACCGGCGGCAATCAGATCCGCAGCTTGTTCCTCGGCGCCACACGCGGCACACCAGGCCCGGATATCGGCATCCGATGCGCCTGTCTTGGCACTCTCTATCCGCGACGTCTTCGATTCGCTCCAGCCGCACCGCGCACCAAGTTCCCGCCCAGTGAGCCCAGCGTCCTTACGTAGCTCGCCCAGACGCTCGGCCAGGGCCTTGCGGGCGGCCTGAGCTGTGGAGAGAGGAGACGTGGACATGAGAGCCGACCACCGCGCGTTTCTCTGTTTCAGACCGTGAAATCGGCGTGGGGGACGCCGCGTTCCCACACGGACTCGAATGAGGAAACGCAGAAGTTTGCGACACTCGGCTCCTCAGTGAAGTCCGTACGAATCCATTGTCCGAGACCATCGAAGATGTTGAACTGGACCAGCCGCCCGTCGAAGATCCACAGATCATTTCCCGGCAGGGCGAGGGATGACGCCCGGTCCCTCGGCAACCACCGAACCTGTTCGCCGGCGTCGATGTTCATCTGAGTGCCCGCGTGCTCGTAGCGGATGTAGTCGGACACCCGCACTGACACCACCCGCGCGCGGCGCATCACGACACCTCGGGAAGTCGCCTCATTGACGAGGCCGAGCCAAGACTGTCGGTCGGCGCGCTCCAGATCCTCACTCCAGTCTCCGCGCCGGAACGCCGCGAAGTTGTCAGCCTCGTTGTCCACACCGTACGAGTCCCGCAACTCCAGGTGCACGGCGGAGCGATGTACGCCCGCAAGGATCTCAGCGAAGCTCTCCACGCTCTGCGACATCACACGCCTCCCTCAGGATCGACACCATGCGGGCTGGGATCCGCACCACGGCCTCATGGGCCGGAATCCCCGTCGCGTGGCCCTGGATCTCGAACCCGGCGCATTCCTTCTCGGTCTGCCCGCCGGCCCGCCACCCCTGGATGACCAGATCGTCCGTCTCCGGGTCGACCCAGACCGTTGGAGAGCCGTTACCGCCGGTGTTGGGGTCGATTCCGATGAATCGTAAAGTCATGGTGACCTCACTTCGCATGGCCGGGGTCGTCGACAGTACGAGTTCCATGAGATGTCCCTCAACGAACTTGCAGGGTCTTGCAGGTGGACGTCGCGGGAACGGCTTCGGTTAACGGACACCATCGAGGACGGCCACGAGGTCCTCCAGAGTCTCGACGAACGCCCCGACCGGGATCTCCACCGCGAAGATCCCGCCCGCCTGCTCAGGAGGTTCGCCCCAGAACTGCAGCGTGATCGTCCCATCGGGTGACGGTCCGTGAAGCGAAACGCGCGAGGCCCCCGGGCTGTTGACCAAGATGTCTGACGTCTCAATTACGTTGATTCAGCGTCTGACGGACTACCCAACCGGAACGGGCCACTTCCCCCGTTCCGGTTGGGTAGTTCTCGTGTATCAGGCGGCTGATTTCGCCCCGATGGCGCTAACGTCGTGCGCGGCTCCGGTGTCTTTGAACGGTGACACCGCTCGGCCGGTCCGGGCCTGCTCCTACGTACGTGTTCCGCACCCAGAACCGACGACGCAAGGGGAATCGATTCCATGACCGTCACAGCAGCACGCCGCATCATGTCACCGCGTCGCTCCGCCGCCCGCACGGTGGCCGTGGCGGCCCTGTCCGCCGCCGCGCTCCTCGGCGGCGGTCTCACGGCCCAGGCCGCCGCACCCGCCCGCACGACGGGCGCGGCCGTGGAGCTCGCGCCGGCCGGCGTGCTCGCCACCAAGTGCTACTACAGGGTCAACGCCAACGGCGGTCTGCAGATCCGCAGCGGTCCAGGCACCGGCTACTCGGTCGTCGGGTCCTACGCCAACGGCTCCACGATCCTCGCGTCGGCGTCCACCACCAACGGCTTCCGCAACGTGGGCACCAACCGCTGGGTCTCCTCGGCGTACACAGTCCGCATCACCAGCTATCCCTGCGAGTAACAGGGACCCGCGCCGAGGACCGTTCCCCAGCCCTTCAACGGGCCGCCGGCCGCCAGAAATCCCTTCGGCGGCCAGCGGCCTGTCCGCTGCCTCCGACCGGCCTCCGAATTCATCACTGAGCTTCTTCAGCGTTGCAGCTCCAGTGTGAGGACGGCCTTGGCGATTGACGTCATGCGGTTGGGACTGCATCGGGACCTTCGGAAGATCCGCCAGGACTTCAGGCGGGCGACGCCGCGTTCGACGGGTGCCCGTGTGGCGGCCAGGGCACGGTTGCGGGTCTTCTCGGTGGGGGTCAGTTCCTGCAGGGGCCTGCGTTTGATGCCCGTGGTCAGCCACGGACCGGCGCCCTGGTAGGCGAGATCGGCCACGGTGGGAACGCCCTGGCGCTCGCAGATGCGGATGATCCGGTGGGTGCGGGCGGCGGTCAGGTCGTGAGTGCGGCCCGGCAGGGCGGGCGAGAGCCACAGCAGCCGGCCGCCGGGATCGGTGACGACCTGCACGTTCACGCCGTGGCGCCGGTGCTTGTGGGAGTAGTCGGCCCGGCCGACCCGGTCGCACTCGGCGACGGTTCCGTCGAGCAGGACGAAGTCGGGATCATGCTCGCGCAGCGTCCTCAGCAGACCCGGCGCACGCGCGGCGAGCAGGTCAACGACCGCGCTGATGTAGGCATGGGCGGTGGACTCGCTGATCCCGAACCCGGCGGCGATCTTCGCCAAAGTGGTGTGCTCGCGCAGATACACCAGTGCCACCATCGCGCGCTGGGACGGACGGAGCTTGCAGCGCCGGTCGCCCTCACGGGTCACGATCAGCATGGTGACCCACTTCACGAGTTCCTGCGGCAGGTCGATTGCGGCAGGATGGACGACCAACGAGGCCCCCGAGCAACGTAATTGAGACGTCAGACATCTTGATCAACAGCGCGGGGGCCTCGCTCGTTTCGCTTCACGGACCGTCACCCGATCGGTGGCCACATCGAAGAAGCTCAGTGATCGTTCGGCGGGTCGACGATTATGAATTGCGATCTTCGATATGTCGTAGGCATCAAATGCCTTCGTCATTCGTACGTGGCTATGCGCGTTCACTTGGACGCCGCAGCCCGTGCGGGCTGTCAGGGAATCTCTGGCAGCCCGCACGTGGTGAACTACTGGCCGATTCGTTCACACGCCCATCTCAGCGCTCGTTATTTTCGGAGTCGGGCGAGAAGAAGAACCAAACCGCCAAGCGCTGTCACCGCCAGCCCTACAGTGATCAGTACGACGCTTACTCGTTCTCCAGTTGCTCCTGCGATCACGAAACCAATGGCGACCAGTGCCAGCATCACTCCGACCACGGTGAGCTGTCTGGTGCGTCCGGGGCTCATCAGAAGGCATTCGTGAAGAACTCGTACGATGCCCCTGCGGAGCCGATCGCAGTTCCTGCAGCAACGATTGTGGGCGCGCACCCGACGACGGTTACACATGCCGGGGCAGTGCCGACAGCCGCGATTACGGAACCCACACCCACTACGGCAGCCCCGACACCGCCGAGGAAAGCACCGAGGGAAAACAGGCCGGTGGGGTCGGTGTTGTTGATGGGGTCGCCGTTGGCGTAGAGGTAGGGGTTGGTGTCCTGGCCGGAGGGGTCGGGCTGGGTGAAGCGGCCCATGCTCGGGTCGTAGTAGCGGGCGCCCATTTTGTAGAGGCCGGTGGGGTCGGCGTAGCGGTAGGGCTGGACGACGGTTTCGGTCGGGGTGGTGCGGGGTGTGCCGGTGGGGCTGTAGGCGTAGGTGTGCGTGCGGGTGCCGGTGTTGTTGACGAGGCCGAGGACGTTGCCGGTCGCGTCGGTGAGGTAGTAGTAGCTCTTGCCCCCGGTTCGCATGGAGTTCAGGGTGCCCGCAGGTTCGCGGATGAATCCCGTGTCCGAGCTTCCCGTGGTGGTACCGCTCAGGCCGAGCGCGGTGGAGTGGAACCAGGTGCCGGCGAGCTTGGTCCGCTCGTCGTTCGTGGTGCCCGCGTGGACGAGGTCGCGGGCGGTGGTCGCGGTGGTGATGTTCGTCAACTGGCCGTGGTCGGAGAAGGTTTCACCGGTGCGCGCGGTGCCCGACGCCGGGTCGGCGGCGGTCTCGTTGCCCGCCAGGTCGTAGGACCAGCCGGTGGTGGAGCCGCCCCGGGCGGTGAGCTGGGAGGCGTCGTTGTAGGTGTAGGTCGGGGTGGCGGGGCAGGTGGTGGCCGTGCCACTGGTGGTGCTGGTCATGTTGCCGGCCTTGTCGAAGCAGTACAGCCACGACGCTGTACGCACCCCGGCGGTATCCGTCTCCTTGGCGTAGGTGAGGCGTTCCTGCGCGTCGTAGGTGTACGCGGTGGTCCGCGCGGCGGCCTTGTCGGTGCGGGTACGGATCTTCGTGCCGTCCGTCGCGCCGCCGGTGCCGTACCCGTACGTGTACGCGAGGTCGATGAGCGTGGTGGTGCCGGAGGTCGCCTTGGTCGCGGTGGGGCGGCCGGAGTTGTCCAGCGTCACGCTCTGCGTGGTGCCGCCCGGGTAGGTGGTCTTGGTGCGTCTGTCGTTGTCGTTGTAGGCGTAGATGGTGGTCTTGTCGGCGGGGTCCTTCAGCTCGGTGAGGCGCCCGGCGATGTCCCAGGTGTATTCGGTCTTGCCGTTGGGGTCGGTGTAGTGGTCGACCTCGCCGCCGGGTGTGTAGGCGAGGGCGGTCTGGGCGCCGTTCTGGAGGGTGCGGACGCTTTCGCGGTTCAGGGCGTCGAAGTCCCAGCGCGTGGTGCCCGACGCGTCCGTGCGGGAGGTCTGGTTGCCGTCACCGTCCCATGTGTACGTGACTGTCGAGTTGGTCGAGGACACTTCGGTGACGCGGTCGCGGGAGTCGTAGGTGTATACGCTCTTGATGCCCCGGCCGTCGGTGACGGTCTCCGGGCGGCCCAGCCCGTCGTAGGTGTAGAGGACTTCGCCCAGCGGCGACGGCGGCTGCACCTTCCGCAAGTCGCCCTTGGTGTCGTACGTGAACGCGGTTGTCCTGCCGTTGAGGTCCTTCGCCGTGCAGCGCTGGCCCTCGAAGCCGCCGCACGTCGGGGTCGCCTTGTTGTAGGTGTAGCTGCGGCTGCCGCCCGCCGCGCCGGATGTCGCCACGGAGAGGGTGTTTCCGGAGGTGTCGTAGCTGAAGGTGTCCTTCTTGCCGTCCGCCGCGCTGAAGTCCTTCGGCAGATCGGTGCCCGCAATCGTCTGATACGCGGATACGGCGGCGGTCGCGCCAGTGGGGAGCTTGGCGGAAGAGGGGTTGTTGCGGGTGTCGTAGCCGTAGGCGGTGACGTTGCCGCCCGTGCCCGTGCCCATCGCGTCGGTCGCCGTCTGGAGATTGCGATTCTGGTAGGTGCGTGAGCGGTTCTTCAGGCGCGGGTCGGTGACCTTGGTGATTTCACCGTCCGCGTTGTGGGTGTGAACGGTCTCGTCGCCGTCCGGGTCCTTCACGGTCGTCGTCCCCGCCGCGGCGGGTGAGCCTGCGGAGTGGGCGTACGTCCAGGTCGGGCCGTCCGCCCGCTTCACGGAGGTGACACGGTTCTGCGCGTCGTAGGTGAACGCGGTCACTTTGCCCTCGGGAGTGGTGACCTTCGTGACGCGCCGCGAGGAGTCGTACGCGAGGTGCGTGGCCTTGCCCGCCGTGTCGGTGGTCTTGACCAGGTCCCCGACGGAGTTGAGGTCGAAGACGGCGGTTCGGCCGGTGTGGTCCTTGGCCTGCCACTGCGAGGCGTTGGTCTTGACCAGGTCGACCGAGCGTCCCGAGCGGGTCTCGGCGAGCTTGAAGCCCTTGTGCTCGTCGCCCTCGTCGTGCTGGGTGACGGTGATCGTGCCGTTGTTGCGGTCGGTGACCTTCGTCAGCGTGCCGTGCTCACTGTAGGTGTCCTTCGACCCCGACTTGCGATCGGTGAGGGTGTACGTCCCGTCGGTGTTCTTCTTCAGGTCCTCCGAGTACCCGGTCGGCGTGGTGAACGTCCCGTCCGTCTTCTTCACGAACCGCACCGCCGCCCCGGTCGCGTCATACACGACGACTTCGGTGTCCGAGATCTGCGCGTAGCGCTCCCACCCCTGCCACCAGCGCTGGGAGACCTTGCCGTACGGGGCGTCCAGCGAGTTGTACGTACGCGCCAGTTGAAGACTCTGCCCCACCCCGGCGACGTCGAACTCGGTGCCGGCGAGCATCAGGTTCCCGTTCGACAGGTCGACGCGCGCCACCAACGAATCCGATAGCCGGGTGTCGGAGAGCTGATGCCACGGCACCTGACCCTGCCCTTCAACCACCGTCTCGGTCGCGGCAGCAGCCCGTGAAGCCGGCGCACCCGAGGCGACACCACGGTCGGGCAGAGTGCGCGCCGTGTCCTGCGCCTCGTACCAGGCGGAACGTTCCTGCGACGGCTCCGCCGCCGACAGGGAAGTCGGCGCCCTCGTCGAACCGGTCCGCACCGGCGGGGCCTTCACCTCACCCGGCGTCGTCCATGCCGTCTCGGGTTCCGGTAACTCCACCTTCGGGTCCGGCGCGGCGAACGCCGGCAGTGACGCGGCGGCCAGCGAGACGGCGGCGAAGGCCGCGGTCAGGGCGTATCGGGTGGATCTGCGGGCACGCCGAAACGGCGTGCCCGAAGCACGTGAATGCATCAACTTCCCCCCACGGAAAGCCTGAAGCAGCAACCCCAACGGTCACCGCGCCACCACAAACTGTCACGCCTCCTCCACGGGACACGACCTCTTTCGGCACCAAAAACACAAAGACCCCCACAAACAAGCCGAACTTATGCCCTGATTAATGCGAAATGCTGCCGCTGCGTAGCAACTTCACCAAGTGGGCAGCTCTGGGCGCACTGTATTTTTTGGCCGAAAAGCGACAGCAAACCTATTTGTTCACTCGCCTTATGAACGCTAAACGGTCAAGGTCGGTCAAAGAACCGCCCAGGGGGAAGCGACATGGCCCGCCATGACCCGACCCGCCTACGGCCGAGCCGCCTGAAGGCGACGGTCGCAAGACCCCGTACAGCCGCCGTCAGTACGAGTCGCCGCGCCGTACCTCCCACGTCCGCAGCCGCACGCTGCGGCCCTCGCTCTCGCGGACGACCGGGGGCTCGTCCGTCAGTTGGAAGCCCGTCCGGCGCGCCACCGCCGCGCTCGGCGCGTTGTCCGGCTCTATCCGGAGCACCGCGCGGTGGACCCTTGCGTCGTGGAAGGCGTGGGGAAGCATCAGGCGGACCGCTCGGGACGCCAGGCCCCGGCCGCGGTGCGGGGCGCCGATTCCGTAGGCGAGTTCGACCTGGGTGCCGTCTTCCGACGCCGCGAACAGCAGCACCTCGCCCAGGGGAGTGTGGCCGTCCGTCGTGATGGCGAGTTGGAGCGCCTGGCCCGAGGCGCGGCGTTCGTGGGCGCGGAGCAGATACGCGCGCGCCGCCGCCTCGTCGAACGGCGAAGAGAGCGGTGTCCAGCGGTCCATCTCGGGCTCGTCGAAGAGCGTGGACAGAGCCGGGACGTCCGCCTCGGTCCATTCGCGGAGTTGAAGACCCTCGTGAGAGAACATGGGGGCATCGTGCACGAGCCCCGTGGGGCGTTCCACGGGGCTCGGGCACAGTTCTGCTAGAAGTCGTCGTCGAAGCCGACCGTGCCCTCCACCGCCACCTGGTACGCCGACGGGCGGCGCTCGAAGAAGTTCGTCAGCTCCTGGACGCCTTGCAGCTCCATGAACGAGAACGGGTTCTCGGAGCCGTACACCGGCGCGAAGCCCAGGCGCTGGAGGCGCTGGTCCGCGACGCACTGGAGGTACTCGCGCATCGACTCCGTGTTCATGCCCGGCAGGCCCTCGCCGCACAGGTCGCGGCCGAACTGGAGTTCCGCCTCGACCGCCTCCTTCAGCATGTCCGTGACCTGCTGCTGGAGTTCGTCGTCGAAGAGTTCCGGCTCCTCCTTACGGACGGTGTCCACGACCTCGAAGGCGAAGTTCATGTGCATCGTCTCGTCGCGGAACACCCAGTTGGTGCCGGTGGCGAGCCCGTGCAGCAGGCCGCGCGAGCGGAACCAGTAGACGTACGCGAACGCTCCGTAGAAGAACAGGCCCTCGATACAGGCCGCGAAGCAGATCAGGTTCAGCAGGAAGCGGCGCCGGTCCGACTTGGACTCCAGGCGGTCGATCTTCTCGACCGAGTCCATCCACTTGAAGCAGAACTGCGCCTTCTCGCGGATCGACGGGATCTCCTCGACCGCGTCGAACGCCGCCGCGCGGTCCGCCGGGTCGGGGAGATAGGTGTCGAGCAGCGTCAAGTAGAACTGGACGTGCACGGCCTCCTCGAAGAGCTGGCGCGAGAGGTAGAGCCGCGCCTCGGGGGAGTTGATGTGCTTGTAGAGCGTCAGCACCAGGTTGTTCGAGACGATCGAGTCGCCCGTCGCGAAGAACGCGACCAGCCGGCCGATCATGTGCTGCTCGCCGGGGGAGAGCTTGGCGAGGTCGGTGACGTCGGAGTGGAGGTCGACCTCCTCCACCGTCCAGGTGTTCTTGATCGCGTCGCGGTAGCGCTCGTAGAAGTCCGGGTAGCGCATGGGACGCAGGGTCAGTTCGAAGCCCGGGTCGAGCAGGTTCTTCTCTACGGCAGGGGTGGTGGAACTCATTACTGGCAGGCCTCGCAGGACTCGGGGTTTTCCAGGGAGCAGGCGATCGTGTCGGCGTCCGGCGTCAGCTGCAGGGGTACGGCCGGGGCCGGCACGGCCGCCGCCACCGGCTGCGACTTCGCCGCGCGGGCGATCCGCGTCGCCGGGCGGGACCGAAGGTAGTACGTGGTCTTGAGCCCCTTCTTCCAGGCGTACGCGTACATCGAGCTGAGCTTCCCGATGGTCGGCGTCTCCAGGAACAGGTTCAGCGACTGGCTCTGGTCGAGGAACGGGGTGCGCGCCGCCGCCATGTCGATCAGGCCGCGCTGCGGGATCTCCCACGCCGTGCGGTACAGCTCGCGCACATCGGCCGGGATCCAACTGAAGCCCGCCACCGAGCCGTTGGACTCGCGCAGCGCCTCGCGGGACTGCGCGTCCCACACGCCGAGGCGCTTCAGCTCCGCCACCAGATAGGCGTTGACCTGGAGGAACTCACCCGACAGCGTCTCGCGCTTGAAGAGGTTGGAGACCTGCGGCTCGATGCACTCGTACACCCCGGCGATCGACGCGATGGTGGCCGTCGGCGCGATGGCGAGCAGCAGGGAGTTGCGCATACCGGTCTTCGCGACCCGCGCGCGCAACGCGTCCCACCGCTCGGGCCAGTTGAGCGCCACGTCGTAGTGGTCCGGGTGCAGCACGCCGCGCGCGGCGCGGGTCTGCGACCAGGCCGGCAGCGGGCCCTCGCGTTCGGCGAGGTCGCAGGACGCCTCGTACGCGGCGAGCATGATCCGCTCGGCGATACGGGTGGAGAGCGCGGCGGCCTCGGCGGAGTCGAACGGCAGCCGCTTCTTGAAGAAGACGTCCTGGAGGCCCATCACGCCCAGGCCCACGGGGCGCCACTTGGCGTTGGAGCGGCCGGCCTGCTCGGTCGGGTAGAAGTTGATGTCCACGACCCGGTCGAGGAAGGTCACGGCGGTGCGGACGCTCTCGTCCAGCCGCTCCCAGTCCAGCTCCCAGCCCTCGCCCTCGCCGCTCTCCGTGACAAACGCGCCGATGTTGACCGAGCCGAGGTTGCAGACGGCCGTCTCGCCGTCGTCCGTGACCTCCAGGATCTCGGTGCAGAGGTTCGAGGAGTGCACGACGGTGCCGGGCTCGGCGGTCTGGTTCGCCGTACGGTTCGACGCGTCCTTGAAGGTCATCCAGCCGTTGCCGGTCTGCGCCAGGGTGCGCATCATGCGGCCGTACAGCTCACGCGCCGGGATGGTCCGGCGGGCCTTGCCCGCCGCCTCGGCGGCGCGGTACGCCGCGTCGAAGTCGTCGCCCCACAGGTCGACCAGCTCGGGCACGTCGGAGGGGGAGAACAGCGACCAGTCGCCGTCCGTGTCGACCCGGCGCATGAACTCGTCGGGGATCCAGTGCGCGAGGTTCAGATTGTGCGTACGGCGGGCCTCCTCGCCGGTGTTGTCGCGCAGCTCCAGGAACTCCTCGATGTCCGCGTGCCAGGTCTCCAGGTAGACGCAGGCCGCGCCCTTGCGCCGGCCGCCCTGGTTGACGGCGGCGACGGAGGAGTCGAGCGTCCGCAGGAACGGCACGATGCCGTTGGAGTGCCCGTTCGTCCCCCGGATCAATGAACCGCGGGCGCGGATACGGGAGTACGAGAGGCCGATGCCGCCGGCGTGCTTCGAGAGACGGGCCACCTGGTGGTAGCGGTCGTAGATCGAGTCCAGCTCGTCCAGCGGGGAGTCCAGCAGATAGCAGGACGACATCTGGGGGTGGCGGGTGCCGGAGTTGAAGAGGGTGGGGGAGGAGGGGAGGTAGTCGAGCCGGCTCATCAGGCCGTACAGCGCGGCGACTTCGTCCACGGCGGCCGGGGAGTCGTCCTTGGCCAGGCCGGACGCGACGCGCAGCATGAAGTACTGCGGCGTCTCGATGACATCGCGGGTGATCGGGTGCCGGAGCAGATAGCGGCTGAAGAGGGTACGCAGGCCGAAGTAGCCGAAGCGGTCGTCGCCGGCGGGGTCGATCAGCGCGTCGAGCCGGGCTGCGTGGCGCGTGACGAACGCGGCCGTACGGTCGGCGATCAGGCCCTCCGCTTGGCCCACGGCGACCGAGGAGGAGAACGAGAGAGCGCCCTGGCCGGCGGCCTCGTCCGCGATGGTGCGGGTGAGGAGGCGGGCGGCGAGCCGGGAGTAGGCGGGGTCCTCGGAGATGAGCCCGGCGGCGGCCTCGGTGGCGAGTTCACGCAACTCGGCCTCGTCCGACGCGGCGTTACGGCCCCGGAGCGCGGCCGCGGCGACCTTGCCGGGGTCCGTGTCGGTCAGGTCGGCGGTGAGGTCCGTGAGGAGCCGCAGAAGGCTCGTCCCGGGCCCGTCGGCCTGCCGGTCGGCGGGTACGGCCGGAACGGCCGTACCCCGTCCCCGCTCGGAGATCGCTGAAGCCGGATCGGCTGGCGCGATGGTCACGTGGTGCTCTCCCTCGCTCGGCTCTGGGCCACGGGGGAGGGGCACGGCGGCGCACGCCCGCGTACGCCGGCCCGGAAGCGGGCAGCGCGCGGTGCGGCGTCCACCGGCCCAACCTCGAGGCCCGGACGTCTCGGCATCCGGATCGGTCGAGCCGGATGCGCCGTCGGCAGGTGCTCGGACTCGCGGGCGCGCAAAGCGCACCACAGCACACCGTTGCGGGACAGTTCCGGATTTCCACCGGATTCTCCTGCGGCGACAACAGACTTGAGCATACATGTGGGGCCCGTTGGGAGCGGCACCCCCCACATGTTGTGTCGCGGGTGTTCGGCCTTGCCCTGAATCGGCCCCGAAACGCCTTAGATTTCCAGGCTGTACGTGAGCAGGGACAGCCCCGGGATGGGCGACCAGTCGCGTTCCGGGGTCCGTACGAAGCCCAGGCGCTCATAGATCCGGTGCGCGCCCAGCATCGACTTCTGCGTGGACAGCCGCACCCGTACGCACCCCTCGGTGGCCCGCGCACGCTCCACACACGCCCGCACCAGCGCCCCGCCGACACCCCGTCCCCGGGCGGCCGGCGCGACGGCCAGCATGCGGAATTCGGCTTCCCCGTCCCCGGCCAGATCGGCCCACGCGGACGGGCCGGAGACGTGGGCCACCCCACCGAGCACGCCCCCGTCCGCGTCGACGGCCACGAGCACCTCGGCCCCGGCGGCCCGCGCCGCGACGTCCCGCAGGGTCGCCAGATAGGGGTCGTCCTCCCCGAAGTCCAGCAGCCCGTCGTCCAGATAGGCCCGCGCGGTTATCTCCCCGAGCACGTCGTACTCGGCGGTCTCGGCCGCCCTGATGGTGAAGTCGGCCTCCGGCCGTGTCGTCTGATCCATCCGTGCAGTGTGCGACACGGCGCGAACCCGGTGCGTCCCCGCCCCCGCACGTCGAAGGGCCGTCGTACCCCATCGGGATACGACGGCCCCTCACGCGCTCAGCAGCAGCGGAACCCTTCCCTCGGGTCCGCCTCTCTCGCGTCCATCCGGTCGCGTTCGAACGCGCGGCGGGTCTTGATCTGTGCCGTCGGGTCGCAGGCGCGGGTGTGGGCCACGTAGTGGTCGTACGCCGACTCGCCCGTCAACTCACGTACGTACCAACGGATCCGGCCCACCGCGTGCCGTACCTTCGCCGCCGAGATCGCCGACGTCATGACGGATCCGCCCCGGAGGACGCCCCCGCCCCGGCCCTCGTCGATGCCTCGGCCGCCGCCAGCTCCGCCTTCTCCTCCTTCGTCGGGATCAGGCCCGCCGGTGCGACCAGTTCCGACTTCACGTACGGCGTCTCCGACAGCTTCACGCTCTCCGGGTGGCGGATCGCCTTGTAGCAGACCCGCGCCGCGTCGGCGATGACCACGAGGATCAGGATCGCGAAGACCGCCGAAAGGACGCCGTCCACCGTCGAGTTGGTGACGACCGTGTGCATGTCGTCCATCGTCTTCGCCGGCGGGATCACCTCGCCCTTGTCGATGCCTGCCTGGTAGACGTCGCGCTGGGTGAAGAAGCCGACCCTCGGGTCGTCGGAGAAGATCTTCTGCCAGCTCGCGGTGAGGGTGACCGCCGCGTCCCAGGCGAGCGGAACTCCCGTCACCCAGGCCCATTTGAGCCGCCCGGACTTCACCAGCAGCGTCGTGCACACGGCGAGTGCCACCGCCGCCAGGAGCTGGTTCGCGATGCCGAACAGCGGGAAGAGCTGGTTGATGCCGCCCAGCGGGTCGTGCACGCCGACCCAGAGGAAGTAGCCCCACGCGCCGACGACCACGGCGCTGGCGAACCAGACGCCCGGCTTCCAACTGACCTGGCGCATGGGCTTGTAGACGTTGCCGAGCATGTCCTGGAGCATGAAGCGCCCGACGCGCGTTCCCGCGTCCACCGTCGTGAGGATGAACAGCGCCTCGAACATGATGGCGAAGTGGTACCAGAACGCCTTCATCCCCGCGCCGCCGACGACGGACGAGAAGATGTCCGACATGCCGAGCGCGAAGGTCGGCGCGCCGCCCGTACGGGACAGCAGGCTGGCCTCCTCGACGTCCTTCGCCGCCTGGGCGAGCTGGTCCGGCGAGATGGTGAAGCCGAGGTTGGCGACCGCCTGCGAGGCGGACTCGACCGTGCCGCCGATGACTCCGGCGGGGGAGTTGACCGCGAAGTACAGACCCGGGTCGATGATGCACGCCGTGATCATCGCCATGATCGCGACGAACGACTCGGTGAGCATCGCGCCGTACCCGATCATCCGGATCTGGGTCTCCTTCTGCACCATCTTCGGCGTGGTGCCCGAGGAGACCAGTGCGTGGAAACCGGACAGCGCGCCGCACGCGATGGTGATGAAGACGAACGGGAACATCGAACCGGCGAAGACCGGACCGTCACCCCGGCTCGCGAACTCCGTGACCGCGTCCATCTTCATCGTCGGCAGCGCGACGACGACACCGACCGCCAGCAGCGCGATCGTGCCGACCTTCATGAAGGTCGACAGATAGTCGCGCGGCGCCAGCAGCATCCAGACCGGCAGAACGGAGGCGAGGAAGCCGTACACGATCATCCAGATGACCAGCGTGCCGGCCTCCAGCGTGAACGTGTCCGCGAGCGAGGACTCGGCGACCCAGCCGCCGGCCACGATCGCGAGCAGCAGCAGCGCCACGCCGATGAGCGAGACCTCGCTGACCTTGCCCGGCCGCAGCACCCGTAGGTACACGCCCATGAAGAGGGCGATCGGGATGGTCATCGCGATGGAGAAGACACCCCACGGCGAGTCGGCCAGCGCGTTGACGATGACCAGTGCCAGCACGGCCAGCAGGATGATCATGATGAGGAAGACCGCGATGAGCGCGGCGGCGCCGCCGAACGGGCCTATCTCGTCACGGGCGATCTGGCCGAGCGAGCGGCCGTCGCGGCGCGTGGAGAAGAAGAGCGTGACCATGTCCTGGACCGCGCCCGCGAAGATGACGCCCGCGACGATCCAGATCGTGCCCGGCAGATAGCCCATCTGGGCGGCCAGCACCGGCCCGACGAGCGGTCCCGCGCCCGCGACGGCCGCGAAGTGGTGCCCGAACAGCACGCGCCGGTCGGTGGGGTGGAAGTCGACACCGTTGTCGAGGCGCTCGGCGGGTGTGGCCCGCGTCTTGTCGACCTTCAGCACGCGCCGTGCGATGAATCTGGAGTAGAAGCGGTACGCGATCGCGTACGAACCGAGTGCCGCCGCGAGCATCCAGGCGGCGGAGATCTCCTCACCGCGCGACAGCGCGAGGACGCCCCAGCCGACCGCGCCCACCAGGGCGACGAGCGCCCAGATCACCATCGACTTCGGCGTCAGGCGCCCGGATGATTCCTGTCCCGATTCCTGTGTGGAACTCGGCTGTGCCGGCTCTGGCATGGCGAGTCGTCCCCTCACTGGTCACCTGCTGAAACTCGCAGGAAATCTAAGGGAACGTCTCGGCATGCGTCACCCCCCGTCCGCATATCGGTACGGCAACGGTGTGTCTGCCGTACTCCTGCGTCGGGTCCTCAACAGGCCGTCTGACGTGGGGCTTTGTCGTACTCGGTGCGTTTCGTCCAGGCTCGGTCCGGCGGCCTGCGCGGCTCTCGGTCGGTAGGCCTGCGTGGCTCTTGGTCGGTGGGCCTACGCGGCTCAGTCGGTCGGCCTGCGCAGCCGCGCCACGAACTTGTACCGGTCGCCCCGGTACACCGACCGCACCCACTCCACCGGCTCCCCGGCGGTGTCGATCGAATGGCGCGACAGCATCAGCATGGGCAGGCCCACATCCGTACCGAGCAGCCCCGCCTCGCGCGGTGTCGCCAGCGACGTCTCGATCGTCTCCTCGGCCTCCGCCAGGTGCACGCCGTACACCTCGGCCAACGCCGTGTAGAGGGACGTGTACTTGACGAGCGAACGGCGCAGCGCGGGGAAGCGTTTGGCCGAAAGGTGTGTGGTCTCGATCGCCATCGGCTCGCCGCTCGCCAGGCGCAGCCGCTCGATGCGCAGCACACGCCCGCCCGTGGTGATGTCGAGCAGCCCGGCGAGCGTGTCGTCGGCGGTGACGTAGCCGATGTCGAGAAGTTGCGAGGTCGGCTCCAGGCCCTGCGCGCGCATGTCCTCGGTGTACGAGGTGAGCTGGAGCGCCTGCGAGACCTTGGGCTTGGCCACGAACGTGCCCTTGCCCTGGATCCGCTCCAGCCGGCCCTCGACGACCAGCTCCTGGAGCGCCTGGCGCACCGTGGTGCGCGAGGTGTCGAATTCGGCCGCCAGCGTGCGCTCCGGCGGTACGGGCGTGCCCGGGGGCAGCGTCTCCGTCATGTCGAGCAAGTGTCGCTTCAGCCGGTAGTACTTGGGCACGCGTGCGGTACGGGTCGCCGCCCCGTTCTCGGGCTCGGTGCCGCCCCCGTCCGTGGCCATGGTCTGCCTTCCCGACTCCTGCGCTGCTGCCGTCACCGGCTCCTCCGTCTGTTGCGGCTCACATGGTGGCACGGTCCGGTCGCGGGTCGTCTCCCCGATCCAGGTGTCGGTCCGATAACGGACACGACAGCCCTCTTATACACCCTTGACACCCCTAAAGGTCTAGGCCAAGCTCCCCGTACTGGTCTAAACCATTAAAGACCAGGTCCCAGCCCCGGTGGTACTCGTCGTAAGTCAGCGCGGTGGGGAGGGGGTTGCAGGAATCCCTGAGGAGGGTGGCGTGAAGCGCAAGCTCATCGCGGCGATCGGCGTCGCGGGCATGATGTTCTCGGTCGCGGCGTGCGGATCCGACGACAGCAATTCGGCGAAGGACCCGAAGGACCGTAAGGACACAGTCACCGTCTGGCTGATGGTGGACGCGCAGAGCACCTGGCCGGAACTGGTCAAGGACGTCAACGCGCAGTTCAAGGAGAAGTACCCGAACGTCAAGGTCAATGTCCAGTACCAGCAGTGGGCGGACAAGGCCAAGAAGCTCGACACCGCACTCGGTGGCGACAAGTTCCCGGACGTCGTCGAGCTCGGCAACACCGAGACGATGCAGTACATCCTCAACGGCGCGGTCGCCGAGGTCGATCCCAAGAAGTACGACAACTCGGACACCTGGATCCAGGGCCTGAAGGACACCTGCACCTTCGAGGGCAAGCAGTACTGCGTGCCGTACTACGCCGGTGCGCGCGTGGCGATCTACAACACGGACATGCTCAAGAAGGGCGCCGGCCTCGACACGCTGCCGGAGACCGAGGACGAGATGCTCGCGGCGATGGACAAGGTCGCCAAGGAGCTCGGCAAGACCGACAAGCGCGCCTCCAGCCTCTACCTGCCGGGTCGTTACTGGTACGCCGCCATGTCCTACGTCGCCGCGTACGACGGCAAGATCGCCACGTACGACGAGGGCGCGAAGGAGTGGAAGGGCTCGCTCTCCTCGCCCGAGTCGCAGAAGGGCATCCAGCACTTCATCGACCTGGTCAAGAAGTACAACAAGGCCGACCTGACCAAGGACGAGCAGGACCACGCCAATGTGATGGCCAACGAGAAGGCGGCCCTCATCTACGGCAACGGCTGGGAGTCGGGCTCCGTCATCGACGGCAAGAACAACGGCAACCCGAAGCTCGAGGGCAAGATCCTCACCGCGGGAATGCCCGGCCCGAACGGCAAGGCGCTGCCCTCCTTCATCGGCGGCTCCGACCTGGCGATCACCAGCAAGTCCAAGGTGCAGGACCTGGCCGAGGACTGGGTCTCGATGTTCACCAGCGAGAAGTCCATGGAGGTTCTCGCCGGCAAGAACATCCTCCCGAACAACGAGAAGCAGCTGGAGCCGCTGAAGGCGAAGCCGGAGACGGCCGCGATCGCCAACGCGGTGCCCGACGCGTGGTTCACCCCGATCGCGCCCGGCTGGACCTCCATCGAGAAGGAGGAGGTCCTGCAGAACATGCTCCTGTCGATCCTCAAGGGTGACTCGGTGGCCGACGCGACGAAGGTCGCCGACTCGAAGATCAACGAACTGATCAACGAAGAGTCCTGACCCCAGGGTCCTCAAGACACGAGCCCTGACCCAAGGCTCTTGACCCAAGGTCCTGAGCGCCAGGGCCTCCGGCGCCCCCGCCCCCGGAGGCCCGTCGGCTCAACGGCGGGCGGGCGGGGGGGCCGGGCACCCCGGGCCCCCCCCCCCCCCCCCCAGG
>NZ_JBHUUW010000052.1:0-58805 GCF_042670825.1 Streptomyces sp. NPDC057137 | reverse complement strand
CCGCGCCGGGATGCTCACCGACCAATAGGCGGGTGCTACGCGACGGCCTTGGGGGGCCGACGGCGGCACCACGAGAAAGCGGCAGCGCCGTGACCACCTCAGGGGAGGTCCAGGTCACGGCGCTGCCACCTCAGCCGTCAGACCTCACGAAGCACATGCGACGCACGCTTCCCCGTTCCCGTACGCCACGACGCATCGGCGCACTCGTCCAACTGCCATGCCTTGCCTGCCCGTTGTCGCGCTACGGCTTTGACGGCAGGGCGAGGACTCGTACGAGGGCGGCGGTGACGGGGGTCGAGTGGTCGGGCAGGTACTGGGACACCCATTCCGCCGCCAGCGCAAGGAAGTCGGTCAGGTCGTGTTCGGCGCCGTCGAGCAGACGGCGGAGTTCGGTGACGGACAGTTCGATCACCGGGCTGTCACTCTGCTCGGAGTCGACGGTCAGCCGGACGGTGTCGCCGAGGCGCTCGGCGACCGGGTCGGGATCGTGGCCGAAGCAGGCCCGGCCGCTGCCGTCGACGACCTCGCGCCAGTCGCGCCAGTCCTCCAGCCCGTAGCAGCAGCCGGGCAGGAACGTGGTACCGGTCGAGCTGTCCGTGACTCGCATGCCACCGGCCGCGAAGAGGCGGTCGAAGGTCAGCAGTCCATGCAGGAACGACCCGAGCGGATCGGCGGGCCGTGGCGGGCGGTCGTCGTGTTCGGGGTCGATGTCGTTGCAGCCGGCGATGCCCATCACCGCTGTCCCGACCTCGGCGGGGGCAAGGTCACCGCTGAGCGGTAGGTGGTTGAACTGCTCGATCTCGGCGACGGGCCAGAGGGCACAGCCATCGAAGCCGTAGATCTCCAGGACGGGCTGCATCACGATCACCTGGGAAGTGTTCCGCGTCCCTGCCCGCACCGCCTCCCCATTACGGAGCGAGCACATCCTCCAGCGTTCACCGACGCCCGCGCCCGCTGATTGCGACCGGGCCCTGAACGCGCCGACCGGCCGGCCGGTCGGCGCGCGACGGTAGTGTTGAAGAGGCCTGGTCTCCGCACTTGCCAGGGCCCGCCCGCTTGCTTCGTGCGCAGTCCAGCAGGAGGGAAGGTGTCCGTCGGTGATCAGCCCGGTGATGGCCGAGATCCTGCGGGTTTTCCACGCGGAGACCACCCCCCGGCTGTCCGAGGGCTGTGTCCCGGCCCTGGGCATGGACCAGCTGACGGTCTCGCTGGCCCTGGAGGGCCGGCTCACCGAACAACTGTGGTCCACCGACGAGACCAGCACATCCTTCGAAGACCTCCAGTTCACCGTGGGCGAGGGGCCGGGACCGGACGCCATGCGGACCGGGCGGCTGATCCTGGAGCACGACGTGTCCGCGGTGCCGCCGCAACGGTGGCCCGCCCTCCTGCCCGCCATGGCCCGCCTGCCGATCCAGGCCCTGTTCTGCCTGCCGCTCGCCCTCGGCGGCATCACCGTCGGCGTCCTCACCGCCCTGCGCTCCACGCCCGGTCCCATGACGGGGCAGCAGATGGACGACGCCCTGGCCCTCGCGGCGGCCCTGACCCTGCGGTTCCTCGGCGGCGACGGCGAACAACTCGTCGCCTCGGTGCGGCCGGGCACCGAATCACACCGCGCCGTCGTCCACCAGGCGACCGGCATGCTCAGCGTCCAGCTTGGCCTGCCACTCGCCAAGGCCCTGCTACGACTGCGCGCCCACGCCTACGGTCACGACCGGTCCATCATCGACGTGGCGCAGGACGTCGTGGCAAGGCGGCTTAAGCTCGACGACGACCGACCGGCACCCGAGGAGACGAGGGGATGACTTCCATGTCCCGCGAGCAGCAGGTATCAGAAGTCTTCGTGCAGGTGGCGGACTCCCTGATCGACGACTTCGACCTGATCGAATTCCTGGAGCAGCTGTGTGCGCACTGCGTGACGCTCCTCGACGTCTCCGCCGTCGGCATCCTCCTGGCCGGCGAGGAAGAGACGCTCCACACCGTCGCGGCCTCGGACGAGACGACCCAGATCCTGGAACTCTTCGCCGTCCAGCACGACCAAGGTCCCTGCCTGGACTGCTACCGCGACGGCACCGCACGTACCAACATCGACCTGGACGATCCCACCGCCGGCACCTGGCCCGCCTTCGCCGAGCGAGCACGCGGCAGCGGCTTCCACACCAGCCACGTCTTCCCGCTACGGCTGCGCAACCGCGCCGTCGGCGCGATGAACCTCTTCCACACCGGCCGCCAGCCACTCACCGCCCAGGACGCCTCACTCGCCCAGGCCCTGGCCGACGTCGCCACCATCGCCCTCCTGCAGCAGCGTGATCTCGACCATGACCAGCGGGAGAAGGCCCAGCTCCAGCACGCACTCACCAGCCGCATCACCGTCGAACAGGCCAAAGGCATCCTCGCCGAGCGCTGGAACACCAACCCCGATCTCGCCTTCGCCACCCTGCGCGCCCACGCCCGCGCGCACCATCTCCGTATCTCCGACCTCGCACGCCAGATCATCGACCAGACCCTCGACATCACACAGATCCCCCGGCCGTAGAGCCGGGCTCACCATCGGCGATCTGCTGTACGAATACTTACCCTCGGTACAACTGCCGAACATCTTGACGTTAATGGTCCAGACCAATACGTTCCTGTGCGCACCGCCGAACACCGCTCCCTTCCGGCACACGCACAGGAAACGAGCCTCATGCCTCGAAAGAACCTTTCCCGGCTGACCATCGCCGCCCTCTCCCTCGGCCTTGTGGCCACCCTCGCCCCCTCCGCGGGCGCCGACCCCGCCTCGCACGGCGACAAGCGTGGCTCGCACCCCTCGCACCCCGCGCAGCCCTCGTACAAGCGGGTCGGCTACTTCGCCCAATGGGGTGTCTACGGGCGGAACTACCAGGTCAAGGACATGGACACGAGTGGAGCGGCGGCCAGGCTGACCCACATCAACTACGCCTTCGGGAACGTGAGCGCCGAAGGGAAGTGCTTCACCGGCAACACCCCGGGAGAGGCCGACGCCTGGGCCGACTACGTACGCCCGCTGGATGCGGCCGGCTCCGTCGACGGCGTGGCCGACACCGACGGCCAGCGCCTCGCCGGCAACTTCAATCAGCTGCGTGAGCTGAAGGCGAAGAATCCCGGCCTCAAGGTCCTGATCTCGTTGGGTGGTTGGAGCTGGTCGAAGCACTTCTCGGACGCGGCCCGTACCCCCGCCTCCCGCAGCGCGCTGGTCTCCTCCTGCATCGACCTCTACATCAAGGGCAATCTGCCCGCCGACGGCGGTCGCGGCGGCCCGGGAGCCGCCGCGGGCCTCTTCGACGGAATCGACCTCGACTGGGAGTGGCCCGGTTCGGCGGGCGACGTCGGCACCGTGTTCCGCCCCGAGGACAAGCAGAACTTCACCGCGCTCGTACGGGAGTTCCGCAGACAGCTCGACGCGTACGCCAAATCCCGGAAGGACCAGCAGAAGCGCAAGCACTACGAGCTGACCGCTTTCGTCCCCACGGCCCCGGCGAAGATCGACGCGGGTTTCGAAGTCTCCAAGATCATGCGGGACTTCGACTTCGTGAACCTCCAGGGATACGACTTCCACGGCACCTGGGAGCCCACGACCGCCCAGCAGTCCGCGCTCTTCGCCAAGACCGACGACTTCAGCGTCAGCCAGACGGTCAACGACTGGCTGCGGCGCGGCGCGCCGGCGCGCAAGCTCGTGGTCGGCATGCCCTTCTACGGCCAGGGCTGGACCGGCGTCTCCGGCGGCGGCACCGGCATGGGCCAGCCCGCGACCGGCCCCGCCCCGGGCACCTGGGCGAACGGCAACGAGGACTACAAGGCGCTGAAGAAGCTCGCGGACTCGGGGGCGTACACCGTGCACCGCGACGTCAGGAACGGCCACGCCTGGCTCTTCGACGGCACGACACTGTGGACGTACGACGATCCGCAGGTGCTGCGCACCAAGTCGGCGTACGTCCGCGCCAAGGGACTCGGCGGCGCGATGTTCTGGTCACTGGACGGGGACACCCCGGACGGCGAGCTGATCAAGGCCGTCGACCGCGGCCTCGGCCGCCGCCAGTGACCTGAGGCAAGGAGTCCCCGGCAGTTCAGAGGCTTTCTCCGAGTGGCTCTCTCCGTGACTTGCCCCATGCCGTGACGTGACGATCTCGGCGTGGGGCGAGGCGATCGCCGGCAGCGCGACGGGACGTGGACGTCGGTCGTGGAACGCGCGCTCCACTCGTACGGCGCTGAGCTGCCGCGGACACCCACACGGCCACGTGTCCGTTCACGCCTCACGTCGTTTGCGCAGGTATGACATCAATGCGCAGAATCACGACCGTTCTTGCTGCGGCTGCCGCCCTCTCACCCTTTGCCGTCTCGACGGCGAACGCCGCTGGGTCCACCGAGCTGATTACGCCGGTGAACCCCTTCAGCGAACTCGACGCCATCGCCGCGACCGGTATTCCGGCGGAGCACCAGGCGGAACTGCCCAAGGTGAAGAACCAGTTGGCCGGCTTGAGTCACCTGAACGATCTGAGCCAGTTGCACCAGCTCACCGACCTGGCGGCGCCGGTAACCGGCCTGCTTCCCGCAGTGGAGTGAGGTCCCGCCGGTCCGGAGGTGATTGCCTGGGGCGGTCTCGGCTCCCCGCACCACCTCCGGACCGGCTCTCTGCCAGTCGTTGCGGACCAGCTGCGGGATCTTGAGACCACGAGCAGCCCATGGCAGGCTCATGCCGCATGATCGATGAATTCGCGAAGGACAACCTGCACGGGAGACTGCGGCGGGACCGCCAGGCGCTGCTCTGGAAACTCGACGGCTTGTCCGAATACGACGCCCGCCGGCCTTTGACAGCGACCGGGACCAACCTCCTCGGCCTGGTCAAACACGTGGCCACCGTCGAGGCCAGATACTTCGGCGAGGTCTTCGACCGCACTTCCCCGGAACCGCTGCCCCGGTGGCAGGACTCCGACGGCAGCGATCTGTGGGCGACCGAGGACGAGACCCGCGATCAGATCATCGGGTTCTACCGGCGCACGTGGGAACACTCGGACGCGACGATCAACGAGCTTCCCCTCGACGCCCCCGGCCACGTGCCGTGGTGGCCGGAGCCTCATCCCAACACGAACCTGTTCGCCATCACGGTCCATGTCCTCGGCGAGACCAACCGGCATGCCGGGCACGCCGACATCCTGCGCGAGAGCCTCGACGGCCGGACCGGGATGCGCCCCGAACACGAGAAGCGGATCGACGAGGAAGCCCGCGCAGCCCACTGCGCGAAGATCGAGCAGGCCGCCAGGCCGGCCACACCGATCAAGGCCTAGAGGTTGTCTCACGTGACGTGATGTTCGTGCGGCATGCTGCCGGTCGTGGGTGCCTGGTGGCATCTGCCGCCGACGTTCGGCACGTCGCCCGCCACCGCGCATCGCCGCTTCACGGCATGGGAAGGGCAGCAAGCTGTACGTGCTGTCCGATACCCAGGGCATCCCGCTCGCCGTCGCCGTGTCCGGCGCGAAGATGCACGACAGCCTCGCCCTCGAACCGCTCATCCGCGGCATACCCGCCGTCCGGTCCCGCCGGGGACCACGGCGGCGCCGACCCGTCAAACTCCGCGCGGACAAGGCGTACTTCTCCGCCGAACACCTGGCCTGGCTGCGCGAGCGCGGGCCGAAACCTGCCACGTGAGACAACCTCCGAGAGCTGTCCCGTAGCTGCTGGTCCACGCAGGCCCTGTGCTCCGGTGGACGACCGTAGGCGTTGTCAGTGGGCACGGGCACACTGACGTCGTGAGTGTTTCTTCGTCTCCCGCGGTCGATGCGTCCAATGCCTCTCCTGTTTGGGTGGAGTCGATGGGCGGGCCTTTGATCGTCATCCCCGTCTCAGCATTGGCCGCATGGTGTGGGTGTACGGAGGCCGGAGTCATGGCGGGAGATGCCACTACGCCAGACGACTACGACCGCGCCTGCGCGGTGGACGATCTGGCTGGTGTGATCTCCGTTGGCAAGGAGGGTGCACAGGCGCTTGTGCTGGCCGACGAACCGGCTACCACCTGCTATCTGCCCGAGCACCGAGCCTTCCTGCGGTGGCTTGCCTCCGACTCCGAGGCCGAGCTGAAGGCCGCCGCCAGAGCTGTCTTCGCAGATCCGGTAACTCAATGGGAGGAGTGCGGCACGTGGGTGTCGGACGGTCCGGCCATGCTCATGGACTCCGCCGAAGCAGGCGGCGAGCTGGACGTCGGGTATCCCGGCGGCGGGATACCCGCCCAGGCATCGGTCCCGCTACCCGCCGGCCGCTGGAGGGTCCGTGCCACCCACGCGAAGGCGGACGAGGGGAACCGGGTCGGCCTGGTCCAGCTCCTGCCCGTCGAATCCTGAACGGGCAGCATCGCGTGGTGAACGCCTTCGCCCTTCAGCCGGCAGTCACGGCCGTGACCCGGCCGGGTCCAGGACTCGTCCGGGCGATCCCTGAGCAACGGTGCCCGACGTCCGTGAATCTCGTTGCCGAAGGCCCCGCAGGGTGAGGTAGAAGGGCGGTATGGATGCCGCCGTACTTGAACAGATGCTGGACGAGACCTTCGATCACGCCGTCGTGCACCACGGATACACCAACTACATGCGCGACTACGAGGTCATCGTCCACGCGACGGCGGATCCCCGCACCGGCATCGCGCCGTCCCACCTGCGCTACCTCTTCCGGTACTGCGTCGAGGCCCGCTGTGAGACGTCAGTGCCGGCGGAAACCTGGCGGGTCTCTTTGGACGACCGGCTCATCGACTGAACTATCGAGGTGTGGGGTGCTCATGCCATCAACTCAGGTGGATCGGGGCCCAGCTTGGGGCGGACCCGCCGAAAGCTGGGCGAGGTGTCCGTGTACGGATTGCCCGGGGCCGGCGTCACGGCGTCACACGGAAGAACGCGGTGGTGAGTCCTCGGAAGCCACGATGAGAAGGATGGCCACCGGTGTGGCCGAGCGCCCACTCCTCGGGGCTCGCCCGCTCCTCCGCCGCCCCCGAGGACTCACCGCACGTCGTGCACTCGATCTCATGCACCGGACCGGAAGCACCGGGCTCGGTATCGACACCGAGAGTCCAGTCGGCGCGCTTTATGACCTTCCTCAACGGGGCTCCAGCGCGATCTCGTCCGGTCGGAAAGTGGCGGTGTACGGGGATCTCAAGCCTGAGCACGTCCCCATCGACGGTCCGCGTCTGCACGTCATCGACCCGGCCGTGCAGTGGGCCGGCGGCCCGCACCCGGACATCGCGAAGCTCATCGGCCGCTCGTTGCTTCTCGCGACCGGCCACCCCGACCGCGAGGCCGGACAGCAGATCGTGCGGGGGATCGCCTCCACGCTCACCCGCCAGGTGTCGGCGGTACCCGCGCATGAACGCGCGGGCTGGCTGCGCGAGGTCCTGGTCCTGTGGCTCATGGACACCGTAAACATTCTGAGCACGGGCCTCAGCGCACCGCGCGGGCTTCCCCTGGCGCCCCGTCAACGGGCGCTCGTCGCGCAGGCCCATGCGGTCGCGGGGATCGTGCACCGGGTGAGCGGTCTCCTCACCGGGACGATGGCCGGGCCGCGGCTCCTGGAGCTCGTTTTCTCCGAGGTCGAGCACACCACGGGCAGAAAGTGGTGACCGACGCCGTCAGCCTGCACTTGGCCGACCAGGACCGTCAGGCCCTGATCGTGGTGCTGTCACATCGGACGGGCCTCGCGGTGACCGATGAACGGGTCCTGCCCGCGGTCGCCGCGCTCGGCGCATCGAGCTGCGGTGCCGACACCGCGCAAGACGGCCGCCGACTCTGGGCAGTACTCGACCTGTAGGCGCGCAACACCCCGTCTGCTGCTCGATCACCTCGGCGAACCGGGCGAGACAGGGGTTGGTGGGCGATGCGGACGACGCGCGCCGAAGGGCGGCGGCCCAGGTGGCAGTTGCGGCACGGCACCGCTCCGAACGGACCGCGCCGAACGGGGCCGGCCGATCCTACGAGCCGGCCTCCAGGACGCATTCGGCTTGACTTCGAGCACATCGGCGCGACGAGGGCAACCAGTGGACGAACCATCCCCGCACGCGCCGGGTATGGTCCCCGGGCGGCCAGCATCACCGTGCAGGACGCGACGTGCTCCCCGTACGCGCGGGGATGATCCCGGTCCTTGCCGGCCAGGCGGTCGAGAACCTGTACGGCAACCTCTGGGACCTGCTCCAGCCGGCGCGGGCGCAAAAGGACGCCCGCGGATCAGGCTTGATCCGCGGGCACCTCTCACGTACTGCCCGGCCCTTGCGGGCCGGCCAGGTCAGTCACCCACGAAGTACAGGTACCCGGACTTTCGGATGGCGAGTTTCGCGCAGTCCAATGCCTTCTGAATCGACGACGTCATCTCGCTCGCCGGAAGAGATTCGAGCTCATCGACGAAGCGGTGCAGCTGGACCGTGTTGAACATGGTGTCAGCGAATTGCATGACTCCCCGCCGCAAACTGTCGTCCGGCGCCCTCTGGCACATCTCCCGGAAGGAGTCTTCCGGGTCATCTGCGAAGGAGTCGATCTCGTGATGCCGGGGGTTTCTGACATGGATCGACAGGCTCATTACTTCCCTCCCTGACGGGCTATCGGACGGGGAACATGTTGACAACGCTTTCGTACTTGCTGATGACGAGGATGACGCGCTTCGTCGGAGTTGCCCCCGAGTCCGCGGATGTGAACCCTACGACCTCCGAGTAGTCGAACTCCTTCTCGTAGTAGAAGTCCTTGTTCTCCCTGAAGGGTGCCGCGTCCTCCATACCCGCCTCGAAGATCTTCTGGAGATGTTCGTTGGTCACCTCGTCCTTGAAGAGTCCCTTGCTGCCATTTGCTGCCGGCCCGCCGGGGAAGTGTGTGTCCCTGATCCCCTTGATCGCCCATTCGTCAAGCACGGGGACTCCGACACCCGGGGGAAGCTTCCAGTTGCAAGGATTCTTCTCCGTCGACGCGGCCTGCACGGTACGTCACCCTCTTCAAGGTGATCTACGGGTGGGGACTTCGCCGGACCGAGACCTCCAAGCTCGATGTCGTCGACTTCGGACGCAACCCGCAAGCCCGTCAGTTCGGCCGGTACGGCACGCTCTACGTCCGTTATGGCAAGGCCAAGAAGGGGCAGCCACCGCGGCGGCGGAACGTCTTGTCGGCGATGGACTGGGCCGTCGAGGCGGTCGCCGACTACGTCGAGAACGTCCGGCCGCACTTCGGATTCCCCACCACCCTGCTCTGTGGATCACCGAACGTGGTGGCCGTCTGCGGCCCGGCTCGATCAACGACCGACGCCCTCAAGCTGCCGAAGGCGCTGGTCCCGCACTCCTTGAGGCATTCGTACGTCACGCACCTGACGGAGGACGGGGTGGACCGCCGCTTCATCCAGCAGCAGGTCGGCCACGAGTGCGACAGCTCCCTGGCCATCTACACGCACGTCAGCGACGACTTCATGAACACTTCCCTGCACAAGGCACTGGCCCCGGCATTCGCCGGGGTCCGATGAGGAGGGATCCGGCGATGGCCGCCAAGCTCGACTACCACTGGCACCTGCGCAAAGTCATGGCCAACCGCAGGATGTTCTCCACCACCGACCTCATCCCTCCGCTCGCCGAGCGCGGGATCACGCTGTCCTCGAGCCAGGTCTACCGGCTCGTCGTCGAGCGACCTGAGCGACTGAGCCTGAAGATCCTCATGGCCCTGCTCGACATCCTGGACTGCACCATGGACGACCTCATCGAGCCCATCGCGACGGTCGGCGCCGCGAAGAAGCCGAAGAGGGCCGCCGCCGGCGGCGGCTCGGCACTCGACACAGAAGGACTGGGCGGGCTGAGGCCAAAGCCGGCCCGGATCAGGGGTGTTGACGGGCCATGACCACCACCGAATCTCTCGACCGCGCCATCACGGACCCGATCGGCCTGATCACGGACCTGGTCGCGGATGCCGACAGCGAGCTCGGCTCCGAGACCATCCGGATCGTGGTCACCGCGGTCACGGGCGGCCGCGCAAAGTCACGGAACATGGCCAAGGCCCTGGCGACGCGACCCGCCATGCTGACCGATGGACGGTCTCCGGCGCCACGGGCCGTCGGTGACCTCCTCATATCGCTCCGCAAGGCTGGTGCCTCGGCGATCTCGGCGCCGGTCTGCGCCGAGTGCGGAAAGAGCCTGCGAAGTCTCCAGCGGCAGGGCCAGGACTGGTACTGCTCGGTCTGCATCAAGGAAACCACCGAGTGCGCCGCCTGCGGCAACACCCGGCGCCTCACCTTCCGGGACCGCAAGGGCCTGCCGCGTTGTTCGATGTGTCCCGACCGCGATGACCGTGACCCGGCCGCAGTCGTCCACGAGGTGATAACCGCGATCGCTCCGGGCGCCGACCGCGACGTGGTCGCGGAAGCTCTCCGCCAGTCGGCACCCCACCGTCCTCACGATCGGCAGCGAGTCGTCTGGGCCCCGGAGGAGAACCCCCGCCTGCTGACCGGCGAGACCCACCGCGCCCCGCATCGCGCCATCTTGAGGTTCATCGACCTTCTGCACGAGGCTGGTGTTGCCGGGATCGTCCGACCGTCCTGCCCTCGCTGCCACCGGGTGGTTCGCATCGACAAGCCGCTCGACGGTCAGCGGGTCTGCCGCAACTGCATCGCCAATTCCCGCGTCGCAGAATGCGTACGCTGCGGAGCCCGCCGCGAGCCGGCCACCCGTGACGACCAGGGGCGCCCGCTGTGTCCGAACTGCTTGGTCAACGATCCTGCGAACGTCGAGGTCTGCATCAACTGCGGGAAGCGGAAGCGAGTACAGAACCGCACCTCCAACGGTCCTCTCTGCTCGAACTGTTGCCCCCTGCCCGTCCTCGTCTGCTCGATCTGCGGCCGCACCGCACTCGGCACCCACTCCCGTCTGACCGGCCTGCCCCGCTGCGGCGGCTGCGACCGGCGCCAGGCTCATTGCACCGCATGCGGACGGCTTCGAGGCATCCACTCCGGGACCGCCGGCGCACCGGTCTGCGGCCCCTGCACCGCACCAGACGCCGAGCTCTGGCGCCCATGTCCCACCTGCGGGGAAGCGGAACGACTGCGAGCCGCCGGCCCGTGCCCTCGCTGCACTCTCAAACAACGGCTCCACGAGCTTCTCGCCGACGACTCGGGCTCCATACCCCCGAAGCTGCAGCCCCTCAACGACGCCCTGGCCGAGACGGAACGGGCCGGCACGGCGATGCGCTGGCTCTCCGGCGGCATCGTCTCCACCGTTCTGTCCGATCTCGGATCCGGCCGTCGACCCCTGACACACGAGGCCCCGGACGGACTCCCGGCGGGCAAGGTCGTCGAGCACATCCGAAGCGTGCTCGTTGCTACCGGCACGCTGCCCCAGCGCGACGAGCAGATGGTCCGCCTGGAACGGCACGTGAACGATCTCGTCACCTCCCACTCCACCGCTGAGGGACGGAAGATCCTGCACCGGTACGCGACCTGGCACCTCCTGCGACGGCTTCGCCGACGCAGCCGCGGCAACGACATCACGCACACCCAGCTCACCGTCGTCCGCCAGCATCTGCGGGCAGCCGTCCACCTCCTCAACTGGCTCAACGACCAGCGTCTGACGCTCACGACCTGCCGCCAGGCCGACCTCGAACGCTGGATGACCAGCGACGACGTCCGTCACCGCCGGGAGGCAGGCCACTTCGTGCGCTGGGCTCTCGCCCAGAAGATCGCACGCGATCTCAGCTTCCCGGCCGTCAGATGGAACGCCCCCGCCCGGGCGATGGACGACGAGGCCCGCTGGACCACCGCCCGCCGTCTGCTGCACGACGACACTCTCAAGTCCGAAGACCGCCTCGCCGGACTGCTGTTGCTCCTTTATGCCCAGTGGCCCGCTGCGATCTCCCGGCTCACCGTCGACCACATCGAGGAGACCGACGGAGCAGTACGCCTCCGCCTCGGTGCCGTCCCGGTCGAGCTGCCCGCACTCGTCGCTGAACTGGCCCTCCAACAAGTCGCGGTTCGCCGCAGTCATGCCGTTCTCGCCCGGACGGATTCCCCTTGGCTCTTCCCTGGCGGTCAGCCCGGCCGCCCGATCAGTGTCTGGGCCATGGGCGAACGTCTCCGCAAGCTCGGCATCCGGCTCGCCGAGACCAGCTCAACTGCTCTGTTCCAGCTCGCCACGGAGCTGCCTGCCGCGGTCCTTGCCCGCACTCTCGGCATCGACATCACCGTCGCCGTCAAGTGGCAGCGAGCCGCCGCCGGGGACTGGGCCGCTTACGCCGCCGACGTCAGCAACCGAATTCGAAAGGCTCCGGCCCCGTGACCTTCCAGAACCACCTCCGAACCCTTGCCGAGCGAGCAATCAGCTCGATCCCAGCGGCCGAGGCAGAGGACGTCTACGTCATCTCGTTCTTCATCGACAATGAGAGGGACGACCCTCGACAGCCCACCTTGACCATCGGATACAACACCGCAGCTCAGTTCCGACGCAGCATCGCGGACGCCTCCGACGAGGCGGAAGCCCGCTGGAACTATGCCTTCTGGCTCCAGAACGAGCTCACGGTCATCGGCGACGTCGCCCAAGACCCCGGCGGAGCCACAGCACGCCGTCAGTGGATCACTGAACTCAGACTTTGGTACGACGACGAGCCCACGCGCCCTGAGGACTGGATGACAACCGTGGGGCCGACCGCCTCGTTGATCGAGGCCAACTTCAACCAGGCATGCGTCCAGCTCGCTCGCGACCTCCACAACGAAGGCGTCATCAAGAGCGCCATCGGCAAGCCGGTGCCCGTGGTCCTCCACGAGCTGGAGTACTACGAGGGGATCGCTCGCCGGACTGAAGCCGCCAACCCGCCAGGACTCGCCGATGACTTCACGGCGTGGGTCCGCACCGGCTGAGGCATTCGGGCAGTTCCAATACCCGACTCCACCATTACACCCGGATGTACACAAGATCACGGCGGCCGGGGCGGCGCTCTCGGCCCACTTCAGCGTGCTGCGCGCGCCGCGCTCACTGCCGAGCCCAATCGTCATGACCCGCTGACCCAGTCAAGGACGCCGACCCTCAACTGGTCCCCAGAAATGATCAGGGCCGGTTTCGGAGTTCTCCGAAACCGGCCCTGATCTGCGACTGTCTCCAGTCGGGACGACAGGATTTGAACCTGCGACCCCTTGACCCCCAGGAGTAAGGCTGATCCCTTTTGTCTGAACATACGGCTAGAAATCAGGGAGATCAGCGTGCTCTGCAGTGCATGCCGTTCAGCTGTGCCGACACCGCGTGGTCCCCAACTGGTCCCCAGGGCGAAGCCGGGACCATACCGCCGAGGGCCAAGGACTCTGCATGGCGAGGCGCTCAACACGGCATGGCTGGACGAGTACGCAGCCTGGTCGCGGCACATAGCGCAAGAGGTCTACGACATAGTCTGGCTCTGCCTGCGTGAGGCGGAGCTGCCGCAGGTCGTGATCTCAACGACGGCAACGCCGCTGCCACACATGAATCACCCAGTCGAGCATGCCGCACGCAGGAGAAGCTGCATCGGACAGAAGGGTGGGGTGCCGCCGCGGGTGTGCAGGAAGGATCAGGCTGCACGGCTCGCGGAGTTCGCCAAGATGCCCGAGGAGCAGCGGCGCGTACGCCTCGCCGACTTCGCCGCGTCGGTCAACCGACGCCTGGCGGCCGACGATGGCGCCGAGCCCGACGACACCAAGGAGGAGACGCCACCATCGGCGCCAGACCTCCCCGTCAATGCGTCCCAGAGCGAGCCAGACACCCTGCCGGCGTCGGCAGGCCCCCGCGAGGGCCTGCTTGCCGCAGCAGACGTCCTGATCTGGAACGGCCTCACCGCGGCGAGGGGGAGAAGCTAACAGGGCACAGCGCGCCTCGCGGCCTGGAAGGAGAGGGGCATGTGACTACCGTACGGTGCGCGGCTGACACTCCCCCCGAGGGCGGCCTAGGCCCGGCTCGCGATGAGAGTCAGCAGGCGCTCGATGTCACTGAGGTCGTCAAGGACGTGATGAGCGCCTGCCCCGAGCAGCTCGGTAGCGGAGCTGCGGCCGGTAGCAACGGCGATGACGTGGACGCCGTTCTCGCGCCCGCCTTCGACATCGGCCGGGGTGTCGCCGATCAGTACCGCGTCCCCCGCTGCGGTGGACGAACGGGTGAGGGCGAAATCCACGAGGGCGGGCCGGAGGTCAGCGTCTTCTCCGTACGCCCCAGCGTCCCACTCGATATGGGTGTCCAGGCCAAAGACGCCCAACTTGATCTCCGCGACAGGGCGGACGTTGCCCGTGACCACGGTTTGCCGGACGCCCGCGACGGCCAGCGCGTCTAGGGCGTGTTTTAGAACTGGGGTCCGTGTCTCGCCTCGTGCGTGCCGTGATGATCTCGGTGTGGGGAGAGGGGATCTTTCAGATGAGCAGTGGGCGGTGCTGGGGCCGTTGTTGCCGCTTGCGGTGTTGGGCAGGCCGTCCGTCGGCCGACGGCGGTTGATCGACGGGATCCGCTGGCGGGTGCGGACCGGGGCCCCGTGGCGTGATCTGCCACCCGAGTACGGTCCGTGGCAGACGGTCTATGGGCTCTTCCGGCGCTGGCAGCGCGATGGGGTCTGGTCGGCGGTGCTGACCGGATTGCAGGCCCGGGCGGACGCAGCCGGGCTGATCACCTGGGAGGTGAACGTGGACTCCACGATCTGCCGGGCCCATCAGCACGCGGCCGGTGCCCGGCGTGACGGCCAGACCCAGAAGGAACCGCCGGGCGGCCACCAGGCCGAACCCGACGATCACGGCCTGGGCCGTTCCCGCGGCGGCTGGACCACGAAGATTCACCTGGCCTGCGAACAAGGTCAGAAGCCGTTGTCGCTGCTGGTCACAGCCGGACAGTGGGGAGACAGCCCGCAGTTCACAGCCGTGTAGGAAGCCATCCGGGTTCCCCGTCTCGGGCCGGGCCGGCCACGGGTTCGTCCGTTGCGGGTCCGTGGCGACAAGGCGTATTCATCGCGCGCGAACCGCGCCTACCTGCGTCGGCGCGGGATCCGCTGCACGATCCCGGAACCTGCCGATCAGGCCGGCCACCGAAAGCGCCGGGCGGTCGGCGGGCGGTCGGCGGCCTTCGACCGTGAGGACTACAAGGCCCGGCACGCGGTCGAGTGCGGCATCAACCGGCTGAAGCGGAACCGGGCGGTGGCCACCAGGTTCGACAAGCTCGCGGTCCGCTTCGAGGCGACTGTTCTCATCGCCGCGATCAACGAATGGCTGTGACCTGCCAGGGGTGTCGGTCCGGCATGTCATTCTGGCCGCGATCAGGTCAGCGGGTTGAGGGGAGATGGGGCCGATGGGGGCTGAGTACTACCGGGCCGAGAGTGAGAGCGGCGACCATATCGAGGACCCGTCCGAGGACGCGCTGTTCATGCTGATCGACGACCTCAACGACACAGACAACACCTTCGTCGTCGTCCAGCCCGACGAAGACGACCCGGCCTGGTTCACGTCCGTCGCTGTCCTGGACGAAGGCGGCTACGAGGTCGTCCGCCGAGACACCACCCGCCGCGAACACGACGTCGCCACCGAGACCAGCATCGACCAGATCGCCCGCGACCTCACCATCTGGATGGCCACCCGCGACCTCCCCGGACGGCCCACCCAGCACACCAGCAACTTCTAAAACACGGCCTAGCTGAGTCTTGCTCGACCCCGGGTTGCAGCCGACTCGTCGTCTGGGCCGTGTCCAGGAATGGTCCACAACCCTCGGAGGGCTCGTCGTGGCTTTGGGCCTGTGATCGGGGATTGCTGAGTGCGCGCCAAGTCTTGCTCTTGACAATAGACTTGGCATGCCGCAGAGGTGAGCGCACGTATGGAGCCAGTGATGTAGACCACATTGGCTTCGTGGACAGCCTGGCAGGATCCCAACGCCTGGGCTATTTCGACAAGTCGCTGACCTGCTGTTTCTCTTTCCAAGTTGACGAACCCTCCGGGTGACCAAGACGGATTGTTGCAGTCCAGGTGTTGGACATCTGCGCAACAACGCGAGTGGCGTTGAGGTCGTCAACGCGCTGAACATGGGTCACACGACGCCTCGTAGGGACGTGGCGCAAGACGGCCCGCAGGCCAACAGGCAGGGCGGAAAGGAAGAGGTGCAATGGCAGCTGGCAGGACATCTCATCTCGAGTGTGTTGTTCATGGGGCCCGTGAGACACCCGAGTCCCCGAGCACACAGGTAGTCGTCATCGTGGTGATTGCCATGACGCTAGCCACAGTTCTGGTCGTCCTGGGGCACCCGGTGGCGGACGTACTGCAGATGTTCGGCGGAATGGCGGTGATCTCGACCTTGTTCAGGGCGGGCACGCCTGATCTGGTCGTCCCCGCCCTGCGGCCGTGATGGCCGATGGGACGAAAGCTGCAAGAGCTGCCCGAGCAGCCGTCTCCTCTTGTAGAACTAGCGCGCTGGCTGCGCGAACAGCGGCAACGAACAGGCTTGACCTATGCGCAACTGGCAGAACGTTTGGAGGTTAACAAGTCCACTCTGAGTAGGGCGGTCAGTGGTACCACGTTGCCGTCGCTCACGATGGTCGAGGAGATCGCCCGGGCATGCGGCGCCGATGTAAACGCCGGCAGACGACTGCATCGAAAAGGACTGTGGGAACTCAGAATCAGGCAGATGCTCCAGGGTGAGAAGAGGAATCCACGAGACTTCGTGGTGACACCTGCTGACCTATGGAACGCGCTCGTATCACAGTACGCGCTCTCTGGGCTCACTTACCGAAGGGCAGAAGAGAAGGCCAAGCGCCTGGCTGCTCGAGGCGTGATTGAGCAGCCGATCAGTCGTTCCACCTTCCATAACTTCGTCACTCGACGTACTTCTCCCACGCGAACGATCATGTTTGCCGTTCTCGCGGTCAGCGATGTTCCCCAGGAGGAGTGGCCGCAGTGGGAGTCGGCCTGGCGTATCGCGCGGATGGAAGACGTTCGGCAGGCAGCCCGGGATGGATCGCCGGCCGCGCGCGAGTACTTGGGGCGTGAGCCCGAACGGCTTCTGAAGCCCTATGGGATTCCCTGGAGCAACTGAGGCATTGATGCGGTGTCAACGAGTCAGACCCACTTGCCAGAAAAGTGGGTCTGACTCGTGCGCAGCGACGTTATTGATCCGTTCTCGGCCGATAGAGCGCGTTGCAGAAGGCTGTGATCATGCAGCCTGAAGTATGCCGTCGGCTCGTCTGATCATGCGGCGAGAGTGAGGTTGTGCATGCGGGTGACGGCTTGGACGGCGTGATGGAGGCCGTCGCCGCGCTGCCGACGGTCACGAAGAATCTTGTAGTTCTTCATCCGGCCGATCATCCAAGCCATCAATGGCTCGTACTGCCGTGCCAGATGCAGGCGCGCACTATATCGGCGGAGTCCCGGTTACCGAAACCGGGACTCCCCCGCACCATTGGTAGTCCACCGCCAAATCTCTGACAGCCACTGTGAAAGGACAGCGCACGACGACCACTCACAACCGAATAACTCGCCTTGCGGTGCTCCCAGCTGCTAAGCCGCTATGCCACTGCGTAGCCCAGACGGAACAGCTCTTCGGCCCGCTCCAGGTCCCGGTCCGTGCGAACCTGCACCTCCAGGTCTCCCGCGCCGTGGTGCCCAAGCCCCGTGACGTCACGAGTGAACCCCGGCACCAGGTCCATCTGCTTGGGGTCCACCTTGAGGTACACGAGGACCTTGGACTGCCGCGGCGTGCACACGCAAGCGAAGTTCCGCAGGCGCCGGAAGGCGCGGTGCTGTCGGCGCTGCACCGCGATCACGTCGTCGCCCAGACCACGCAGCACCTCGTCGACCGCCGCCGCTAGCTCCTCCATCGCGCCCGTGCCCGCACGCGCGCGCGGGGCTCCCGCCACGCGGCTCCCTGCCGGGGAACCCACGGGCTGCCCGGTCACGGAAGCCACGGTCTCCAGGCCGAGGTGCTCGGCGCCGTAAAAGCGGTAGCGGACCAAGTCGATGCTGCGCCGGTGCTCGCGCACGGCGTGGACGTCGTAGCGGGTGAAGTCGCCAGCCACGCAGATCAGCCGCGGCGCGCTCCACACGACCTGGGCCCCGACCGCCGATCCGAGCCGCTCGCGCACCAGCCGGTGGAAGGCGTCCCTGTGGTCGAGGAGCCAGGACATGTAGAAGAGGCCCTGGTCGATCACGCCGGCGTCGATGCCGCGCTTGTATTCCACGATCACAGGGGCACCGTTCTCGTCGAGGCCGAGCGAGTCGATCCGGCCCCCGTGCACCGGGCCGGTGCTGTACTCGCTCGCCAGGAATCGCACCCCTAGCATCGTCTCCATGTGCGCCTCGATGAGGGCCTGCACATCTGCCTCGGCCTCAGCAAGCTGCGGCGCGACCTCCGTCACGCCGCCATTCGTCGTGTGGAACAGCTTCAGGCCCGACACGTTCCCCTCCTCGGCTCGAAGATCGAAAACGCCGGGGAGGGGTGCGTTTGTTTCCGCGATCGCCTTCGAGCGCGTGAAGATGGTGTGAGAGGCTACGCCCGAGCCAATGGGACGCGCCGGCGCCCCACGAATCCCACGGGTCGCCTGATCCCACATACGTCCCACAAAACGACTGACGCCACATCAGGCACCGGAAAGCCGCAGGTCAGAACAAGGGGGCCATGGATGCAACAGGTGCCTTCTAAGCGCTCGCTCCACAGAGCACTTCCTCAGCAGCGGAAACGCCGATAACGGTTTCCCTGACCAGGGGCAACCGCCACCGCAAGACGGGCAGCCGCTCCACGTCCGAGCGGGTTGCGTCCCGACCTCTCCGATCGGGACTGGTGGTAGTCAACTCCCCGGGTATGGGTGCTGTCGCGTCAGAAGTGGTTCGCCGGCGCTGGACAGGCCACAAAGTGCCTGGTCAGAAGCCCTTCACACCCGAGTCCGACCAGGGGTAGCGGCCGTGGTCGCGCTCCACGGGTAGTCACGAACGCAGTCCCAGATTCTGATTGATCTCCCTCGTCACCTCGGAGAAGTTCATGGTCATGAAGTGCAGACCCGGAGCCTCCTCTCTGATCAGCCGTCGGCACATCTCGGTGGCGTGGTCGATACCGAGCGCCTTGACCGCCTTGGGGTTGTCTTCGTCGCCGAGCATCCGCTCGGCGAGCCCCGGCGGGACGACCACGGTGCTCAGGCCCGCGAATCGGCGCGGCGCGGCGAGCGGATCGTGGTGATTGGCACGATCTCCGGGATGATCGGCGTCAGGCACCCGTGTATCGAAGCCGACCCGCCACCCCATCGCTCCTGGGACGCGTGCTCGTTGATCGCTCGCGGGGACTAGCACGGGAACAGCCGTCTGTCGTTGGACGGCGACGTGTACCAACCTCAGAGGCCGGGAGGAGAAGGTGCTCAGCATCCCGCTGGAACAGGTGACCGCCCCGGACGACTTGGTGGACTCCGCCGTGGTCCTCGAGTAACCGGAGCGACACGGATGCAGCCGGACTCCGGCTCCATCCGCTGTGTGGCGGCCCGCCGTCCTGGAAGTAGACGTCCTTGAGTGCTTCGGCCGCGATCTCCTGGAGCTCGGTGTCGCTGGCGCACCTGGGTGCCCGCGCATGCGGGAGCGACGGGCACCCGGCCAGTTGGGCCGGAAGCCGCGCGGAGGGCCGGTGTCGTACCTAGGTGGTACTCATGTTCCATGAGCCAGTTCCGAGACTTCAACCTCAAGCTGCTCGTCATCGAGGAGCTCATGTACGGCCCTGACCCGCTCCTCCCCGTCTATGACCTGCCCGTGCGGCTGGCTGGGCGGGGGATCGGCGACCCGGCGTCCTACGTCCTGGAGAACGCCCTCCACGCGGAGGTGCTGCCGGAGTCCCGGGCCCATTTCGAGGCCCTGAAGATCCCGGCCGAGCTGCTCGCCCGTGTCGAGGAGCTGTGCTTCGACGCCGGGGCGGACGTCTTCCGGCACTGTGCCCCCGCCTGGGACGGCGAGGACGATCTGTTCGACGTCCACTCGCTCGATGACCTCAACCTGCTGCCCAACCTGCGGGAGGTCACCTTCGTGGAGGACGGCGTCCTGGCGGTGCCGGACGCGGCGAAGGTCTTCGCCGCGCGCGGCATCGACACCGACTGAGCCCCGCCACCCGCCGCCCTGTCGACGGGCACAATGTTCCGGAGGCGGTCCAGCTGCCCCTACAGCGGGAGAGCGGTAGTGGCCTGAGGCTGTTCGCCGCCAGCGGTACGCTCTGGACCGTTCCGTCGCTGACGAACCGACACCAGTTGCTGTCGGCCTGGCCGTTGACACCGGGGCGGGTGGTACGGACCACCGTCGGGCGTGGTGGCGGGTGGGTCAGGGGACGATGTCGACGTCGGTGATGACCAGGACATCGGTATGGACCCAGTAGACGATGATCGCCGTGGGCAGGGTGAGCATCCGACGGTCCTTGTCCCGGCTGCGCGGGGCGGGCACGGAGCCGCGCCTGTACGGGTCCGCGGTGAGTCAGCGCATGCTGTCTGTCGACGGTGGCGCGGGTCTGCGCGTCCATGGACTTCCGCTGGGCGAGGGCCTGGTCGCTGTACTGGATGCGGTAGCGGCTCCCTGGCTTGCGGCCTCGGCTCAGGGGCGCGGCGGGCGCCAGGAAGACCGGCAGGGCGAAGGCGGCGCGGCCGGAGGTCGCGGGCACCGCGAAGGCCGTGACGACCAGCCCGGCCGTGGTCTGATGCGTCAACTGCCGTTCGGTGCCCGCCCCCGCCGACCAGCCAGGCGGCGGCACGGCCCGCGAGTCCGGTCTTGCTGACGGCGGCGGCCCCGTGAGGATCTAACGAGCTCGTGCATAGTTGGCGGTGAGACGTCGAGTCCTTGATCGTTGATCATGGATGCCTGGGGTGGCCGGAGCCATGCGGCAAGCCAGGATTCCCGGGGGATCGCTTCCGTCTCCCCTGATGCCGGGGCGGACTGCGGACCGGGGTGATAGAGAGATGCCGGTACGACGATCCTCACGGTCTGTGTATGACGGCCCTGAACCCGGAAAGCGGCGACGATGTTCTTCAATGGCCCCGCGCACGTGCGCACCGATGCCACGCTCTTCCCGGCCAGTACCGGCGTCCCCGTCAAGCAGGATCTGCCAGTCCTGCCGCAAGACTTGGCGCGCGCGTTGTTCATCACGGGCAGGGCCCCGTACGACCAAACCAAGCACGGGAGGTCATCTGCGTACGAGTGGTGCCACAGGGTGGCGGTCCTGCCCGCCTATCTCAGCTGGAGCGATGATCCGGTCCGTCGCATTACACGTACCGACCTCGCCCGCGAGCTCGACCCCTCCGAGAAGGGCATGCTGTCTTACACCCTGGGGCAGGCCATGTGCCAGATCTTCGCCGAGAGGCAGCTATCCGTCCGGTTCTTCATGCACGTCGCCCGCTACGCCTCCGCCTACAATCTCACCTTCGCCCCCGGCCAGAGCCGGGCGGACTTCTTCGGAGAGCGGACCGTCGGCGGTTATGTCGTCGCAGAAGCCAAGGGCCGCTCAGGCCCGCTGACGAAGAAGCTGCGCGAAGCCATGGAGGAACAGAAGAGGACAGTCAAGACCATCAAGGGCGCAGTGCCGAAGATCGCATACGCGAGCGCGGTGCACTTCTCCTCCCCCCATAGCCCCATGCGTCTGACAGCGATCGACCCGGACACAGCAGACCCTCGCGCCGTAGACCTTCCCGTCGACCCCGACCTACATGTGCTGGCCTACTACACGCCGTTCCTGGACGCCTTCGCCCATCAGGAACCACTCATTCTGGGCGACTACGTCGTGGCTGGCTTCGCGGCGCTCGGCGTGACGCTCGGGGTATTGGCGCCGGTGCTGCAGCGTGTGGAACGGGCGGCTCGACGCAACGAAATCGCGGGCCTTCGCGACGACATCCTGGGCCTGCTCGCCCGCCACCGGCCTCGCCAGGAGCGCACGCTCTACATCGACGGCACTCTTTTCGCGGCAGACTGGACGGTTCCTGAGGACCGGCGCCGCCCGGGCCGTCGGGATAGCGAAGTGCTCCCCGACTTCCTGCACGAGGCGTTCCGTAGCATGAACGAGGAGGACGACTGGCGAGTGGCGTCTGTGGAGGAGGGGGACCTCGACTGGCGGGACCTGTCCCCTGCCAGGGGCTACATGCCGGGAATCCTCCCCCAGGGTGATCTCCTCGAGGGCTGAGGCATGGACGGCCGCCGGGCACCCTACGGCCGCTGCAGATTCACCGCCGCGGTGTGGACGCCGCCGAGGTCCTGTCAGGCGCTGTCCCGGTCCACGCGCTGTGTAGATCGGCTTGTCCCCGTTGGTCCGGCGACACGAGTTTCGCCGACAGCCCAACGTGGTGACTCCATCAGGTCGATGCGAATGTCGACGATGGTGGTGTGGCCTGTCCGGGGCGACGATGGAGCCTCCCCGGTTGCACCGAGGGCGCCGAGAGTGGTGCCGATTTCCCAGAGGATCCCCGACCGAAGTCACCGCTCACCAGCGGGGTCGAGATCCCCCTTGCTCGTCTCGGCCGCACAAGGTGCGGGGCTTGCGCCGGGGCCAGCCCCGCTTGCCCCGCACCGGCGGCAGGCCGTCGACCAGCGGCAGGAGCTGCGTGATGTCGTTTCGCCCGGCCGTCAACTACACCCGCAGCGGGGTGCCGTGCGCGTCGGTCAGCACGTGGTGCTCCGAGCCCAGCCGTCCACGGTCAACCAGGCTCGGACCGACTTTTGGGGCTGCTTCGCCGCCGCTTGGGCTGCACGTGCAAGGCGTCAACGGGGACGCGGGAGAAGTCCAGGCAGTCCACCGCCCGCAGCCGGTCCAGCAGCACGCGCTGGAGTTCCTCCCTGCAGCGTCTTGCGGTCATCGATCCGCTTGCGCCCCGGGTGCCGGAACCGTCGTTCATGCTTCGGCAGCAACGGCTCGATCACCGCCCACAGCTCGTCACTGACTCCCACGGCTTCCGCCGTGCCACGGTCACCCCCAAGCAGTACGGAATCACATACCTCTGAAAGAGCCCGCCGCAGCAGGCCGCTCTCCAGCGCACGCAATCGACCTGCGGCTCACTCACTTCGGCGCCTCCGGCAGCGCCGGCACCGTCGAGATGGACTGGATGGTGGACTCCCACTCCCCTGTCCGCGTGTTCTTGAACCGAAGATGCAGCACCTCGAACTCGTCCGGCACCCAGTCGAACTCGCCGACCTCATCCTGGTCGAAGACCTGGTGTTCCGCGAACAGCTTGGCCAGCTCGATGTCCGTGGACGCCTGCATGATGAACTTGCCGACCTTAACGACGTTCATCACCGGACGACCCTGCGCCTCCGCCTCCCGGACGCTCTCCCAGAACGGCTCGTACCTCCTGGCCGACTTGGTCATCCCAACCCACTCGTCGCGCCTGATCTCGCTCACTTCGGCCCCTCCAGTCTGCTCGTCGTCACCGGCGTCCGGCTCTGCACGTACTTCACCTTCGGCGCCTTCGCGACCGCCAGGCGGTTTCCTGCACGGACTCCGCTTCCGCCTCGACGCGCAGCGCCGCGTGACCGTGCAGAGCCACCGTATATCTCGCCATTACCTCAACCCCTCCGCCTCAGGACCATGACCACGCTGTAGAGAACGCTCAGCCCCAGACTCATCCTGAACGCCGTTTCTGGGGCCATCCCCGCACCCGGCGGGCTCACCGACAAGGGCACCAAGGGCAAGCGGGCCCGCAAGGTCCCCATCATCGAGGAGATCCGCCCACTCGTCGCCCAACGCCTTCTGTCCGCCGGGCCGAACCCCGACGCCCGCCTGTTCACCGGCCCACGTGGCGGGCGCATCTCCACCGCCGTCCTGCGTGACGCGACCCACTGGGACGACGTCGTCACCCGCCTCGGCTACGAACACCTGCGCCGCCTCGACCTCCGGCACACCGGACTGACCTGGTTCGCCGACGCCGGAGTCCAGGTGCACGTACTCCGCAGGATCGCCGGCCACGGTTCACTGACCACCACCCAGCGCTACCTTCACCCGGACGTCCACAAGATCACGGCAGCCGGGGCGGCGCTCTCGGCCCACTTCAGCGTGCTGCGCGCGCCGCGCTCACTGCCGAGCCCAATCGTCATGACCCGCTGACCCAGTCAAGGACGCCGACCCTCAACTGGTCCCCAGAAATGATCGAGGGCCGGTTTCGGAGTTCTCCGAAACCGGCCCTGATCTGCGACTGTCTCCAGTCGGGACGACAGGATTTGAACCTGCGACCCCTTGACCCCCAGTCAAGTGCGCTACCAAGCTGCGCCACGTCCCGATGCCCGTCTGACCTGGGGTTTCCCCCGGCTGAACGCGCATAAGAACAATACCGCACTCCGACCGGTGGTCACGAACCGCTTTTTCCGTTCTGCGACCTCGGCCGGGCGCTTGACCTCAAGTTAAGTTGAGGTAGCACGGTGGTCCGTATGACGACATCGACACGGACCACCACAGCACCGTACGCCTACCGGGATCTCGACCGGCTGCTGTCGCTGATGACCGGCGACGAGAAGCACGGGCCGGCCGCGACCTCCACCCTCGACGCGATCTGGGTGCTCTACGACCGGGTCCTGAACGTCTCCCCCGCGACCGCCGACGACCCGGCGCGCGACCGTTTCCTGCTGTCGAAGGGGCACGGGCCGATGGCGTACTACGCCGTCCTCGCCGCCAAGGGCTTCTTCCCCGAGTCGCTGCTGGCCGGCTTCGGCTCGTACGACTCGCCGCTCGGTCATCACCCCGACCGGCTGCTCGTGCCGGGGGCCGAGATCGGCAGTGGGTCGCTCGGGCACGGGCTGCCGCTCGCCGTCGGGAGCGCGCTCGGGCTGCGGGCGCAGGGGCGTACCGACTCCAAGGTCTGGGTCCTCATCGGGGACGGCGAGTTGGACGAGGGCAGCAACCACGAGGCAATCGCCTACGCGGGCCCCGCCGGTCTCGAACAGCTGCACACGCTCGTGATCGACAACTCGTCGGCCACGCACGGCTGGCCGGGCGGGATCGCTTCCCGGTTCACGGCGGCGGGCTGGTCGGCCGTGACCGTCGACGGGCGGGACCACGAGGCGCTGTACGAGGCGTTCACCGCGCCCCATCCCGGTCAGGCCAGGGCCGTCGTCGCCCGCGTCGAATCCCGGTCCTGACCGCCACCGACCCCAGCTCCGCTCAGACCTGCTCGGACCGCTACCAGACCCGCTCGGACCACTCGGACCACTCGGAGGTTTTCTGATGGACACCATGCGTGAACGCTTCGCCTCGACCGCGTCCCGGCTGCTGGACGAGGACCCGCGCCTCGCCGTCGTACTCGCCGTGATCGGCCACGACGGCTTCCACGAGGCGGAACGCCGTCATCCGCACCGGGTGATCGACGTGGGGATCCGCGAACAACTCCTCGTAGGCGCGGGCGGCGGCATCGCCCTCACCGGGATGCGCCCGATCGTGCACACCTTCGCGAGCTTCCTCGTGGAGCGCCCCTTCGAGCAGGTGAAGCTCGACTTCGGCCACCAGGGCGTGGGCGGCGTGCTGGTGAGCGCCGGGGCGTCGTACGACTGGCCGTCCGGCGGCTTCACCCATATGTCGCCGGGGGATGTGGCGCTCCTCGACACGCTCGACGGCTGGACCGTGCATGTGCCGGGCCACCCGGACGAGGCCGAGGTCCTGCTGCGGCAGGCCGCGAAGGGCGACGACCGGGTGTACGTACGGCTCTCGATGCAGACCAACGCGCGGGCGCTGCCGGTCACCGGGGCCGGCTTCCTGACGGTGCGTGAGGGGAACCACGGCGTGGTGGTCGCCGTCGGGCCGATGCTGGACAACGTCCTCGCGGCGACGGAAGGGCTCGACACGACGGTGCTGTACGCGACGACCGTCCGCCCCTTCGACGGTGCCGCGCTGCGCCGCGCCGTCGGGGACACGGGCGCCGCCGAGGCGGTGATCGTGGAGCCGTACCTCGCCGGGACGTCGACAGCGGCGGCCGACGAGGCACTGGCCGACGTACCGCACCGGGTGCTCGGGCTGGGTGTGGGACGGCGCGAACTGCGCAAGTACGGGGAGATGGACGAACATCTCACGGCGCACGGCCTGGACCCCCGGTCGCTCCGCGCCCGCATCTCCGCCTTCCTGACGAGGGCGTCTTGAGGGGGACTCTCGGCACGGACTCCTGACGGAGACGTCCTGGCGGAAACGTCCTGGCGGAGACGTCCTGACGGCGCCTTCTGACGCGGACTTTTGAACGGCCGTCGGACACATACGACCCACCGCGTCAGAAAACGACCGATCGGACGGGACGGCTCCGGTACCCCCAACTCCTATACCACAGTGGACGCTTCCGACCCATTGACCCCCCGGAAGCAGGGAACCTACGCTATGCGGCGTACTTAAGAAAGCGCTTTCTTCCCATTCGTAGCCGCCACCTGCACCGGGAGCGCCCGTGAGTAGCCGTCCACCAGACCGATCCCCCATGCGCACCGGCCGACCGCGAAGGGCTCTGACGCCCTTCACCGTCGTCCTGGCCCTGCTCGCTCTCGTGCTCGGACTCGGGGTCGCCTCGCCCCCTCCCGCGGACGCCGCGCCGTTCCGTGTGCTGGTCTTCTCCAAGGTCACCAACTTCGAGCACGAGTCGATCCCGGCCGGGATCGAGGGAATCAAGAAGCTCGGTGAGGAGAACGGCTTCGAGGTCGAGGCGTCCGACGACGCGAGCGTCTTCAGCGACGCGAACCTCGGGCGCTTCCAGGCGATCGTCTTCAACAACACCAACTCCACGCCGGAGTCGGGCGATCTGCTCGACGCTCCCCAGCGCACCGCCCTCCAGAAGTTCATCCGCGCGGGCGGCGGCTGGGTGGGACTGCACGCCGCGTCCGCGAGCGAGCGTGACTGGGACTGGTACGAGGGGCTGACGGGGGCCATCTTCGACAAGCACCCCGCCATCCAGACCGGTCGCGTCAAGGTCCTCGACCAGGCGCACCCCTCCACCAAGGGCCTTCCGGAGCTCTGGGAGCGTTCGGAGGAGTGGTACAACTGGCGCACCAACCCCACGGGCAAGGTGCACACGCTCGCGCAGATCAAGGTGAACGACGGCATCACCGGGCTCGACGAGGGCGTCGACCACCCGTGGTCGTGGTGCCAGAACTACGACGGTGGACGTTCCTGGTTCACCGCGGGCGGCCATGACGCGTCCGCCTTCTCTGAGGAGAACTTCCGCAAGCACCTGCTCGGCGGCATCCAGTGGGCGGCCGGCAACAAGCCCGGCGACTGCTCCGCCACCAAGACCGGGTCCTTCAAGCGGACGCAGCTGGCGACCGACCTCTCCGACCCGTACGAGCTGGCCGTCACCCCCGACAACCGGGTGATCTACATCCAGCGCACCGGAAAGCTCCAGGTCCTCGACCAGTCGACGTCGGAGACCACCACGGCGCTGGACTTCGAGTACAGCCTCAAGATGACGGAGCAGTCCGACGGGCTCATCGGGCTGACGCTCGATCCGGACTTCGCGACGAACAACTGGCTCTATCTCCTGCACTCCGACAAGGAGAAGAAACAGCTGAACCTCTCGCGCTACACGCTGACGGGCAACACCGTCGACCCGGCGTCCGAGAAGCTCCTGCTGGAGATCCCGACCGACCGCGACGAGCAGCGCGCCAACGTGCACATGGCGGGCTCGCTCACCTTCGGCAAGGACGGCGATCTGTACGTCGCGACCGGCGACAACACCGACCCGTTCGTCTCGGACAACTTCACGCCGATCGACGAGCGTGCGGGCCGGCATGTCTTCGACGCGCAGCGCAGCGCCGGAAACACCAACGACCTGCGCGGCAAGGTTCTGCGGATCACTCCGGAGGACGACGGGACGTACTCCGTCCCGGAGGGCAACCTCTTCGCGCCCGGCACGGCGAAGACCCGTCCCGAGGTGTACGCGATGGGGCTGCGCAACCCGTTCCGCATCACCACGGATCCGAAGGACGGGGCGCTGCTGATCGGTGACTACGGACCCGACTCGCGGGCGGCGGACCCGAACCGCGGGCCCGAGGGCACGGTCGAGTTCAACCGGGTTCCGAAGGCGGCGAACCTCGGCTGGCCGTACTGCATCGGCGCCAACACCCCGTTCAACGACTACGACTTCGCGACCAAGGTCTCGGGGGCGAAGTTCGACTGCGCCAAGCCGGTCAACGACTCGCCGAACAACACGGGTCTGCGTGAGCTGCCGCCGGCCGCGTCGGCGACCGTCCCGTACCAGTACTCCGGCTCGCCCCTCTTCCCCGAGGTCGGCGGCGGCGGGGCGCCGATGAGTGGTCCCGTGTACGACTACGACCCCGACAACCCGTCGCCCACGAAGTTCCCCGAGTACTTCGACTCGAAGTGGTTCAACTACGAGCTGGGCCAGAACTGGTTCAAGACGTTCTCGATCCAGCGTAAGGACCAGTCGTTCAGCGACCCGCGCTTCCCGCCGGCCAAGGCGGGGGACATCCAGTCGATCAACAAGATCTTCACGGACATGAAGTGGAACCAGCTCTTCGAGGCCCAGTTCGGTCCGGACGGCTCCCTGTACGTGATCGACTTCGGGGTCGGCTCGGGTGCGGGACGTACGGGTGTGAACAACCCGGGCACCGGCATCTACCGCGTCGACTACATCGGTGACGGCGAGCTGCCCACCGCCAAGATCACCGCCACGTCCGACACCGGGCCGGGTCCGCGCAGCGTGAAGTTCTCCAGCGCCGGTTCCGGTTTGTCGGGGGGCAAGCCGGTGACGTACGCCTGGGACTTCGACGGCGACGGCACCGTCGACTCCACGAAGGCCAACCCCACTCATATCTACACCGACAACGGTGTCTTCAGCGCGCGGCTGACGGTCACCGGACCGGACAAGCTCTCGGCGCAGGCAGCGCGGGAGATCACCGTGGGCAACACGCGGCCGGTGCTGACGGTCCAACGGGCCCCGGACGGCGGCATGTTCAGCCTCGGCGACACGGTTCCCTTCACGGTGAAGGTCACCGACCGCGAGGACGGCAAGGGTGCGGAGATCGACTGCGAGCGCGTCACCGTCGAGGGGCGGCTGGGGCACGCGGCCACGCTGCACCCGGTGCAGTCCAAGCAGGGCTGCGTGGGTGAGTTCACCGTCCCGACGACGGACGAGCACGCGAACCAGGACCTCTTCTACCGGGTCACCGCCAGCTACAAGGACGACGGCGGCGAGGACCCGGATGTTCCCGCGCTGACGGGGACCGCCACGTCGAATCTGAAGGCCTCCTACCGCGAGGGCGAGTTCTTCAGCGAGACCGGCGGCGAGAACGGCGGCGTCACCGTGGGCGCCCGGCCCGAGGCGTCCGGCGGCAAGCGCGTCATCGAGATCGAGCACGGCGACTGGGTGGCGTACGACCCGGTGAATCTCACCGGAGTCCAGTCGGTCACCGTCGGCGGGTCCTCGGGCGGTACAGGTGGCACCGTCGAGTTCCGCAACGGCTCGCCCACCGGCCCGCTGATGGGCTCGGTGACGATTCCCCACACCGGCGCCTGGACGAACTTCGTCTCACCGACGACTCAACTCAGGCCGGTCGGGGGCACGGTGAAGATGTACGCCGTGTTCAGCAACCCGGACTGGAAGCCGGACGGGCAGGACGTGCTCTCCATCGACTGGCTGCACTTCAACGGCCGCGGGGTCGAGAAGAAGCCGGGCACGAGCGTCACCGTCAGCACACCGAAGACGGAAGGCGCGGCGCCGCTGGCGGCGGAGTTGACCGGCACGGTGAAGCTCGCCGAGGGCCGGACCGTCGCCTCGTACCGCTGGGACTTCGGTGACAACACGAAGCCCACCGGCCAGCAGGGTGCGAGCGCGAGCCACACCTACGCACGGCCGGGCGCGTACACGGCGCATCTCACGGTCACGGACGACAAGGGCGACACGACGACGGGCGCTGTCGAGATCACCGCGAGCTGAGTCCACGCGCGAGGGACCGGTACGGGACTGATCGAGGCAGAACTGATCGAGGCAGAACTGATCAGTGCGCGGTGACCACCGCGCACTGATCACTGCGCGACTGATCAATACGAGCCGCATTCAAGCGAGTTGAGAGACGAGGTCACGTGAGGGTGAACGGCACACGAAGGGCGTTCCTGGGTACGGCGGCGGCGGGCCTGGCCGCGGTCGGGCTGGCGTCGACGGCGGCCACCGCCCAGGCGGCGGAGTCCGGCCGGCACCACGACCCGCGCTGCCGGCGGCGGATCCCGCGCGGCGGGATCGGCATGCACCTCTACACGATGCGGTCCGTCCTTGAGACGGACTTCGAGGGGACGCTGGAGCAGCTGGCGGACATCGGTTACGCGACGGTCGGCGTCAGCGGGCGGTTCGGCCGCAACGCCACGCAGATCCGCCAGGTGTTGGAGAACGTCGGTCTCAAGGCGGTGCTGGAGCACGTCGGTTACGGCATCGTGGCGGGCGCCGGCCTCCAGCAGGCCATCACGGACGTCCACACGCTGGGCGGCGAGTGGGTCGTCGTACCGAGCCTGCCGACCGAGATGCACACCCCCGCGGGCTACCGCGAGGCGGCGGCGGCGATGAACCGGGCGGGGCGCGCGGCGCGGGAGGCGGGCCTCGGCCCGGTGCTCTTCCACAACCACGACGCGGACCACAGGGTCGTCGACGGCGAGGTCCTGTACGACATCCTGCTCAACGAGACGGACCCCGAGTACGTGGGCTTCGAGCTGGACGTCTACTGGGCCGCGAAGGGCGGGGCGGACCCGCGCCGTCTGTTCGTGGACGAGGGCCCGCGCTTCCCGGCGCTGCACGTCAAGGACATGGCTCCGAACGGCGACTTCGCGGACGTCGGCTCGGGCGTCCTGGACTTCGCGGAGATGTTCGAGACGGCGCACCGGGGCGGCGTACGTCAGTGGCTGGTCGAACACGACTCGCCGAAGGACCCGTTCGCCACGGCGCGCAACAGCTACGGCCATCTGGCGAGGCTGCGGTACTGAAGTAATAACCCCGCTCGACACCGCACCCCCCGACGGGCCGCACGGCCGGTCGGGGGGTGCGGTGTCGGTACGGGCCGCTCAGAGGGGCGCCGCGAAACAGTGGACCTGCACCGTCTGGTCGGGACCCCAGCGCTGCTCACCCGTCGCCATCAGCGTCCACCCCTGGCGTTCGTACAGCGCCGCCGCCGCGCGGTCGGAGGTCACGACGTCCAGCACCGGATGCAGCCCGCGCCCGCGGGCCTCCCGGACCGTCTCGGTCAGCAGCAGCGCGCCGATTCCGTGGCCCCGGGCCTTCGGCGAGACGAACAGCCGGCTCACCACCGCGGTCTGCTCCGGGCCCATGCCGGTACGGCCGCTCCAGATGTCGGGCGCGGCGTCGCCGGGGCGGGCGGGGGAAAGGCAGCTGTGACCGACGATCCGGCCGTCCAGCAGCGCCACCCAGGCGGCCGGCGACTCGGGCGGCGACCCGGGCGGGGTGAGCCAACCCGCAGGATCCTGCGGCCAGTTGACGGGGTAGCCGTCGCTCTCATGGACCTCGGCGAGTACGCGTACGCACGCGTCGAGGTCGGACGAGTCACGGCGCCTGACGGAGATACGTTCTTCGCTCACCGACGCAGCCAATCACAGCGTCGACCTGCGGACACCTGGGTATCGGGGCCGTCGGACAGCCGGACAGCCGGACAGCCGGGCCGACAGCGAGCCGCCCTTCCCACCCAGCAGGGTGGAAAGGGCGGCGAGTGTGCGCCACGCGGTCTCACCGGGTGGGCGAGCCCCGGTCGGTACGGGGCACGGGCACCGTGCGACGCGGCGTACATGGGCGGTGGCCGCACTTCGACAGGTCGTGCCGCCACCGCCCGCTCAAGGGACCGGTCCCGCGCTCAGTCCTCCGACGACGCCGCCCCCAGCAGTTCCCTGATGTGCGTCGTCGCCTCGCGGAACTCCGGCCGGGCCAGCGTCTCCACATAGTCGCGCTCCGGCGGCAGCCCCACGTCGATGATCTCCGTGATCGTGCCGGGTCGCGGGCTCATCACCACGACCCGGTTCGCCAGGTAGACCGCCTCCGAGATGGAGTGCGTGACCAGCAGCACGGTCGTGCGGGTCTCCCGCCAGATGCGGTTCAGCTCCATGTTCATCTGTTCGCGCGTCAGCGCGTCCAGCGCGCCGAACGGCTCGTCCATCAGCAGCACCGGCGGCTGGTGCAGCAGCGCCCGGCACAGGGCCACCCGCTGCTGCATCCCGCCGGACAGCTCGTGCGGGTAGGCATCCTCGAAGCCGCCGAGGCCGGTCATCTTGATGAGTTCGTCCGCGCGTGCGCGCGCCTCCACGTTCGGCATCCGGCGCATCTCCGCCTGGAGCAGGATGTTGCGCCGGGCGCTGCGCCACTCCAGCAGGGCGGCCCGCTGGAAGACGTAACCGATGTCGGGCCGCGGCCCGTCGACCTGCTCCCCGTGCAGCCGTACGTCACCGGCGGACGCCTTCAGCAGTCCGGCGACCAGCTTGAGCAGGGTCGACTTGCCGCATCCCGAGGGGCCGACGATCGCCACGAACTCGCCCATCGGCACATCGAGCGACACATCCCGCAGGGCGGTGACGTCGCGGTCCTTCGTACGGAACCGGACGGCGACGTCGTTCAGGGAGACGGCCGCCGTGCCGTCGGCACCCGCGTCGCCGCTCGTGCCGCCGTCCTTGCTCAGACTGGTCTTGCCGAACTTGCCGGACTTGCTCACGCCGCGCTCCCGGAGAGTCGATTCCCTGGGCATCGTCATCCCTTCAGTGCCGAGCTGTCCCAGTAATCCGCCGGCGCCTTCGGATTCTTCACGAGACCGGCCTCGGCGAAGACGTCGATCGTCGCCTGCCAGTCGGCCTCGGTGTTGAGCCCGGGAGCCTTGCCCTGGGTCGACTCGGTGTGCAGCAGCGTCATCGTCGTCGCGAACTGCTCGGTCAGTACGGCCTTCGGCGGCAGCTGCTCGGACGCGCCCTCCATCGCGGCGACCGCCGGCTCCGGCGCCTTCTCGGCCGCGGCCCACGCCTCGCTGACCGCCGTGGCCATGCGCTTGGTGAGGTCCGCGTCCGACTTGAGGATCTTCTGGCCGGCGATCAGACCGTTGGAGTAGAAGTTGAGCCCGTTCTCGGAGAAGCGCAGGTACTCGACGTCCTTCTTGGCCTTGTCCGCCATGGTCGGGCCCTGGTCGCTCGCGTAGCCGAGCAGCGCGTCCGTCTTCCCCGAGATCACCGCGGCGATCTTGCCCGCCGGGTCGGTGTTCTGGATCTTGACGTCGGACAGCTTGAGGTTGTTCTTCTCCAGGAAGATCGGGAACGTCTTGGTGAGCGCGTCACCTGCGGTGCCCGCGACCGTCTTGCCCTTGATGTCGGCGGGCGTCTTGATGTTCTGGTCGGCGAAGAACTGCACGGACGAAGGCGTCGTCTGCAGCATCACACCGAGGCTCTTGACGTTCACGCCCTGGTCGACGCCGCTGAGCACGGCGGGGGTGTCCGCCCAGCCGAACTGGGTCTGCCCGGCGGCGGTCGCCTGGACGGTCTTCTGCGATCCCTGGCCCGCCCTGATCTCCAGGTCGATGCCGTGCTTCTCGAAGATCTTCTCCTTGACGCCGTAGTAGAACGGCGCGTGTTCGCCGTACGGGTACCAGTTGAGCGTCAGCGTCACCTTGTCCAGCTTCTTGCCGGAGTCGCTGGTGGTGGTCTCGCCGCCGTCCTCGCCGCAGGCGGTGGCGACCAGGAGAAGCGGCACGAGGCCGATCAGGAGTCTGCGGGAGTGCATGGCTGGCCCTTCTCGGAGGAGAGATCTCATCGGAACTCGGTGCTCGGTGCTCAGTACTCAGAACGAGGTCGTGACATTGCTGTCCCGGCGGCTGGCGTGCCAGGGCAGGAGGAGCTTCTCGGCGATCTCGACCAGGACGAACAGGACGACGCCGATCAGTGACATGACAAGCAGGCCCGCGAAGAGCATCGGGGTGTCGAGGTTGCCGTTGGCCTGGAGGATCACATAGCCCAGGCCCTCGTTGGCGCCGACGAACTCGCCCACGACCGCTCCGGTGACCGCGAGCGTCACCGCGACCTTGAGGCCCGAGAACAGATGCGGCAGCGATGCCGGGAAGCGGATCTTGGCGAAGGTCTGCCACGGCTTCGCGCCCATCGTCGCCGAGAGCTGGAGCATCTCGGGGTCGACCGCCTTGAGGCCGGTGACCATGGAGATCACGACCGGGAAGAAGGCGATGAGCACCGCGATGAGGACCTTCGGCGTGATGCCGAAGCCGAGCCAGACGACGAACAGGGGCGCGATGGCGATCTTCGGTACGACCTGGGCGAAGAGCAGGATCGGGTAGAGCGTCTTCTCGACGGTCGACGAGTAGACCATCACGACTGCCGCGAGCACCCCGACGACGACCGCGATGACGAAGCCGAGCAGGGTCTCGTAGGTGGTCACCCAGGTGTGTTCCCAGATGTAACTGGTCTTGCCCGTCAGCACGTCCAGGGTCGCCCCGGGCGAGGGGACGAGATACGGCTCGACCAACTCGGCGGCGGCGACGGCCCACCACGCGACGAAGCACGCGAGCAGCAGTGCGACGGGCCGCCAGCTGGTCTCGACGGCCTTGCCGAACCGCTCCCCCGCTCCTGGCCTGTTGCGTGTGGCGACTCCCGCGATCTCTTTGGTCGGTCCCGGCATGACGCTCTGGCTCACAGTGAACTCCTCGGAAATCAGGAGCGGTTACGAAGCGCTGTCCGATCCTCTGCTGTGTCGGTTGCCGTACTGCCGGACCGGAAGAAGCGCTTTCAGAAAGCGCTTTCTGGTACGGTGATCGCCACGCTAATGACTGCTTGTCCGAACGGTCAATAGGTCGTCCGGAAGTTTCCGGGCCCTGCCAAGGGCCCTGCCGCCACCGCGACTCGGGGGCCGTCTTGAGTGAACGGGAAGCACGGACACATGTGACGCTGGACGTCGTGGCACGTCACGCGGGTGTCTCCCTGGCGACCGCGTCCAGAGCCCTGAACGGCACCACGCGTGTCCGGGACGAACTGCGGGACCGGGTGCGGGCGGCGGCGGATCTGCTCGGTTACATCCCCAACGCGCACGCCCAGGCGCTGGCCAGTTCGTCGAGCAACACGGTGGGCCTGATCTGTCACGACGTGGGCGATCCGTACTTCGCGGCGATCGCCGGCGGTGTGATGCGGGCAGCCGCCGAACAGGACGTCCTGGTCATGCTCGCGAGCACGTTCCGCGAACCGTCGCGGGAGATCGAGTACGTCTCCATCCTCCGCGCCCAGCGCGCCCGCGCCATCCTGCTGATCGGCTCCGGCTTCCAGGACCGCACCTGGGAACGGGCGTTGAGCGCCGAGTTGGACCCGTACATCCGCGCGGGCGGCCGGGTCGCCGTCGTCAGCCGGCACCGCAGCGTGCGCGCCGACGCCGTCCTGCCCGAGAACCGCGCGGGCGCGGCGGCGCTCGCCCGCGCGCTGCTTGCGCTCGGCCACCGGCGGTTCGCCGTCCTGAGCGGGCCACCCGAACTCACCACCGTCGCCGACCGGTTGGCCGGCTTCCGCGCCGGGCTGGCCGAGGCGGGGATCACGCTCGACCGCGACAGCGTCGTCGTGGGCGCTTTCACCCGTGACGGCGGTTACGCGGCCGCCCGCGAACTCCTCACCCGTCCGACCCGCCCCACCTGTGTCTTCGGCGTGACCGACGTGATGGCGGTGGGCGCACTCGCCGCGTTCCGGGAGGCGGGCATCGACGTGCCCGGCGACATCTCGCTCGCGGGCTTCGACGACATCCCGCTCGTACGGGAGTTGACTCCCCCGCTCACCACCGTCGCCCTGCCGCTGACCGAGATGGGACAGCACGCCATCTCGCTGGCGCTGCGTGAGCCGCACGGGCCGCGTTCGCGCGTGCTCCGGGTGGGCGGCGAAGTGATGTTGCGCGCCAGCACGGGGCCGCCGCCCGCCGACACCGCGGACACCGCGGACACCGCGGACCCGGTGGAGTCGACATGACGGAGGATCTGGCCGCCCTGAGGATCGACCGCGTCGAGACGTTCGCCGTCGAACTGCCCACCCACCGCTCCTTCGGCGTCGCCGGCGGCTCCGTGGCCGTCGCCGGGACCCCGTCCGTCCGCATCCTGGTCCGGGTCGGCGCGGACGGGATGTACGGGTGGGGCGAGGCGACGCCCATCCCCGCCTGGACGTACGAGACCGCCGAATCGATCGTGACGACGATCGACCGCTATCTCGCGCCGGCCATCATCGGCACGCCCGTGTGGAATCTGGACGCCGTCGACACCGCCTTCGACCGGGCGATCAACCGGGGATTCACCATCGGCGCGCCTCTCGCCAAGAGCGCCGTGGACGTGGCACTGCACGATCTGCTGGGCCGGGCGGCGGGCGTGCCGCTCGGGGTGCTGTGGGGGCGACGGCGCGCGGAGACGGTCGAGTTGGGCTGGATCGTGTCGGGCCAGTCGCCCGCCGAGGTGGGGGACAGTGTCGCCGAGGGCAGGGATGAGGGATATCGCGCCTTCAAGGTGAAAATCGGTCTGCACGACGAGGACACCGACGCCGCCGTGGTGGCCGCCGTACGTGAACACGCCCCGGACGCGCCGCTGTGGGTCGACGCCAACCAGGCGTACACGGTGCCCGTCGCCCTGCGGATGGCCCGCCGGCTCGACGCGCTCGGTGTCACCGCCTTCGAACAGCCCCTGCCCGCCAACGACATCGCCGGGCTGCGGCGGCTGCGGGACCTCTCGGCCGTGCCGGTGGCGCTCGACGAGAGCCTGCGGCATCCGAGCGATCTGGCGACCTTCGTACGGCTCGGGGCGGTCGACGTCGCGATCGCCAAGGTCCAGCGCAGCGGCGGCCTCACGCTCTCGCGGCGGCTGTGCTCGCTCGCCGGGGACTGCGGGGTCGAGCTGATGGGGTCGGGGCTCACCGAGTCGGACCTGGGCCTGGCCGCCTCGCTGCACCTGTTCGCGGCGTACGGCATCACGACGCCGGTCGATCTCAACGGGCGCCAGTTCATCGGCTCGCCGTACGCGGGCGAGACCGTACGGGTCGAGAACGGGACCGCGTGGGTGCCGCGCGGGCCGGGCCTGGGGGTGGAGGTGGACGAGTCGGTGGTACGCGAACTGGCCGTCGACGTACTGGAACGCCGTGCCTGACCGGGTACGGGGCGGGGTGACGACCGCAGACCGAGGGTCGACCACACAACGAGCGACGAGCCACGAGCGACAACCGCAGAACGAGGAGCAGCGCGGACATGTCCGATTCCCCTTCCTTCACCCTTCCTCCCGCGGGGTCGCGGTCGCGGCTGATCCTGCCGCCCGCCGACACCGCCCTTTCCCCGCGTACCGGCTGGTCCCGCGCCCACTGGGAGTCGGTCGCCGACCAACTGCTGGACGCACTCGTCCCGTACGCCACACCGGGCCGCGCGCAGTATCGGCTGCCCGGCAGGACCAGCAAGTCGGGCGAACTCTCCGACGGGCTTGAGGGATTCGCCCGGTCCTTCCTGCTCGCCGCCTTCCGGATCGCGGGCGCGCGCGGGCAGGTGGACGAGGCGTTGATCGAGCGGTACACGGCCGGACTCGTCGCCGGTACGGATCCCGGCAGCGGGGAGGCATGGCCCCGACTGGCCGACCGCTCGCAGCCGATGGTGGAGGCCGCCTCGATCGCGATCGGCCTGCACGAGACGCGCCCGTGGATCTGGGACCGACTGGACACCCGTGTGCAGGAGCGGATCGCGGACTGGCTCGGGGGCTTCGTCGGCCGCCGTACGCACGACAACAACTGGCGGCTGTTCCAAGTCGTCTCGGAGCAGTTCCTCGCCTCGGTCGGCGCTCCGCACAGCCGCTCGGACATCGAGAACGGGCTGGACCGGATCGAGGACTGGTACGTCGGCGACGGCTGGTACACGGACGGCGACGGCCGGAAGTTCGACTACTACATCGGCTGGGCGATGCATCTGTATCCGCTGCTCTGGTCGCGGATGGTGGGAGGGGCGTCCGGCGACGACGGCGGGCGCACCGAGGTCTACCGGCGGCGGCTCAACCGCTTCCTCACCGCCTATCCCCACTTCTTCGGGGCCGACGGCGGCCCGGTCCACCAGGGGCGTTCGCTGACGTACCGCTTCGCCGCCGCCACGCCGGTGTGGATGGGGGCGCTGGCCGACTGCACCCCGCTCGCGCCGGGGCTCACCCGCCGGCTCGCGTCGGGCGCGGTGCGGCATTTCGCGGAGCGCGGGGCGCCGGACGAGCGCGGGCTGCTCACTCTCGGCTGGTACGACGAGTTCCTCCCGGTCACTCAGCTCTACTCGGGTCCCGCGTCGCCGTACTGGGCGAGCAAGGCGTTCGTCGGTCTGCTGCTGCCCGCCGACCACCCCGTCTGGACGGAGCCCGAACTGCCCCTGCCCGTCGAGGAGTCGGACCAGTACACCGCGCTGCCCGCGCCGGGCTGGCTGCTGCACGGCACCCGGCGCGACGGGATCGTACGGCTGGTGAATCACGGCAGTGACCGTCAGGACCCCGGGTCGTGGGGCCGGGGGGCGGGCGAGGACGATCCGCACTACGCCACGTTCGGCTACTCGTCGGCGACCGCGCCCGACACGTCCGACGAGGCGTGGGCCGACCGGCTCGGCAACCATCTCGCGCTGCTCGCGGCCGACGGCACTCCCAGCAAGCGGCGCCGGATCCATCCGGAGCGGTGCGAGGGTCGTACCGCGTCGTCCTGGTACGAGGCTGAACTGCCGGGCGAGGAAGGGCCGTTCCGGATCGATACGACCAGTGTGCTGCACGGCGCGTGGGAGATCCGGGTGCACCGTGTCGCCGCTCCGGCGGGCTGTGCGGTCCGTGAGGGCGGTCATACGGTGGCCGCCGCCGATGCCCCGGTGACCGGCTCCGGCCCCGGCTGGGCGCTCGCTCGCACGGCAACGGGGTTGTCCAGCGCGGTGGTGGGGCTGCACGGCTGGGACGCCGAGCAAGAGGGGGCGGTCGTCCGGCGGGTGAATGCCAACGCGTACGGCACGCACTCGGCGACGCCCTGCCTGCGGCTGGAGAGCCATCCGGGCGGGGTGCACGTCCTGGTGACACTGATCGCGCTCGTCGGGGACACGTCGGCGGCACCGGACCCGCAGGAGCTGCGCGACGCCATACGCGTACAAGTGACTGACGAAGCAGTGCTGTTGACTTTCACCGACGGCGAGACCGTGCGCGTACAGCAGGAGTGACGCACGCTCAGATGCCGCCGTCCTCCCTCCGGTGCAGTTGCTCGGACAGCTCCGCGGCCAGCGACTTGACGGTCTCCAGCCCGGCTCTCCCCCACTGCCGGGGCTGGGTGTCGATGACGCACACGGTGCCGAGCGCGATACCGGTGCGGTCGATGAGCGGCACGCCCAGATAGGAACGCAGGCCGGTCTCGTCGACCATGGCGTTGCCGGCGAAGCGCGGGAAGTCGCGTACGTCCTCCAGGACGAGAGCCTTGCGCCGTACCACCACATGGGGGCAGTAGCCGTGGTCCCGGTCCCTGAAGCGGCCCGTCTCGGGGGCCGGGGTGTGCAGCCCGGCGTAGAACTGCCGTTCCTCGTCGACGAAGTTGACCATCGAGTACGGCGTGCCCGCGAGTTGGGCGAGATGCAGCGCGAAGGCGTCGAAGGCGGGCTCGGGCCACTCGCCGAGCCCGAGCAGACGCAGCCGCCGTACTCGGTCGGGCGCGTCCCGGTCGACGGGGGTGAGGAGCAGCCGACCGATGGGGTCGTACCTCATAACGCGCCCCCGTCGTCCGGGCCGACGCCGCTCGCGACGGCGTTGCTGTCGACGGCGTTGTTGTCAACGGCGTTGCTCTCGACGGCGGTACCGACTGCGCTGTCCCCGGCGGCCTCAGCGGCGGTTTCGGCGGCGCCGCCGGCCGGAACGGCGGTGAGCAGGTGCTGGACGAGGGTGACCAGCGTCTGGATCCCGGAGCTGGCGATGCGCGCGTCGCATATCACGACGGGCACCTCCGGCCGGAGGTCGATCGCCGCCCGTACCTCCTCCGGGTCGTAACGGAAGCTGCCGTCGAACTCGTTGACCGCGACGATGAATCCGATGCCGCGCTGCTCGAAGAAGTCCACGGCGGAGAAGGAGTTCTCCAGCCGCCGCGTGTCGGCGAGGACGATCGCGCCGAGTGCGCCCCGGCAGAGTTCGTCCCACATGAACCAGAAGCGTTCCTGGCCGGGAGTGCCGAAGAGATAGAGCACATGGCGCTCGTCGAGAGTTATCCGGCCGAAGTCCATGGCGACGGTGGTCGAGGTCTTCAGCTCGACGCCCGTCAGATCGTCCGTCTCCGCCCCGACCTGCGTCAGCAGTTCCTCGGTGCTCAGCGGCGCGATCTCGCTGACCGATCCCACGAATGTCGTCTTGCCCACCCCGAAGCCACCCGCCACCAGGACCTTGAGCGCGGTGGGAAAGGGGGTGGGAAAGGAGTCAGAGCTGTCGTCGTAGACCATCGAGTACTGCCTCCAGAAGGGAACAGTCGCTGGGATTGTCGAAGTTGTGCGGTGGCCGCACGGTGACCGCGCCGCTGTCCATCAGGTCGGAGAGCAGAATCTTTGTGACGACGGCGGGCAGCCGCAGATGTCCGGCGATCTCCGCCACCGACGTCGGCCCCTGGCAGAGGCCGAGCGCCTCGCTGTGCTCGGGGCCGAAATACATCTGGCTCGCGGCGCCCGTGGCCATGACCAGCGACATCAGATCCAGCTCCGCCGTCGGGCGGGTACGGCCGCCGCTGACCGTGTACGGGCGGATGAGCCGGCCCGCGGCGTCGTCCAGCCACGGCCCGTCCGTCGGGACCGTCACGTTCACGGCCCCGTGACGCTCGATGTGGTGCCGGCCGCCTGCCTGACCGGCGTCGCCAGGTAGGGCCTGACGCTCTTGACCAGCATCGCCATCTCGTAGCCGAGGACGGCGGCGTCCGCCTCGCGGCCGGCCAGCACGGCCAGGCAGGTGCCCGAGCCCGCTGTCGAGACGAAGAGCAGGGTGGAGTCCAGCTCGACCACCACCTGGCGGACCTCGCTGGTGTCGCCGAAGCGCGCACCGGCGCTGCGGCCGAGCGAGTAGAGGCCGGAGGCGAGAGCGGCCATGTGGTCGGCGCTGTCCGGGTCGAGGCCGTGGACGGATCTGACGAGTCCGTCGGAGGAGAGAAGTACCGCGCTGCGGGTGTACGGCACCCGTTGGACCAGGCCGCTGAGCAGCCAGTCGAGGTCGGAGACGTGGCCTGTCGGCGCATCGCTCGCCATGGTGATCTACTCCTAGTGGGGGTTGTCCGGGTCTTGGCGTCGCTGATCCGGCAGGCCCGTCACGGGCGCGGGAATGGGCGCGGGACTGGGGGCGGGAGCTGGGACTGCGGCGGGGGTTGGGGTGGGATCGGGCCCGGGGTCCCTGGCGGGCTGGGCCTCCGCGAGGCCGATGCCGCGCTGGAAGGCGGCCATCAGACCGGGATCGTGCAGAACCGGTTCGTCATCGCCCGGCGGGGCGGGGGCGTCCCGCAGTTGGGGGACGAGGTGCTCCTGGCTGCGGCGCTTGGGCAGTTGGGGCCGGTCCATGGTGCCGCGCACGACGCCGGGTGCGGAGTAGTCCGAGGACGGGTCCGACACGGGAAGGAACTCGGGCAGGAACTCGGGCTGCGGAGGGCCGTCCGGCTGCGGGGTTTGTTCCGGCTCGGGCGGCCGGGGCCGCGAGATCGAGCTGGTACGCGCGGCGCGCTCACCGCGTACGGGCAGCGGCCGGCGTCCCGAGGTCCGCCGGTGGGAGCGTTGCCCTCGGGGCTGCTGGGGATACGGCTGCCGGGTCTCTTCCGTTACGGGGCCGGGCCCCGCCTCGTACACCTGTACAGGTACGGGCGGCGGCGTCGGTGGCGGGACCGCTTCCTGGACGGGGAGGGGTACGGGCTCGGGTACGGTCCCCGGTCCGGCCGTGGGTCCGGGCGTGGGCGCGTTCCCCGTCAGGGGCACTCCCGGAGCGGCCTGCCCCGCCTGGCCGACCTGCTGCGGGCCTTCGCCGTCCTCTGCGCCCAACAGCGCCCGCGGCAGCACCAGTACGGCCTGGATTCCGCCGTAGATGTTGGCGTGCAGCCGGACGGCGATGCCGTGCCGGCGGGCGAGGGCCGACACCACGAACAGCCCGATCCGGCCGTCCTGGAGGAGATGGGCGACGTTGACCTGGTCGGGGTCGGCGAGCAGCGCGTTCATCCGCTTCTGCTCGTCGGCGGGCATGCCGAGCCCGCGGTCCTCGACCTCGATGGCCAGCCCGGAGGTGACCTGCTGGGCCCGGAGCAGGACTTGGGTGTGCGGCGCGGAGAACAGCGTGGCGTTCTCGACCAGTTCGGCCAGCAGGTGGACGACGTCGGCGACGGCGTGGCCGCGCAGGGTGCCGTTGATCGGCGGCACGAGTTTGACGCGTGGGTACTGCTCCACCTCGGCGATGGCGGAGCGCAGCACCTCGGTCAGGGTGACCGGCCGGCTCCACTGGCGGCGCGAGATGGCTCCGCCGAGTACGGCGAGGTTCTCGGCGTGCCTGCGGATGCGGGTGGCGAGATGGTCGACCTGGAAGAGACCTTTCAGCAGGTCCGGATCCTCGACCTTGTTCTCCAGTTCGTCCAGGAGCTGGATCTCCCGGTGCACGAGTGACTGGAGTCTGCGGGCGAGGTTGACGAAGACCTCGACCTTCTGTTCGTTGCCGACGCTGCTCGACAGCCGGGACGCCTGGACGACGGCGGCGACCGCGTGCTCCTGGGACCGCCCCAGTTCCTGGGCGAGCAGGTCGAGTTCGTCGCCGACGGGGGCGTGCACCACGGGTGCGCGGCGCGGCGGCGGTCCCTCGCCGCGGCGGAGCTGTTCCACGACGCCGCGCAGGTCGGCCTGGGCGCGGGCGCTCGACCGGCGCAGCGCGTTGCTGCGGTCGATCACGGATTTCGAGGCGCGGTCGGCCCCGACGGCGGCGGCGGTGGCCGCGACGACGCCGATGAGCACCGAACCGACGACGGCGGCCCAGATCTCGGGGGTCGGCCGCACTCCGCCGGAGCGGATGGTGACGAGCAGGGCGAGCAGGCCGCTGAGCGTGGCTATGACGGTCGGCAGCACGGCGGCGCGCAGGAGTTGGGGGCGTATCCGGGCTTCGGGCGGCGCCGGCGCGTCGGGCCCTGGTGTGGGCGGGCCCTTGGCGGGCGACGCCTTGGCCGAGGGCGCGCGAGTGCCCGGCCGGCCGTGCCGGCCGCCTTCTCGGCGATCGGGTCGCGCGGTGGGTGCGCGAAGTTGAGACATCAGTGTCCTCGGTACGTGGGGCCCCAGGCATCAGGTGTTCTGCGGCGGTGTCGTCGGTGTGTGGCGGCGGGCGGACATGCGTAAGAAGCCCAGCGTTGATCACCGAGCACTCACGGTAGTTGGCGAATAGTCAGTTGTGGCGGGCAGTTGCCGAACTTGCCCACAGAGCATCCCGCTCTGGTATGAGCCATCGCACAACAGTCCGAAACAGTGCAATCACCCTGAGGGCCGGAGCGGTTGCCCACGTCTCCGGCCCTCGTCCGCCTCACGCCCCCGCCTCACACCCCCGTACGACGGGGGTCTCGGCCACTCCCCTACTCCCCGGCGAGGATCACCGAGCGGGTGAGGTGGCGCGGCCGGTCCGGGTCGAGACCGCGCGCGTCGGCGAGCGCGAGGGCGAGGCGCTGGATCCGTACGAGTTCGGCCAGCGGGTCGAGTTCACCGGCCACCCACAGCCCGCCGGTCGCGCCGACCTGCTCGGCGAGCCCGTCGGGCGCGGGCCCGAGCAGCCAGGTCGCCGTGCCCTCGGTGGTGATGCTGATGGGGCCGTGCCGGTACTCCATGGCGGGGTACGACTCCGTCCAGGCGAGCGCCGCCTCCCGCATCTTGAGCGCGCCCTCGTTGGCGAGCCCGACGGTCCAGCCCTGCCCGAGGAAGGTGAACTGCGAGCAGTCGGTGACCCCTTCGGGCAGCGGCTCCGCCACGGCCCGCTCCCCGTCGGCGACCACCGACGCGGTGTGCAGCCCGAGGTGGGCGCGGAGGAGGGTGAGCGCCGTGGTGGCGAACCGGGTCTGCACGACGGACTGTTCGTCGGCGAAGTCGAGCACGACCAGGTCGTCGGCGGCCGAACGGATCGGCGTCTCGGGGTCCGCGGTGATCGCGGTCGTACGGGCCGTACCGCGGGCGGCGGCCAGCAGTTGAAGGACCTCCGTGGTGGTGCCTGACCGGGTCAGCGCCACGACGCGGTCGTAGCGACGGCCCGCCGGGAACTCGGAGGCGGCGAAGGCGTCGGTCTCACCCTGCCCGGCGCCCTCCCTCAGCGCCGCGTACGCCTGGGCCATGTAGTACGAGGTGCCACAGCCGACGACGGCCGTGCGCTCACCGGCCTCGGGCAGCCGGCCCGAGCCGCGCAGGCCGTCGGCCAGCTCCGCCGCCCGGCTCCAGCTCGCGGGCTGGCTGGCCAGTTCCGTCTGGACAAACGTCACGTCGGCTCTCCACTCTCGATCTCACCGCATCAGGAATGCTTGTTCGTGCATGTTAGAGCAGACTTTCAAGCATCTTCAAGCAGACTCTTCCAGGCTGGGAGGTGCTTGAATGATCCGAGGCGTGACGAAGGAGATGCGGTGGACCGGTACGAACGGCACAACACCCTGCTCGAACTGCTCGCCGAGCGGGGCCGGCTGGACGTCGACGACGTCGCCGCCGAGCTGTCCGTGTCGGCGGCGACCGTACGCAGGGACCTCGACCATCTCGCCGAGCAGCAGTTGCTCACCCGCACCCGGGGCGGGGCGGTGGCGCACTCCGTCTCGTACGGGCTGCCGCCGCGCTACAAGTCGGTGGGGCGGTCGGCGGAGAAGCAGCGCATCGGCCGCGCCGCCGCCGCGCTGGTGGACCGGGGCATGGTGATCGGGCTCAACGGCGGTACCACGACGGCCGAGGTCGCGCGGGCCGTCGCCACGCGGCCCGATCTGGCCGACATGCCGCACCGGGGCGGCGAGCCCGCCGTGACCCTGGTGACGAACGCGCTGAACATCGCGCATGAACTGGCCGTGCGCCCGCACATCAAGATCGTGACCACGGGCGGGGTGGCCATGCCGCAGTCGTACGAGCTGGTGGGGCCGCTGGCCCGGCACATCCTGGGCGAGGTGAGCCTGGACATCGCCTTCATCGGCGCCGACGCCGTCGACGCGGAGGCGGGGGCGAGTGCGCACAGCGAGCACGAGGCGAGCATCAACGCGCTCCTCGCCGCACGGGCGCGCAGGCTCGTGGTGGTGGCGGACAGCTCGAAGCTGGGCACGCCGGCGTTCGCCCGGATCTGCCCGACGGACGCCATCGACACACTGATCACGGACACCGGCGCCCCCGAACAGGCGAAGCTGTTCGAGGATCGCGGCGTCACGGTGGTCCAGGTCTGAGCGCTCGGCCCGCCGAGCCCGGAAGGCCCCCCGAGCCCGGAAGACCCGGCGAACCTGGCGGACCTGGCGTTACGGCGCGCTCTGCGCGGAGGGTGCCGTCCCGGCGGAGCCCGCACCGGGGCCGGTCGTGCCGCCGGTGCCCGGCGCCTGGTCCGCCTTGCCCGGCTCCGCGCCGGAGGCCGAAGCCGTCGCCGTGGCCGTCGCCGAGACGGACGCCTTGTCCCCGGCCGGTACCGCCTCCGGCCAGCCGTCGACCGGTGCGACGGCGACGGAGCGCCACCACGGGGTGCCGGGGATGCTGTCGGTCAGCGTCGGCTCGTAGGACTCGCCCGGACGCGGCAGCGCGATCCGTACGCCCGCCTCCGCCGCCGCGGTGACCGTGCCCTCGCCGGGCTCGGACCACGGGTGCGGGGCCAGGTTGAACGTGCCCCAGTGGATCGGCAGCATCACACCGGACGGGCTGCCCTGCTGGAGGTCGACGTGCGCCCGCAGACCCTCGGCCGGGGTCATGTGGATGTCCGGCCAGTATTCGCTGTAGGCGCCGATCTGGATCATCGTGGCGTCGAAGGGGCCGTGCGCCGCGCCGATGTCACGGAAGCCGGAGAAGTAGCCGGTGTCGCCGCTGTGGTAGATCCGGTGCTCAGGTCCCGCGACGGCCCAGGACGCCCAGAGGGTGTGCTGCTGGTTGCGCAGGCCACGGCCGCAGAAGTGCCGGGCGGGTGTCGCGGTGAACGAGATGCCCGCGACCTCCGCCGTCTCGTTCCAGTCCAGCTCGCGCAGGCGGGCGGCGGGAACGCCCCAGCGCTCCAGGTGCGCGCCGACGCCCAGCGGCACGGCGAAGATGGTGTTCGTGGAGGCGAGGCCCTTGATCGTCGGCAGATCGAGGTGGTCGTAGTGGTCGTGCGAGATGACGACGACGTCCACCGGCCCGAGTGCGGCGAGCGAGACGGGCACGGGGTGCAGCCGCTTCGGTCCGGCGAAGGAGAAGGGGGAGCAGCGCTCGCCCCAGACCGGGTCGAAGAGCACGCGCCGGCCGTCGATCTCGGCGAGGACGCTGGAGTGACCCATCCAGGTCAGCCGCAGCCCGGAGGCGGGAGGTACGGCGAGGTCCGCCAAGGTGTCCTGGTGAACGGGGATCGGAGTGGCGGGCGCCCGCCGGACGCGCGCCTCCTTGCTGAGGTAGACCTTCGACATCTCCAGCATGGAGCCGGAGGGTCTGATTCTGGCGGTGCCCTCGGGATTCTGGAACACACCGTCGGCGAAGTTCGGGGAGTTGTGGATCCGCTCCAGGCGCTTGCCGGCCGAGTCGGCCCCGAAGGCCTCGGACCGCATCGCGCGCAGCCGGGAGCGGAGTGAGGGTGGGGTGCCGGCGCCGTTCACTGCATCTCCTGAAGGTTCGGGTTCATCACATTATGAGCCGTTTCCATGACCCGGGTGCCACGCCGGCTGCGCCGTCCGTGGCACCTTCGTGCAACGTGCGGACGATCTCCCGGATTCCCGCACCCGGCCGCCGACGGGCGAGATCCGGCCATGCGGACGGTCCCCCGACAGTCACCCGGTGACGTCTTTGACAGCCGTGCACCCCGCTCCCGATACTGACCGTCCATTCAGTTACGGATTCGGTTACGGCACCCGGAGGCACCCTTGTCCCCCCTGATATCGCTGACCTGGAGCGACCATGTGACCGGCCGCGAGGGGTATCTGGTCGTCGACCGGCTGGTGCGCGGCGTCTCCAGCGGTGGACTGCGGATGCGCGACGGCTGCTCGCTCGACGAGGTGACCGGGCTGGCCCGTGGCATGACCATGAAAGAGGCCCTGCACTACAACGACGACCCGTCGGCGCGCTACATCCCGCTCGGCGGCGCCAAGGGCGGTATCGACTGCGATCCCCGGGACCCGGCGGCGTACGGCATCCTCGTCCGCTACCTGCGCGCCGTACGGCCGTACATCGAGACCGTCTGGACCATGGGCGAGGACCTGGGGCTGACCCAGGACCTGGTCGACAGGGCCGCCGCCGAGGCGGGGCTCGTCTCGACCATCCAGGCGATCCATCCGCTCCTCGACGACGAGGCGGCCGCGCGGCGGCGGCTCGCCGACGCCTTCGCCGTGGACGTCGACGGCATCGGCCTGGACGAACTGGCCGGCGGCTGCGGAGTGGCCGAGTCCGCGCTCACCGCGCTCGACCGGGCGGGGGTGCCGTACGAGGGGACACGGGTCGCGGTGCAGGGGCTGGGGACCATGGGCGGGGCGACGGCCCGGTTCCTCGTCCGGGCCGGACTCACGGTCGTGGCCGTCGCGGACGTCAAGGGGACCGTCGCCTGTCCGGAGGGCCTGGACGTCGAGTCGCTTCTGGCCGCGCGTGACGCGTTCGGGACGGTGGACCGCGCGGTGCTGCGGCCCGGCGACCGCGAACTGCCGGGCGACGCCTGGCTGTCGGCGGACGCCGAGATCCTGGTGCCCGCGGCCGTGTCGTACGCGATCGACGCCACCAACCAGGCCCGTGTCACGGCCCGTTGGATCGTCGAGGCGGCGAACATGCCTGTCCTGGCCGACGCGGAGGAACTGCTGGCCGCGCGCGGGATCACGGTACTGCCGGACGTCGTCGTCAACTCCGCCACGAACGCCTGGTGGTGGTGGACCCTCTTCGGCGACATCGGCCCCGACGCGGACGAGGCCTTCGCCCACACGCGGCGCTCCATGCGCGCGCTGACGGAGCTGATGCTGGAACGCGCGGAAGCCGGGCGTACGACTCCGAGAGCCGCCGCGCACGCGATCGCCGCCGATCGACTGCCCCTGATCGCCGAACGGTTCGGGCACTACCGCTGACCGGCGGGTACGTGATCGCCGGTGTACAGGCAGGCGGTACGTGTCAACCGGCTGGGGTTAGGGTTCAGTTGTGGCGAGAGTACGGCTGAGTGTGGAGGAGCGGCGCGAGGACCTGCTGCGCGCCGCCGTCGAGCAGATCCAGGCACGGGGGGTGGCCGCCGTGCGCATCGCCGACGTCGCCGCCGTCCTCGGGGTGAGCAACGCCCTGGTGCTGTACCACTTCTCCACGAAGGAGAAGCTTCTCGCCGCGGCCTTCCGGCACGCCGCCGAGGAAGATCTCGCGCAGTTGCGGGAGTTGCTCGGCCGCCGTACCGGCGCGCTGTCCCGGCTGCACGCCGCGACCCGCTGGTACGCGCCGACCGGCGAGGCCAAGGGGTGGCGGCTGTGGATCGAGGGATGGGCGGCGGCGCCGCGCGAGCCCGCGCTCCACGAGGTGGCCAGCGAACTCGACCAGCAGTGGAAGGCCGCGCTCGCGGCCGTCATCACCGAGGGCGTGGACGCCGGTGAGTTCCGTTGCGCCGACCCGGTCGCGACGGCCTGGCGGCTGACGGCGCTGCTGGACGGTCTCGCGGTGCAGATGACGTCGTACGCGGGATCGCTCACCCGCGCCACCCTGCTGGAGTGGTCGGACGAGGCGCTGGCGCGGGAACTGGGCATCGACACGGCGGCACTCACCGCCGAAGGCCCGTCATGACCGGTCCCGCCGGGTGATGGACACCCGCCTCCGGCCCGCGCCACCACGGCCATACTGAGGCGGACATCCGGAATCCGGCACTAAGGTGGAGACTGTGGCTCAGCAGCAGACCGAACATCCGGACGTCGATCGCGATGGGCCGGGGGCCGGTCCGGAAGGCGAACCGAGCCATGACGTGCTCGTCCTCGGCGGCAGCGGCGTCGACACCGTGGTCCGTGTCGACTCACTCCCCGTCCCGCTCGCTGACTCGGTCGGTGTCGGGCCGATCCGCGAATGGCCGGGACAGACCGGCGGCAATGTGGCCCTGGGCTGTCATGCCCTCGGACTGAACGTCAAATTTCTCGACTTCATCGGTGACGACTGGACGGGCGGTCAGGTCCGCGAGCATCTCGCCAAGGGCGGCGTGGACTTCGAAGGGATGATCTCGCCCGCCGGCACCCGTCGCGCGGTCAATCTCGTCGAGAAGACCGGCCGAAGGATGTCCTTCCACGACGCGCGCGATCCGGACGACCTGCGGATGCCGCGCGAGTTCTACCTGCCGCACCTGAAGCGGGCCCGCCATGTCCATGTGTCGATCACGAACTTCACCCGGTATCTGTTCGACGACATCATCGAAGAGGGCGTCCCGGTCTCGACCGACCTGCACGACTGGGACGGGGTGAACGCCTACCACCGGGAGTTCGCCTACCGCGCGGATCTGGTCTTCCTCAGCGCCGCCGGCGCGCGCGAGCGGATAGCGCCGGTGATGCGGGAGATCCTGCGCGAGGGCAGGGCGCAGGCGGTGGTGGCCACGGCGGGCGCCGGCGGCTCGTATCTGCTGACCCGCGAGGGCAGCCGTACCCCCCGGCCGATCCCGGCGACCGTCCCGCCCGCACCGGTGGTGGACTCCAACGGCGCGGGCGACGCGTATGTCGCCGGTTTTCTGTACGGGCGGCTGGCCGGGCGGGATCTGGACGACTGCGCGCGCCTCGGCGCGGTCGCGGGCGCCTACGCCTGCACGGTGGAGGGCAGCTCGTCGCTGATCGGCGCCGACGCGCTGCTGTCCCGCCAGGGGTGATTCGTGGCCTGTCCGGACGATCGACGACCGAGGACAGGCCCGGAATCCCAACCGGTCAGGTCTGCCTCATCGGTTCGTACTCGTCGGCGCCCAGGCCGAACGTCCAGGCCACGCCCTCCTTGGCGGTACGCGTCCCCGGCGGCACCCGCAGCCAGTAGGTGCGGCTCGTGCCGTCGGGTTCGGGGGTGGAGTTGACGACCTCGACCATCACGACGTCCTCGTCGCCTTCGAGCGCTATCCGCCAGAGGATGCCGGTCTCGTCCTTGCCCATCGGCTTGGCGTCGGACTCGGTGAGATAGCGGTCGTAGCCGTAGTGCTCCAGCATCACGCGGCGCAGTTCGGCGTTCTCCTCGGCGCGGATCCGCGCCGGGTCGAGCGAGGTGAGTTCGGCGAGGAAGTCGGCCGGGACGGGCATGCCGCGCCACGCGTAGAGAGCGAAGCCGTCCGGGTAGGCGAGGGCCGGGCCGTCACCGCGGTCGAGGCGTCCGGCCTCGTCACGGTGCAGTTCCACGGGGCGTTCGCAGACCACCGTCACGTTCTCGTACGGCCACCACCAGCCGGCGTGGGCCGCCACCTCGGCGAGTCCCGTGAGCCGGTCGCCGCGACCGTCGAAGGCGGCGAGCCAGGCGGCGTCGTGCTGACCGAGGACCGCGTCGAGCAGCAGCTGACGTGTCGCGGGAAGGTCGGCCGCCTCCGTGCCGAGTGTTTCGGTGATGCCGGAGCGGATCCGCTCGGCGAGCGCGCGGGTGGTGTCCCAGAGCCGGGCGCCGGTGGCACTCCACCACTCGGCCCAGCCCGCCGGGCCCAACTCGTCGTGGATACGCCGCCGTTCCTCCGCCCACGGCTTGGTGCGGACCTCCTCACGGACCGATCTGCCCTGATCCGTGAGGGACCGGACGGCGGCGAGTCCGGCGAGCGGGGAGTCCGCCCAGATGATCCGCGCCGGCTCGGTCAGTCCCGCCGTGCGGTAGGCGAGCCGTATTCCCGCCTCGGCCGCCGGCCGGTCGGCCGCCCCCGTCGCCGCCGCGACGCCCCGCCACTTGTCCACATGCTGCATGTCTGAAGCCCCGTCCCCTGTCGTCACTGTCCCGTGTACCACCGTGTACCGCGAACTGCCGTGCACCGCGTACTGCCGTCTGTTTCGTACTGCCGTCTACCGCGAACTGCCCTGCCCTGCCGTCGGTCGTCGCCGCTCAGTCGGCGACGACGCGCACCGCACCCGGCAAGTACTCGCGCTGGCGCACCACGCGAAACCACCCCTTGGGCAGCGGGATCGCCGCGTGCTCCTCGTGCACCACCCGGCCGCCCTCCGGCAGATGCAGCAGCATCGGCCCGAACTCGCCGCCCGTCTCCCGGACGAGCAGGCCGGGGCCCGTCACCGCGTGGGCGTGTCCCGTGACCTCACCGAGCGCCAGGACGAGGCGGCCCCGCGCGTCCCTCGGCTCGCTCCGCGCCTCGGCGATCCCGGACGGCACACTCTCGTCCGCGACGGGCACGATGAGCACGTCTCCCTGCCGGTACATGGCTCTCCCCTCGACCGGCGGCGCCGAGTGCGCCGACCTGTGAACGACGCTAGACCGTGGGTCTGACAACGGCCTCCGCCCCCGAACCGGGCTTGTCAGTGGGGCCTGTTACAACTTCTCTCAGCAACAAGCCGATCAACGCCGACGCCCGGTGTCTGGAGCACTCGCCATGACCGTTTCGAACAACATGCAGGAGTTGGACGGCCTGCCCGCGTTCGACTTCCCCGACGCCGAAGCCGAAGGGAAGGCGAAGTTCCCCGACGCCGGGTCGGTGGCCTGGCGCGTGAGCGTCCCGGCGTACGACAGCGAGGAGGAGTGGGAGTCGGCGTTCGCCCGCTTCGTCAAGGCCGTCGACACCACCGAGGTCCGCGCGCTGATAGTCGGCTCGTGGAGCGATGCCTACGACACCTCTCCCGAGAAGGTGATCGAGGCCATCGTCACGGCGAGGGACCAATTCCCCTCTCTCAGGGCGCTGTTCGTGGGTGACATCACCTACGAGGAGTGCGAGATCTCATGGATCAACCAGACGGCCATGGCGCCGCTGATCAACGCACTCCCGCAGCTGCGCTCGTTCGGGGTGCGCGGCGGCCAAGAGCTGAACATGACCGGCATCAAGCACGAGGGGCTCCGGTCGCTGACCGTCGAGACCGGCGGTCTCGACGCCGACGTCGTGCGGAACATCGGCGCGGCCGAACTGCCCGCGCTCGAACATCTGGACATCTGGCTGGGCGTGTCCTGGTACGGCGCGAACACGATCGTGGCGGACCTGGATCCCTTCCTCACCGGAGCGCGGCTGCCCGCACTGAAGTCACTGGCGCTGCGCAACAGCGAGATTCAGGACGACATCGCGGCGGCGCTGGCGGGAGCGCCGGTCGTGGCGCGGCTGGAGACGCTCGACCTGTCGATGGGCACTCTCGGCGACGACGGCGCCGAGGCGCTGCTCGGCGGTCAGCCGCTCACCCACCTCAAGAAGCTCGATCTGCACCACCACTACGTGAGCGAGCCGATGCGGGAGCGGATCCGCGCGGCGCTGGAGCCGGCCGGTGTGGTCGTGGACCTCTCGGAGTGCGAGTCCGCGAGGGACGACGAGTCGCGCTACACGGCGGTGGCGGAATGAGCGACGCTGTCGAGATCAACCCCTTCGAGCAGCTCTACGGACTGCCCTTCTTCACCCTCCCCCTCGACGAGGTCCCGGCGCCGGGGGCGCTGCCCGAGCCCGACGCCGTCGCCTGGCGGCTCGACTGCGGGTATGACGAGCAGTGGACTTTCGCCAGGGTGTGGCAGCGGTTCACGGACGTCGTGGACACCGAGCGCGTGCGCGCGCTGGTCATCGGTCCGTGGTGGACCGGCGACTACTCGGGGCTGGCCCCCGCCATGGAGCTGATCATCGCCGACGCGGCACGGTTCCCCGCTCTGCGCGGGCTGTTCCTTGCGGACGTGGACGGCGAGCGGTGCGAGATCTCCTGGCTGCGGATGACCGACGTCACCCCGGCGATCGAGGCGTTCCCACTGCTTGAGGAGTTCGGTGCGCAGGGCTGCGGCGACACGTACGACGACGGTGATCTGCGACTGCGGCCGGTGAAGCACGAGCATCTGCGCGTGCTGCGTCTCGAATCGGGCGGGCTGCCGGGCTCCGTCGTCCGCGCCGTCGGCGCGAGCGAGCTGCCCGCGCTGGAGCATCTGGAGCTGTGGCTGGGCGTCTCCGAGTACGGCGGCAGCGCCACCGTCGCCGATCTGGCGCCCTTCCTCGACGGCGGCCGATTCCCGCGGCTGCGCCATCTGGGGCTCCAGAACAGCGAGCTCCAGGACGAGATCGTCGGCGCAGTGGCCTCGGCGCCGGTCGTGGCCGGGCTCGAATCACTGGCGCTGTCCATGGGCACGCTCGGCGACGAGGGCGCCGAGGCGCTCCTCGCCGGCCAGCCGCTCACCCACCTCGAAGAGCTGGACCTGGACCACCACTTCATGTCGGCGGACTGGACCGGGCGGATCCGGGAGGCTCTGGAGCCGCACGGTGTGCGGGTGAAGCTGGAGCCGGCCGACGACATCGACGAAGACGACGACTGGCGTTATGTCGCCGTCTCCGAGTAGCGGCGAGCCGCGCCTGGCGGTCGTCGGCAATCCCGCCAACCGCCGGGTCCGGCTGTTCCAGGAAGCGGTCGGGGCGGCGGGCCTGCCGCCGGCCCGTGAGGTGGCCTGGCTCGATGTGCTGGGCGGGCGTGCCGAGTTCCGGCGCGGTGAGGTCGTACGGGTCGAGTCACCGGGCGAGGACGCGGCGGTGGAGCGGCTGTTGCGTGGCGCTGCCGATCCGACGCGGGTCGAGGGCACCGCGGTCTGGTACGAGCGGTTCACCTCCGCCGTACGCGAGTTGGGCCGTGCCGTACGGGACGCGGGGGCTCATCTCCTGGACGACCCGGACGAGTTGGCGGTGCTGTTCGACAAGCGGCTGTGCCACGGGGTGCTGGACCTGGCCTCCGTACCCGTACCGCCGTCGCCGACCTCGGGGCCCGGCGCCCCGCCCGTGCGTGGCTGGGACGACGTACGCGCGCTGATGGGCGAGCCCGGCATGCGCCGGGCGTTCGTCAAGATCGCTCATGGCTCCTCGGCCTCCGGAGTGCTGGCCGTCGAGATCGCGGGTCCCGGCCGGGTGCGCGCGACGACCTCGGTCGAACGCGACGCGGCGGGGCGGCTGTTCAACTCGCTGCGGGTACGGCGGCTGACCACCGAGCCCGAGGTGGCGGCGATCGTCGACGCGCTGGCCCCGGACGGGCTGCATCTCGAGCGGTGGCTGCCGAAGGCCACACAGCACGGCCGGGCGGCCGACCTGCGGGTGGTGGTCGTCGCGGGACGCGCGACACACGCTGTCGTACGGACGAGTTCGTCGCCCATGACCAACCTGCATCTCGGCGGGGCACGCGGCGATCTGAACGCGGTGCGGGCGGCGACCGAAGCGGCGGGCGGCGGGGCGAGTTGGGGCGCCGCCCTGGAGATCTGCGAGCGGGCCGCGGCCTGCTTCCCCGGCACGCACTGCGTGGGGGTGGACCTGCTGCCGTCGACCGGCTGGCGCCGCTTCGCCGTCGGCGAGGTCAACGCCTTCGGCGATCTGCTGCCCGGTCTCACCGGACTGCCGGGCAGCGGCGCGGAGGGCCTGGACACGTACGGGGCGCAGCTCGCGGCTCTGCGGGCGGGCGTGGGAGGGGAGCACCGTGCACGCCTCTGAGATGACGGGGTCCGGTGTCCCGGGTGTCGAGGTCATGGGTGCTGATGTGCCAGGTTCCGGGACGGCGGGTGCGGGGCTGCCCGACATGAGTCGCGTCGTGGGCCACGACGACCTGTTGCTGGTCACCCTCGACACGCTGCGGTACGACGTGGCCGCCGAGCTGGCCGCGGCGGGCCGACTGCCGAATCTCGCCCGCCATCTCCCCGGCGGGCGCTGGGAGGAGCGGCACGCTCCCGGCAGCTTCACCTACGCCTCGCACCAGGCGATGTTCGCCGGGTTCCTGCCGACGCCCGCCGCGCCGGGACCGCATCCGCGGCTGTTCGCGGCACGGTTCGAGGGGAGCGAGTCGACGGCCGACAGGACGTTCGTCTTCGACACGCCCGACCTCGTGTCGGGTCTCGCGGACGCCGGGTACCGGACGGTGTGCATCGGGGGTGTCGGCTTCTTCAACAAGCGGGGCGCGCTCGGTTCCGTACTGCCCGGGATGTTCCAGGAGAGCCACTGGGAGCCGGAGTTCGGCGTCGCGTCACCGACGTCGTTCGAGTCGCAGGTGGCCCGCGCGGAGCGGGTCGTGGCCGAACTGCCCGCCGGGCAGCGGCTGTTCCTCTTCGTCAATGTGCCGTCGCTGCACCAGCCGAACTGGTTCCATCTGCCCGGCGCCACCCGTGAGGCGGGTGACTCGCGGCAGACGCACGCCGCCGCGCTCGAATACGTCGACCGGCACATCGGCCGGCTGTTCGCGGCGGCGAGCAGCCGGCGCCGCTGCTTCACGATCGTCTGTTCCGACCACGGCACGGCCTACGGAGACGACGGCTGGACGGGCCACCGCCTGGGCCACGAGTCCGTCTGGACCGTGCCGTACGCCCATTTCTTCCTGGAACCAGGGGCACCCTGATGACCGACACGACCGCCATGACCACCGCCGCCCCGCGCCCGTACGAGAGTTACGTCTACGCCTATCCGCACAAGACCGCGTACCGCCCGCTGGCCGACCGGCCGGCCCTGCGTGAGCTGTGGGCCGGTGAACGCAAGGACGCGCTCTCGCTCTATCTGCACATACCGTTCTGCGAGGTCCGCTGCGGCTTCTGCAACCTCTTCACGCGGATCGGCGCGCCCGACGAGCTGACGACGCGTTATCTGGACGCGCTGGACCGGCAAGCGACCGCCGTGGCCGACGCGCTCCACGGCGACGGCGACGGCGACGACAGCAGGGACGGCGATGGGGTGCGCTTCGCAGCCGCGGCCTTCGGCGGCGGCACGCCCACCTTCCTGACCGCCGGCGAGCTGGAGCGGCTGTGCGACATCGCCGAGAAGCGGATGGGCGCCGATCTGCGGGCCGTTCCGCTCTCCGTGGAGACGTCGCCGTCGACCGCCACGGCCGACCGGCTGTCGGTGCTGGCCGACCGCGGTGCCACCCGGTTGAGCATCGGCGTGCAGAGCTTCGTCGAGGAGGAGGCGAAGGCGGCGGTCCGCCCGCAGCGCCGCTCCGACGTCGAGGCCGCCCTCGGCCGGATCCGGGACGCGCGGATCCCGGTCCTCAACATCGACCTCATCTACGGCATCGACGGTCAGACCCCGCGGTCGTGGCGGCTCTCGCTCGACGCGGCGCTCGCCTGGCGGCCCGAGGAGCTGTATCTCTACCCGCTGTATGCCCGGCCGCTGACCCCGCTCGGGCGGCGCGCGCATCCCAGTGAGGCCGACTGGGACGCCCAGCGGCTGGAGTTGTACCGCCAGGGCAGGGACCATCTCCTCGCGCAGGGCTACGAGCAGGTGTCGATGCGCATGTTCCGCCTCCCCGGCGCGCCGCGCGAAGGGGCGGACGACTACGCGTGCCAGACCGACGGCATGATCGGCCTCGGCTGCGGCGCCCGCTCCTACACCTCGGACCTGCACTACTCCTTCGACTACGCGGTCGGCATGCGCGAGATCCGGAACATCATCGACGCCTACACGACCACCGAGGACTTCTCCCGCGCCGAGGTGGGCCGCGCGGTCGACACGGACGAAGCGCGCCGCCGCCACCTCCTCCAGTCGCTGCTCCAGGCCGAGGGCATGGCGGTGGACGACTACCGGACACGGTTCGGCAGCCGCCCCGACGACGACTTCCCCGTCGAGCTGGACCGCTTCGCCGGCCTCGGCTGGCTCGACACGGACGCCGGGCCCGGTCTGCTGCGCCTCTCGCCGGAAGGTCTCGCCCACTCGGACGCGCTGGGCCCGGCCCTGTTCTCCCCCGCCGTCCGGGCCGCGATGGCCTCGTACGAACTGAAGTGAGGCAGACGTGGACCTGACGATCCTCTACCGAGGCCCGCTCGCCTCCTGCGACTACGACTGTCCGTACTGCCCGTTCGCCAAGCGCCGCGACAGCACGGAGCAGTTGCGCGCGGACCGGGCCGCGCTGGCGCGCTTCACGGCGTGGGCAGCGGAGCGGACGGACGACCGGTTGTCGGTCCTGTTCACCCCGTGGGGCGAGGGCCTCACCCGCTCCTGGTACCGGCGGGCGCTCACCGACCTCTCCCATCTCCCCCATGTCGCGCGGGTGGCCATCCAGACGAACCTCAGCTGCCGTACGGACTGGCTGAAGGCCGCCGACCCGGCGAAGCTGGCCCTGTGGTGCACGTACCACCCCGGCCAGACACCGTACGACCGCTTCCTCACCAAGTGCCGGGAGCTGGGCACCGCGGGCATCCGCTTCAGCGTGGGCGTCGTCGGCTTCCCCGACCACCTCGACCAGGCCCGCCGCCTCCGCGCCGATCTCCCTGACCATGTCTATCTGTGGGTCAACGCGGCGGAGGGACGCGCCTATTCGGACGCGGAGGCCGCCGACTGGACGTCGGTCGACCCCCTGTTCCCGTACAGCCGCCACCCCCACCGCTCGGCCGGCCTCCCGTGCCGTACGGGCGAATCGGTGATCTCGGTGGACGGCGAAGGCACGGTCCGCCGCTGCCACTTCGTCCCCGCGGAGCTGGGCAACCTCTACGACGGCTCGTACCGCGCCGCCCTGCAACCCCGCGCGTGCCCGCTCGCGGTCTGCGACTGCCACATCGGCTACGTCCACCTGGAGACACTGCCGCTGTACGACGTCTTCGCGGGCGGCGTCCTGGAACGGATACCGGCCGCGGCGGCGCCCGTGGGACCGATTCCGCTCCTGGCACCCGCACTTCACCGCCCCGGTCGGTGACTCAGTGCCGCACCAGCGGCAGCAGGTCCGGGCGTTTGGCGACCGTGTGGTCGCCCGAGGACTCGCCGCGGAGGCGGCGGCCGATCCAGGGGACCAGGTATTCGCGCGCCCACTGCATGTCGTCGCGGCGCACCTCCAGCGCGCCGCGGGGAGGCAGCGGCGGCCACGGCTGGTCGGGGCTGACAGGGACGTCGAGGCCGAGGACCTGGGCCGCGCGCAGTGCCACGCGGGTGTGGCCCTCCGGTGACAGGTGCAGCCGGTCGCCGTTCCAGGCGCGTCTGTCCTGGACCGACTTGAGCGACCACAGGTCCAGGACCGGGCAGTCGTAGCGGTCCGCGATGGAGCGGACGTGGGCGGTGAACGTGGCTATCTTGCCGCGCAGATGGCGCAGCACCGGCACGCCCCGGGTGTCGAACCCGGTGGGGACCATGACGGTGCCGACCGCGCTCGTCAGGTCGGCCAGTGCCCGTTCGAAGCGTTCCGCGACGTCGTCGGGGTCGCTGCCTGGCCGGATGATGTCGTTGCCGCCGGCGCAGAACGTCACCAGGTCGGGGGCGAGTTCCTTGGCGCGCGGGATCTGCTCGGCCACGATCTGGTCGAGCAGCCGTCCCCGTACAGCGAGATTGGCGTACCGGAACGAACCGTGGTCGGGGTCGGCGACGGCCGCCCCGTCCGGTGTCCGGTCGGCGAGCAGTACGGCGAGCCGGTCCGCCCAGCCGACATAGATTCCGCCCGGCCCGGGATCGCCGACGCCCTCGGTGAAGCTGTCACCGATGGCGGCGTACGACCCGAAGGCACTTCTGGTTTTTGATCTCGAATCGTCAGCCACAGCTGAACATCATTCACCCGCGTATGTGACCTACGCGACCGTAAGGAGGTGTTGACGCCGGTGAGAAACACCACCGGTCAAAATTCGTTCAAGCCGGAATACGGGAAAGGTCGTTGGCCGGCACACATCAACCACCAAACCCCAAAAACCGCCACCCAAAAAAACCCAAAAAACCCCCAACAAAAA
>NZ_JBHUUW010000051.1:0-59329 GCF_042670825.1 Streptomyces sp. NPDC057137 | reverse complement strand
GTTTGCAGCCCGTCCGGCGCTTGAGGACAACCACCCACCGGCCGGAACGACTTCAGCCCGTCCGGCGTTTGAGGACAGAACCCGCAGCCCGTCCGGCGTTTGAGGACGAACCGGCAACCGGCCGGGCCCGGTGAAGCAAGTCCGGGCCCGGCACCAGGCCGAGACGCCCACCCGTCAGCCGGAGGCGCCCTCGCGGCCGAGCTGCTTCGTGTCGCCCGGCTCCGACGGCACCGGCACCGTGCCGCGCGCGTCCGAGCCGTCGTCGTCGTTGTTGATCTTCTGCAGCACCGCGTCGCGCTCCGGTGTGTCCTCCGGCTTGACGAAGCCGATCACGATGTAGAGGACGAGCGAGACGGCGAGCGGGATGGACACCTGGTACTGGAGCGGCACTCCGCCGTCCACGTTCCAGCTGATCGGATAGTTGACCAGCCAGAAGGTGACCAGACCGACACCCCAGCTGACCAGCGCGGCCGTGGGACCGCTCTTGCGGAACCAGGGCAGCAGACCCAGCATCAGCGGGATCGCGATCGGCCCCATGAGCCCGGCGACCCACTTGATGACGACGGTGATGATGTCGCCGAAGAAGGGCGAGGTGACCTGTGTCGCGATGGCCATCGACAGACCGAGGAAGAGCAGCGTCGTCCAGCGGGCGGCCAGCAGCCCGACCCGGGTGTCCCACTCCCGTGCCTTACGGGATATCGCGGGCATGATGTCGCGGGTCACGACCGCCGCGATGGCGTTCGCGTCCGACGAGCACATGGCCATCGTGTGCGAGAAGAAACCGACGATGACCAGACCCAGCAGGCCGTGCGGCAGGAGCTGTTCGGCCATCAGCGCGTAGCTGTCGGCCGGCACGTCCGTGTCGATGAGGACCGGCGCGACCCACATCGGGAAGAACAGCACCAGCGGCCAGACCAGCCACAGCACGGCCGACAGGGTCGCGGAGCGCGTCGCGGACTTCGCGGAGTCGGTCGCCATGTAGCGCTGCGCCTGGTTCCACATGCCGCCGTTGTACTCGAAGGTCTTGATGAACAGATACGCGATCAGGAAGACCATCATGTATGGCCCGGCCAGCGGCTCCGTGTGGCCCTGGAGCTCGGGCTCGTCCCAGACGTTCCACAGGCTGCTGAACCCGCCCAGCTCCGCCAGGACGGCGACGAGCATCGCGATACCGGCGATGAACTGGATGATGAACTGGCCCAGTTCGGTCAGCGCGTCGGCCCACAGCCCGCCCACCGTGCAGTAGACCGCGGTCACCGCGCCCGTGATCAGGATGCCCATGTTGAGCGAGACACCGGTGAAGACGGACAGCAGGGTCGCGATGGCGGCCCACTTGGCGCCGACGTCCACGATCTTCAGCAGCACGCCCGACCAGGCGAGCGCCTGCTGGGTGGGCAGGTTGTAGCGGTTCTTGAGATATTCGAGCGGCGACGAGACATGCAGCCGCGAGCGCACCCGGTTGAGCCGGGGAGCGAAGAGCTTGGCCCCGATCGCGATGCCGATGGCGATGGGGAACGACCAGGTGACGTACGAGGTGATGCCGTAGGTGTACGCGATGGCCGCGTACCCGGTGAACATCACCGCGCTGTAACCGGACATGTGGTGCGAGATGCCGGAAAGCCACCACGGCATCTTGCCGCCGGCCGTGAAGTAGTCATGGACGTCGCCCACGCGCTTGTGGGACCAGACGCCGATCGCGACCATCACACCGAAGTATCCGATGAGCACGGTCCAGTCGAGACTGTTCATGTGCCCCCTCCAGGGGTCCGCCTTGTGAACGTTGGTGCTCTTCGTCAGTGCGTCCGGTCAGCGGCGCCCCCGTGCGGGAGCGGGGACTTCGGGGATTGAATCGCTACTCACGCCAGTGGGTCAAGGGTTCCAGCGGTCATAAATGTGAACGTGGGTCAGAAAGCCGAACGATTTTACTAGTTCTTGACCTGGTGGGGCGTTGTCGTGAACGTGACGGGAACCACACGATGGGTGGGCGCTTCGTCAGAACGCGGTAGTAGGTAGCAGTACCGCAACGCAACAGAAACGACCGCACGGGATGCGGGTCCCGTGCGGCCGAGAGGGAGTTCGTGTGAAGTGAGGGCATGGCCGAGCCCCCTCGGCCAGGACGGCGGACAGGTCGAGAGGGCTCATTCCGTGCTGTGGGGCTCTGTTGCTGGGTGGTGCCGGTGGTGCCGGTGGTGCCGGTGATGCCGGGTGGTGCGGTGGCGCTGTGCGGCTCAGTTGGGGCGGTGGGGGGTAACGGGCTCAGCCGAGATCGAAGGCGCCCTGGTTCATCTCCTGCACGAATGTGGTCCACGATCCGGGGACAAAGGTGATCGACGGACCCTCGGGGGCCTTTGAGTCGCGTACGGCAATTGCCTGCACGACGGGAGACTTGACCTCGACGCATGCGCCGTTTCCGCCGGAGTACGAGGACTTGGTCCAGGTGTCCGTAGCGCCCTGAAGAATTGCCATGTTCGGTTCGCTCCGATTCAGCAAGTGGTGTCAATACGCCAACTTCTTGCTGGCAAGATCGACGCTACTAGCCGCGATCGACGCGTGGGGCGGCCGTTCACTCGACCGGATGAGATATCCCGGTGGACCCTTTCGGTACGAGTCCACCGGGTGTATTCTGCCGCCCCTGCTTCTCTCGAACTCCCTTAGCGGGCGTATCCCTTGGCGATGTCCGAGATGAACTCGCGCGTCTGGTCCGCATTCAACGCCTGCGCGCGAAGGTGTTCGTACATCACGCTGTACTTCTGGACGTCGTTCGCCTTCTCCAGATAAAGATCACTCGTGACGCCCTCGATGTAGACCACGCTCGAATCCGTGGCGTCCGGGAATTCGAGGATCGCGTAATGCCCGCTGATGCCCGGATGGGCGCCCATCTCGAACGGCAGCACCTGCACCGTGACATGGGGGAGCTGCGACAGCTCGACCAGGAACTCCAGCTGCTCGCGCATCAGATGCCTGCCGCCGACCACGCGGCGCAGCGCCGACTCGTCGATCACGGCCCAGAGCCGCAGCGGCAGTTCGGGCGCGTTGACCCGCTCCTGGCGGCGTACCCGTACGCTGACGCGCTTCTCGACGTCCGTGGGTGAGGTCTCCGGGAGCGCGCCGGTGATCAGCGCCTCCGCGTAGCCCCGGGTCTGGAGCAGGCCGGGCACGACCTGCGGTTCGTACACACGCAGCGAGGCGGCGTCCGTCTCCAGGCCGATGTAGACGCTGTACGGGATATCGCCGAAGGCGTGCCACCAGCCTTGCTGGCGCGAGTCCTTGGCCATCTGCATCAGCGACTCGACAATGCGGTTGTCCTCGACCTCGTACACACCGCAGAGGTCGCGGACATCGCGCTGGCTGATGGAACGGCGACCGTTCTCAAGACGGCTGATCTTCGACTGGGAGACCAGCAGGCGCTCCGCCACCTCCTCGGCCGTCATGCCTTTGACCTCGCGGAGCCGGCGCAGCTCCTGGCCCAATCGGCGTCGCCTGACGGTGGGATTGACACTGGACGCCACGGAAACGGCACCTCCTGCTGAGTAACTGCGTAGCTCTGTGTGTCTACGTCTCAGCAGACTGCCACCGATGGCCCCAACTGCGCTGGAAAACAGCCACAGAGGGGAAAGCACGGGCGGTAAGTGGACACGGCGCGGCCGGAGCCTGTATTCGGGCGCGCGACGCGCGGGGCAGCCGGTTGTACGGCTGACCCCGCGCGTCCTTTGCGGCTCCCGAACCGGGTCTCTGGGGACGTCGGCGCGGCGGATTGCGATACCCGCGTGCGGTCGTGTCCGTGTTCCGTCCGTGCTTTCTCAGTGCGCCGCGACGCGGGCCATGCCGCCCGCGCGCTGCGGCTGCATCGGTACGGCCGGCGGTCGGCCTCCCGGTGCGGGATTACGGCGCGGCTGAGCGGCCACACCGTTCTGGACGTCCATCACGGCATGCGCCACGAGACCGCCCATGGGGTCGTGTCTGATCAGGTCCCGGAGCCGGGAGCGCGACGAGCGCCCCTCGTTCCCGGGGTACAGGTGCTTGCCCAGTCCGACCGCGTGGGCCAGTGCGGCGAGCGCCGCGGTCCGCGGGTCCGGCGGTACGCCGGTGCGGATCGCACTGTCCAGCCGTGACCTGATGTCGCGGCTGATCGCTGTCTCCGTCGCCTGGTAGCGAGTCGTCGGCAGCACTCCGCACATCTGGCCCGCCACGGCATGAACCATGCCGCACCGCTCCAGATGCGAGAGGTAAATCTGGCGGAGCCCCAGTCGGGGCCCGCCGATCCAGTGAACTGCGCGAACCGGGCTGCCGCGTCGGCGCAGCAGTTCCAGCGCGGAGTCCAGAGTCGGATCTCCGGTCGGCCGCGGCATCACCACGGCGATACGATCCCCGTCAGGGGCTATCCGTCCTGCCAGAGCCAGCTCTACAAGCTGGGCTCCGGCCAGGCCGAGGTCGAGCGACTGCGGCTGCGCTGTGGTACCCGTGGCCGGGTCCAGAGCGAGCAACAGGAGCTCCTCCGGAATACTTCTGCGGCTCTTGCCCATCCATGCCTCCCCGCGTGGATGAATGACAGGGTGACCCCTCTCACATTGGTCTGTCGAGAGTGCCTGGCCGCTTTGTACGGGAACCGTTATGTATGTCGTTCTCGTCTGGCACTTGAGCTGTGGTTTCACACAGGACACTGATAATCGGTTCGGAGAGTGCGGCGGCGGAGCGCGCGAGCGCCGCCAGGGCCGCACATCGCATGAGGAGGCACGGTGGCGGGCGAGTCCCCCGACAAGTCGGAGCAGCGGAAGTCGTCGGGGGAGGCGACGCCGACCTCGACGTCGCCTCAGGACGCTCAGGAACAGGACCCGAGGTTCGCGGTCTTCCGTGAGTCGGCTGCGGCTGCCACTGCCGGGGAGGCGGATCAGCCGGCTGCCAACGGCAAGGACGCGACGGCGGCGACGGACGGTTCCTCGGACGCCCCTGCCGACCGGTCGGCGGCCGTTTCCGAGGCTCGGGGGGCATCGGACGGCTCCGGGGCTCCTGAGGCCGCTGAGGCGCGTGTGACGGCTTCTGAGGGGTCTTCGGCGGGGTCGCCCACGGGCGGGCGGGAAGCGGAACCGGCAGCGGACGCCGCCGCGAAGGCCGTGCGACCGGCGGACACGGCCGATCCGGAGGCGGAACGCGAACCGGAGCCCGAACTGGAATCCACGACCGAACCGAAGTCCGAGTCGCCGTCGGAGCGGGGCGCCGAGCCCGGATCCGCGTTCACGACGGCGAAGCCGGAGGCCACGCCTACGTCGCGGCCCACCCCCGACGAGCCCGGCGTCGACCAGCGGACGGCCGTCTTCAAGGCGTTGAAGCCCGCGCCGGAGTCCGCGCCTGCTGCCGCGCCGGGGTCCGAGGGCCGATCCGATTCCCGTACGGCGGCCGACGCCGGGCCGCAGTCGTCGGCTGAGGTCACGCCGGGCGGGCGTGACGGCGCGTCGGCGAAGCCGGACGGTACGTCCAAGTCCCGGTCCGCCTCCGGCGAACCGGAAGCCGAGCGCGGGTCCGCGACCGACTCGTCCGAGGTTGATCGGAAGACCGCGGTCTTCAAGACGTCGCAGTCAGAACAGTCAGAACAGTCCGAGAAGTCGGCGTCGCAGCGGGCGGTGGGCGAGCCCGCGTTCGCGCCGGCGAAGCCGGAAGCCGCACCGAAGTTGCGGCCCACCTCCGACGAGGCCACGTCGCGGCCCGAGGGCCGATCCGATTCCCGTACGGCGGCCGACGCCGGGCCGGGCGGGCGCGACAGCGCGTCGGCGAAGTCGGACGGCACGTCCGAGTCCCGGTCCGCCTCCGCCGAACCGGAAGCCGGGTCCGGGTCTGCGGCCGATGAGGACGGCGTCGATCGGAAGACCGCGGTCTTCAAGGCGTTGAAGCCCACATCCGAGCCCCCGTTCGCGCCTGCGAAGCCGGACAGCTCGCCGAAGGCGGACGGCGCGCCCCCGTCCCGACCCACCCCGGCCAAGCCGGAAGCCGGGCAGGACGCCGAGTCCAAGTCCGACACCGGGTCCGACGAGCCCGGCGTCGATCGGAAGACCGCCGTCTTCAAGGCGCTCAAGCGGCCCGGGGTCGACCAGCCCACCGCCATGCTCAAGCTCCCGCCGCAGACGCCCGCCCCCGCCCCGAGCGAGTTGCCCGCCGAGCGCACCAGCAGGTTCGTGCCTCTGCGGGCCGACGAGGTGCGGGTGCCCGCGAAGCCCGCGGGTGGGCCCGTTGTCGAGGCCGAGCGGACGCGGCAGCAGCCCATGCCGCCGTTGCCGCCGCTCGATCTGCTCGCCGAGCTGACCAACAAGCCGGCGCCGCCCGAGACTCCGACCCGTACCGTCGTCAGGCGGGTCAAGATCTGGACGCCGCTGCTCGTGCTCGTACTGATCATCTTTGCGGTCGTACAGTTCGTGCGTCCGCTCCCGACGCCCTCGCTGAACCTCACGGCGAAGTCGACGTACACCTTCGAGGGCGACAAGCCCGCGCTGCCGTGGCCCGGTGAGGGCCAGGGCTTCATGGCGGCGACCGGGCTCGGCACGGTCGACTCGTTCGGTGAGCAGAAGGCCGTGCCGATCGGCAGTGTGGCCAAGGCCATGACGGCGTACGTCGTCCTGCAGGACAAGCCCCTGAAGAAGGGCGAGAAGGGTCCGTCCATCACGGTCGACGCCAAGGCCGAGGAGGACGGCGGGCTCGACGCGCAGGGCGAGTCGACGCTCAACACCGTGAAGGAGGGCGACAAGCTCACCCAGCACGACGCGCTGGCCGCCCTCATGATCCCGTCCGCGAACAACATCGCCCGCCTGCTGGCCCGTTGGGACACGAACGGCTCCGAGGAGGAGTTCGTCAAGAAGATGAACGACACCGCCGAAGAGCTGGGCATGAAGAACACCACGTACACCGACCCGTCCGGCCTCGACGCGACGACGGTCAGCTCTGCCGAGGACCAGGTGAAGCTCGGCCAGAAGCTGGTCGAGATCGAGGCGCTGATGGACATCACCAAGCTCCCCCAGTGGACGGACCCGTCGGGCAAGACCTGGCGGAACTACAACACCCTCGTCCCGTACGACGGCGCGCTCGGCATCAAGACCGGCTCGACCACCAAGGCGGGCGGCAATCTCCTCTTCGCCGCGCACAAGATGGTCGGCGACACCGACCAGCTGATCGTCGGCGCGGTCCTCGGCCAGCACAAGTCGCCGATCATCGACACCGTCAACGCGGTGAGCAAGGACGTCATGCGCGCGACGCAGGACGAACTGGAGGGCGCGACGATAGTGAAGAAGGGCCAGGTCGTCGGCGAGGTCGACAACGGCATGGGGACGACCGTGCCGGTCGTCGCCGTCGAGGACGTGAAGGCCGTCGGCTGGTCGGGTCTCACCGTCAAGCTCGAACTGACCAGCGGTGCCAAGGCCGTACCGGAGACCGCCGCCGCCGGGACGCACGTCGGCACGCTCACCGTGGGCGAGGGCAAGAGCCAGGTCGAGGTGGCCGTCGCGCTCCAGGGCGACCTGACCGAGCCCACGTTCGGCGACAAGCTGACGCGGGTCGGCTGACCCGGCACGGGAGGGCGCCGGAAATGGCGCCCTCCCCGCCCCTGGCCGCGTGCTAGCGTCCGATCAAGGGCAGCCAGGCAACTCGGGACGCGTGGACGGCGTCCTTACTTCCTCCAGGGCCGGACGGACCGCAGGGGGGCCGGCACACCGGGCTGACGGTGAGACGGGGAGAGTCGCAGTGACCACCGCTGAGCCGACGCGCGCCGACGGCAGCACCAGCACGAGCAGCAGTACGAGTACAAGCACCAGTACGAGCACAACGCCGCCCACCGGGGCGACGGGGAAGACCGTGGGGGCCGGCCAGGCCCCCGAGCCCGCCAAGGACCTGCGCAGCCGCGTGCTGCGGCACCCCGTCCTGCTCACCGGCGTGGTCGCCGGGATCGTGCACGTCCTCTGGTTCTTCTTCCTCGCGAACAGCGGCGGCGACATCGCCGCGCAGGACGCGTGGGCCGAGTTCGTCGGCCGCCACCCGGACTCCGCGTACAACCTCGCCTGGTACGGCGGGATGCACCCCGTCTCGTACAGCGTCGTCTCGCCGTACCTCATGTCGCTGCTCGGCGTCCGTACGACGATGATGATCGTAGGGACCGTCTCGGCCGCCCTGACCTCGCTGATCCTCTACCGCGTCAAGGCCGTCCGGAATCCGCTGGCGTGCTCGTTCGCCGGGGTCTTCGCCTTCCTCTGCAACGCGCTCTCCGGCCGTGTGACGTTCGGTCTCGGCACGATGTTCGCGCTCGGCGCCGTCGCCGCCGTCTTCTGCTGGCCGCACCGCTGGCGCTACAAGCGCTGGGCCAAGGGCGTCGTCGCCGCGCCCCTCGCCGGGCTCGCGACGGCCGCCAGTCCCGTGGCGGGACTGTTCCTCGGTGTCGTCGCCGCCGCGCTCTTCCTCAACAAGCGGCGTCCCGGCGCGTACGCGGTCGGGCTCGCCCCGGTCGCCGTCGTCGCGCTCTCCGCCTGGCTGTTCCCGTTCTCCGGCACACAGCCGATGTCGCTCGGGACCGCGTCGCTGCCCTTCCTCTTCGCCGTCGTCGCCTTCTTCCTCGTGCCGCGCGACTGGCACACGGTCCGTACCGCCGCCGCCGTCTACGGCATCGGGACCCTGCTGACCTGGGTCATCGACTCCCAGATCGGCTCCAACGTGTCGCGGCTCGCGATGATCGTCGGCGGTGTGGTGCTGCTCGCCGCGCTGCCGTACGCCGTGCCGCGCTCACGCAAGTGGTACGCGCTGGTGCTGGCCTTCGCCGCGTTCAACTTCTGGATCGGCTACAAGGGCGTCGACGACATCATCCGCACCGCGCCCACCGCGTCCTGGACCCGTGAACTGGCGCCGCTGGTCAACGAGTTGCAGGAGGTCGGCGCCGAGCGCGGCCGGGTGGAGGTCGTCCCCGCCAGCAGCCACCGCGAGGCGTCGGCGCTCGCGCCGTACGTCAACCTGGCCCGTGGCTGGAACCGGCAGGCCGACATGGAGCGCAACCCGCTCTTCTACGACGACAGCCTCACCGACGACAGCTACCGCGCCTGGCTCGACCGCTGGGCCGTCCGCTACGTCGTGCTGCCCAAGGGCCGCCCGGACAACGGCGCGGGCCTGGAGGCGGAGCTCGTACAGCGCGGCCTGCCCTATCTGAACCACCTGTGGGGCGACGCCAACTGGCAGCTCTACGAGGTCCAGGACCCGATGCCGCTGGCCGACCCGCCGGCCGTCGTGCGGGAGGCGTCGGCCAACGAGCTGACCATAGAGGTGAAGACCGCCGGAAGGGTGCTGATCCGCATCCCGTACTCGCGCTGGCTCGCCGTCGTGGACGAGAAGGGCGAGAGCCTGGACCGCCCGGAGGAGACAGCCGCGTCCAAGGCGGACGAGGACGGCCCCAAGAAGTTCACCAACCCCAACGGCTGTGTGTTCCGGGCCGAGAAGAACACGGAGGGCGACGAGTGGACGGAGCTGCTGGCCCCGCGCCCGGGGACGTACCGTATCTCCGCTCCGTACCAACTCCGTCCGGGCACACCCTGCCCCGAGGAACTGCGCGACGAGGGCTGACGACCGCCCCCGCCGCACCGCTCCCGCCGCGCTCCTGGACCAGTGGCTCAGAGGCGCTTGGCGCTGCGCAGCGTCTTCGCGTAGTAGCCGTTGCCGTCCAGGCGTGACGTGCCGCCCTTGTCGCCGATCGTCGGGCCGTTGACCTCCTCGCGGCTGGACACGAATATCTGGTGGCCGTCGGTGTCGACGCCCAGATAGATCCCGACGTGGTCCAGCCGCTCCTTGGTCCGCGCGTCGAGCTTGAAGAACACCAGGTCGCCCGGCTGCAGCACGCTGATCGACTTCGGCCGCTCGAACGGCGTGCTGCCCCGCAGCTTGATGATGTCGGTGCCGGTCCCCTCCGCGCGGGCCATGCCGTTGGCGGTACGCGGCAGTCCGTCACCGCTCTTGTCGTCCGCCATCAGCGGGAACCGGCCCCGGTAGCCGAAGACCGTCCGGATGAAGCCCGAGCAGTCGATGGAGCGGTAGCGCTTCTGCTCCGGCTGGATGGTCGTGCCGTCGCGGAAGGTGTACGGAATGCCCAGGTAGTCGTAGAAGTCCGACTGTTCGAGCCGGTAGTCCGCGCCCTCACTGCCCTCGGGGTTGATCGGGCCGAAGTCCGCGTCACCGGCGTACGGGGTGCCCTCGTCGTCCTCCTTGACCGGGGCGCCCTCGACGTACTGGAAGGCGTACGCGAACAGGTCGTCCTCCTCGCTGCCGTAGAACTCCTCGAACCAGTCCTTGAACCACTTCTCCTTCTCGGCGGCCTTCTTCCACGGCTCGGGCATCAGCCGCACCCAGTTCTCCGTCACCACCCGGGACTTGGTGCTCGTCGGCTCGGAGAAGGTACGGCTCGGCCCGGTCAGCGTCGCGGTGCGCGCGCCGTCGGTGAAGGTGGCGAGTACGGCCCCGCTCCCGGAGCGCAGCACGGAGCGCTCGGGGTTCTTCAGCCGCTCCCACTTCTGCTCGCCGGACCGCGTGTCCCCGGCCGACGTCAGGTCCGGGGTGTCCGTGATCGCCTGGACGGCGGGCGCCTTCGCCTGCTCGTCCTTGCGGAGTTCGACGGTGAGGTACGCGCTGCCCGCGAGCAGCGCGATGACGGTGGTCGCGTGCAGGACGCGGCGGCCACCGCGTTTCTTGGCCTTGGCACTCATGAGAGGTCAGCTCCGGAGGCTTCAGTGGGCACGTGGGCGGTCGGTCGGCCGGTCACGTGGTGGGCAGGGCGCCGAGCAGGATGCCGGCGGTGAGGACGACGTACGCCATGAGCGTGACCGTGCCGGTGGCGAGGATGGTCGCCCCCTTCGGCTGGCGGACGAGCTGGTACGCGATGAGGCCCGGCACGATGAAGCCGAGCGTCTGGTTCGCGTACAGCAGGGGGAACTCCAGCGACAGCACGAACATCACCGTGGCCTGGAGAAGCACGCCGATGAGGACGACGGCGGAGAAGAGGCGCTTTCCGTAGAGGATCACGAAGCGCTGGACGAGGAGCGTGCTCACGTACGTCAGCACGGTCACGCCGACGACCATGGCGGCACGCTGGAGGTCCTCGACGAGGGTCAGCGCCAGCCAGCCGGGGGTGATCATGCCGCCGGGGGAGAGGTTGGTCGTCAGATAGCAGATCAGGGAGAACATCAGGCCCAGGCCGATGCCTATCGCGGCGATCTCGGGCGTGAGGACTGCGGGGATCAACGGGGTTCTCCAGGATTCTGCGGAGTGTGCGGGGTGCGGGGGGTCTGCGGGGGCTGTGGCTCGTGCCCGGGTCGGTGCTCGGGGGCGTGCCCGGGTTCGTGCTCGTCCGGCGCGGGGCCCGGCATCCGCACGGGCTCGAAGGGGCCGCGCGGTTTGGCGGCGGCCGGCCGCTGGTAGCGCTCCTCGTACGCCTGGGGGTAGGGCTGGAACGGGTCGATGTGGGGCGAGTAGCGCTGGAGCTTCATCGTCTCGTCGTGGCGCGGGTGTTCAGCGGTGCCGCCCGACGAAGCGGGGGCGGCGGGGGTGGTGGGCGCGGGCGGTTGCCCGGTCAGCCGGGCGACCAGCTCGGTGGCCGGCTCGATCGCGCGCCTGGGGGTCTGCTGCGGTACGACGACCACCGGGAGCGCCGCGGTCGCGGCCGGGTCGGCGGCCGGGGCCGGGGCAGGGGTCGGAAGCACCGCCGGGGTCCCTGTTGACGCGGGGACCGGGTCCGCTTCCGCTTCCGCCTCCGGGTCCGGCGTCTCGTCCGCCGGCAGCTCCGCCAGGTGCTCCAGCAGCAGCTCGCCCTGACCGTGGATGTTGCCGATCGCGACCAGCGACGAGTCCGGCCCGAGCTGCGCCAGCAACTCCCGCATGAACTCCTCGGGATCGCGCTTGTCACCGCCCAGGTCCACCGCGCGCGAACGCCACTCCGCCGGAATCGCGTCGATCGCGCTCTTCGCCGGGTGCCCGATGACGAACACCTTGTCCGGCTGGAGGTCGGGGACGATCTCGCCCATCTGCCCGTTGCGCTCGACTCGGTCGGGACGGCAGTTGATGACGACGTTCAGCGGGCGGGAGATCGCGCCCAGGTCGAGCAGCTGGTTGATGTTCATCAGCGTCGACTCGGGGTCGTTCGCGGCGAAGACGTTCGCGAACCGCAGCCGGTTGCCCTCCGGCGTGAGATACCGCTCGACCGACAGGACACCCGGGTCCGGCGGCGCGTCGTACATGCCCTGGAGCGCCGTCTCGCGCTCCACGCCCATCAGTTCGGCGACCTTCAGCGCGATCGACACGTTCTCCTTGAACGTGAACCAGCTGAAGCCGCGCAGCTCCTCGTCGCTGACCGTCTCCGGGTCCGCGTAGATCAACTGGCAGTTCCGCGCGTCCGCCTCCTCCTGGAGGATGTCGAATCGTTCCTTCTCCGCCGTGACACAGATGCCGTCCTCCGGCATCGAGCGCGACAGCGAGCGCGCGACGTCGTCCAGCGTCGGCCCCATCTCGGCGAGATGGTCCTCACGGACGTTGCACAGCACGCCGATCGTGGAGCGGATCAGCTTGGACTGGTTGATCTCCTGGAGGGCCGGCATGACGGCCATGCACTCGATGACCAGCGCGTCGGGGTTGTACGACGCGGCGCGCCGTACGATCCCGATCTGCTCCACCACGTTGGCGATGCCGAACTTCCGGTAGACCGGCTCCTCGGTCGCGTCCGGGTGGATGAAGCGGGCGGCCGTGCCGGTGGTCTTGGCGACGGTGACCAGGTCGCCGCCGCGCAGTGCGCCCGCGCAGAGGCGGGTGATGGAGGACTTGCCGCGGATGCCGTTGACCAGCACGCGGGCGGGGATGCGGTCGAGGTTGGTGAAGTGGCGGCGCTGCTCGACGACGCCGGCGACCAGCAGGAAGGCGGAGCACACCAGCAGGACGGTGTAGAGGAAGAGCACGGTCGGTCAGTTCCTTCCGGCGGGTGCGCGCACAGGGGCGGCGGCGGGGGCCGTCGCCCCCGCGCTGTCCCGTTTGCGTTGTTCGAGCACCTGCTGGCGCAGCAGTTCCAGGGAGCGGGCGATGGCGCCGACCTCGTCGTGGTGGCGCGGGTAGAGCACGGTGCGGCGGTCGCCGTCCGCCAGCGCCTCGGCCTGCTTGGCCACCTCGCGCAGCGGCCGTACGACGACGATGTGCAGCCAGCCCAGACAGGCCGCGGCCGCGGTGATGCCGAGGAGGCCGGCCAGGACGGTGCGGTTCTGGAGGTTGTACTCCGGGATCGCCAGTCCGGCGGCCGGCTGCCAGCTCACCACCATCCAGTTGAGCGACTTGGCGGCGCCGCCGCCGACGAACGGGGCCGCGCCCGCGACCTGCACGCCGCTGCCGTCGCGGTAGACGACACCGCCCGCGCGGGCGCTGATGCCGGTCTTCTGGCTGGTGCCCGCGGCCAGTTCCTCCAGCCGCGCGGAGGGCAGGTCCTCGAAGGCCAGATAGCCCGAATTGCCGCCGAGGACACGCCTTTCGGCGTCGACGACACGGATCTCGCCGAGGCCCGGCCGCTTGAGGAGGGAGTTGATGAAGTCGATACGGAACTCGCCGATGACCGTGCTGCCGTCGCGTCCCGGCAGTTCGGCGTAGCTCGCGATGACCGGCTCCGTACCGGAGTCGTTGAGGACGGTGATGGGGTCGGCGAACGGACGGCCGTCCTTGCTGTCGCCCTTCTTGTCCTCGGGCAGCCGGGGGGACTCGCCGGACTGCGCCAGGATCTTGCCGTCGGCGGCGCGTACGTACAGGGAGCGGTAGCGCGTGTGGTCGGTACGGGTGCGGTCCAGGACCTTCGTCATGTCCTCGGGCGAGGTGCGCGCGCCGAGCAGACCGGCGACGGACACCAGGTCGGCGTGGCCTTCGTTGAGCGAGCGGCGTACCCGGTCGGAGAGGGTGTCGGTGCGCTCGCGCTGGTCGTTGGTGATCTGTTCCGGTACGACGGCGGTGGCGTCGGCCCGGTTGAGCAGGAGCAGCATCGGGGCGGACCAGACGAGCAGCAGGATGCCGCTGACGGCGAGCAGGGCGCGGGCCCCGATCCGGCCTCGGCGGCCGGGCCGTGCGGTGTTCCTGCCGCCGGGCGTGCCCGCCCCGGCCTCGTCCGCGTCGGAGCGCTCCCCGAGGAGCTGGCGGCGCAGCCGCTCCAGCGCCTCCCCGATCCGGGCGGCCTCGCCGTGGCGGGGCACGCGGACCGGGCGGGTCAGATCGTCGCGGGTGAGCCGCCGGCTCTCCAGGAAGAGGCGCAGCAGCGGCCGTTGGACCGTACCGAGCAGGACGCCGACGGCGAGCGCGCCGATCAGCAGCAGCGCGCCGGCGGCGAGCAGCCCGAACAGCGGGTCGGTGACCCGGGTCGGGTCCTCGGCGACGTCCACCATGGCGACGACGGTCAGCCCGAGGGAGGTGGCGACGGTGCCCTTGCCGGCCTCGGGGCCGGAGAGGGCCGCGTAACCGGCGATGGCGCGGTCACCCTGGGAGATACCGCCGCGCAGGCTGCCGCTGACGCCCAGGTAGCCGCCCTCGCCGGGGTCGTTGGCCTTCAGGGGGTGCTCGTCGGCTCGCTTGGCGGCGACCTTGGCGAACGCCGTGAGCTGCTTCTTGGAGCGCTCGATGCCGGTGCGCTGGTACTCGGTGACGACCTGTTCGCTCTCCGGGATGCCGTCGCTGCTGAGGATGCGGCCGGTGCTGTCGATGACGGCGATGGAGCGGAACTTGCCGAGGCTGATGCCGGGGAAGCGCAGGCTGCTGGAGGCGATGAGCAGTTGCTGGGGCTGTCCCTTCCAGGACAGCAGTTCGAGGGAGAGCAGCCGGGTCTCGCCGTTGGCCAGGCGCACCATGCGGGGGCTGAGCCCGTCCTTCTCGGAGAGCTTGGCGGTGTCGATCGCGGCGACGGGCACGTTCTCGCCGCGGGCGGCGAGCATCCGGCCCGAGGAGATCTCGACGACGGCGGTGCCGACCCACTTCTGGTAGACGCTGCCGATCTTGTCGACGACGGCGTCCGGCTGGGCCGGGTCTCCCGCGTTGAACAGTCCGGCGGTTCTCGCGAGGTCGGCGGCGCTCTCGTCGATGGAGGCGCGCATCGCGACGGCGCCGTCCTCCGCGAAGTGCTGCTGCGAGGTCATGACGGCCTTGGGTACGGATTCCTCGCCGGCCCGGCCGAAGCCGAGGGCCGTGATTCCGGCGAGGGAGAGCAGCAGCGCGGACAGGACCGCGATGGGCGGGCGGATGCCGCCCAAGAGGGACATGTCGGCCCGCCTGCGGACCTTGTGCCGTCGCTTCGCGGACGAAGCGGCCATGAGCGTTCCCCTTCGGGTGTTCGTGATCGGCGGGTTCTGTGCGTGCGTGCGGGCGCGCGGAGAACAGCCCCAGCCGGAAGTGTCCGACTCGCAGGCCTTGGGGAAGGTTGCACGAGGAGTGACCGGTGTGATCTACGCGACGTTTGGAGCGGGTGATTCCGTCAACGCGCGCGGGTGGGCCGGGCGGGGCCTGTCCCGGCTGGTCGGGCCGCCCGTGCCTCCGGGCGTGCCGGGCTCGTGCCGACGGTGCGGGCGCCCGGGCCGGGCGGGACGTGGCGAGCCGGCCGGGCCGGTCGCCGGCCCCAGCCCGGTCCGCCCGCGCCGGGCGGGACGCGGGGTGATCGAGTTGCCCCGGGCACGGGCAGCACGGGCAGCGCGGGCAGCGCGGGCCTGTCCCGGCCGAAGGCCGGGCCGGGCGCGCAGCGTCCGTGCCGTCGGCCGGGCTCCGGTTCCGTCCGCCGCCTCCGGCAGCGTCCCACCGGGAGGGACGTGGCGAGCCGGCCGGCCCGGTCGCCGCCCGTCCCGTCGGCACCGCCCGCTCGGCCGGGCGGCCGACCCGGTCGTCGGTCACCCCGTCGGCACCGTCCGCTCAGCCGGCCGGGCGGCGGGCGGGCGGGCAGCTCAGTCCGGCAGTTCGTTCAGCGGCCGCAGGCCGTCCTTCGAGGCGCCCCGGTTGAGCATCGTGCCCCGGGTGCGTTCGAAGGCGAGGCGGTACTGGGCGCGTTCCTCGGCGGACAGGTCCTTGTCGGTGCGCAGCGCGCCCGCGATGTCCAGCAGGCGGTGGTCCTTCGCCGCACCCTTCGCGCCGGTGGTGGACTGCTCGACGGCCTCGCCGTCCGCGGTCGCCTCGCCGTCCTCCTCCGGCGGGATCGTGACGAACGTCGGCGCGTACCGCGCCTCCACGTCCCACCCGCCGCCGGACTTCTTGTGGAACTCGAACCAGCCGATGGCGCCTTCCTCGGTCAGCCCGGACGGCACGTCGTGCCGGGCGAGCTGGTTCCCGAGGCCGTACGCGATCCAGGTGCCGTCCACCTTCTCCATCGGCTGCACCACATGCGCGTGGTGGCCGATGATCAGGTCGATACCGGTCTCCTTCGCGAGCCGCCGGCCCAGCTTGAGCTGCGAGCCGCTGGGGTCGGGATGGTGCTCCCGCCCCCAGTGGATGCTCAGGATCACCGCCTCCGCGCCGGCCTTGCGCGCCGCCTTCTCGGCGGCGGCGATCGCGTCGAACGAGGTCTTGTTGGCGACCCAGGGCTTGTCGGCCGGCAGCTCGCGCCCGTTGAACCCGAGGGTGTACGAGAGCTGCGCGACTTTCACGCCCTTCACGTCCACGATCAGCGGCTTCGCCGCCTCGGCGGCGCTGCGCGCGGAGCCGGTGTGCTTCAGCCCGGCCGCGTCCAGGGCGTCCAGGGTGCGGGTCACGCCACCGGGTCCGTCGTCCATCGTGTGGTTGGAGGCGGTCGAGCAGGTGTCGTACCCGGTCGTCTTGATCGTCTTGGTGATCTGCGGCGGCACCAGGAAGTCGGGGAAGCTCCGGAAGGGGCCCTTGGGCCCGGCCACCACCGGCTCGAAGTGGCAGATGGCCAGGTCCGCCTTGCTGATGACGGGCTTCACCCCGGCCATGATCTTGTCGAAGTCCGGTTCCGGGACGTCGTCGCCGACCTTCTTGCCGACCGCCTCGGGGACCTCGGTGACCCCGGCGTCCCGGTACCCCTGCTCGGTCAGCTGCGGGTGGATCAGGATGTCGCCCGCCGCGGCGACGGTGAAGGACGGTTCGCCCTTGGGCCCCGCCGCGTCGCTGTCGCCGTCGACGAGGGAACAGCCGGCCGCGGTCGTGGCGAGGAGCGCGAGCGTGAGTGCGACGGTGTTCCGGGGCAGGCGTATGCCTGCGATGGACGTGTTTCGGTGTGTTCTCACCCTGATACTTTCACTCGAACATGAGCCCTGATCCGACCAAAAAGATAACGGCACCGGCGAACCTGCCACGCACCGCCGTACTTCTGGCGCTCCTGGTGGCAGCGGTCGCCGTGGTCGTCCCGGCGCTCGACAGGTCCCGTACCGACGCCCCGAACCCCGGCCCCGCCCCGACCGACGGGCCCTCGCCCGGTCTGGAGCGCCGGCTCTCCTCGTACGCCACCGGGGTCGTCGCCGACTCCCGCTACCGCCCCCCGGACCGCGCCGAACGCGAGGCCCTGGCCGAGGGCGTCGCGCTGTACCTGGACGGCGAGCACGCGAAGGGCGAGCGCAGGCTGGCCGAGGTGGACTTCGGCGTACGGATCGTGCGGGACGCGCCGCGCGACGGGGGCGGGTCCGGCCGCCGGTACGCGGAGATCGCCGACCGCACGGACGAGACCCGGCGCGGCTGGGGACGGGTCTACGTCGACCTGGACACCGCGCCGCGCTACAGCGTCCAGGTCCCGCACCCGGTCGCCGACGCGTACACCGACCGGCTCGGGGCGGGCATACTGCGCGGCGCGCCGGGCGGGGTCCTGGTCATCGCGGGCGCCCACCGCCGGGCGGGCGACGGGAACGCGGCCGATGTCGCCCACCGCCGGGACACCGTCTTCCACGCGGTCTCCGCCGAACTCGTCGCCCGCGGGCTCCCCGCCATCCAGGTCCACGGCTACGCCGACAGCAGCGTCCCCGGCCGCGATCTCGTCGTCTCCACCGGCGCGGGCGACCGCGCCCGCCCCCAAGGGCGCACGCTCGCGGACGCGTTGGACGACGACGGGTTCCGGGTCTGCCGGGCCTGGGAGGACACGTGCCCGCTCGAAGGGCGGAACAACAAGCAGGGGAGGCTCGCCGCCGACGAGGGGGTGCCGTTCCTGCACGTCGAGGTGAGCCGGGCGGTGCGCGGCGACGCGGCGCGCACGGCGCGGGCGGTCGCGGCGATGGCGACGGCGGTACGGGAGTGGGCAGCCGGAAATTGACCTGCGGGGTCCCCGCCCGCCGGTGCACAGTGACGGCCATGACTTCTCGCGTACGACACGTGACCATCGACAGCGCCGACGCCTACCGCCTCGGCACCTTCTGGGCCGACGTGCTCGGCACCACGGTGGACGCCGACGACAAGCCCGGAGACGACGAGGTACTGGTGGCCGCGGACGGCATCACGCTGCTGTTCGTGGAGGTCCCGGAGCCCAAGTCGGTGAAGAACCGTATCCACGTCGACCTCGAACCCCAGGACCGCACCCGCGAGGAGGAGATCGAACGCCTCCTGACCCTGGGCGCCACCCTGGTGGCGGACCACCGCGTCCCCGACGGCCGGGGCTGGGCGACCCTGGCGGACATCGAGGGCAACGAGTTCTGCGTGGAGCGCAGCAAGGGCGAACGGCCGGCGTCGGCGGCGGCCGCGGTATAGGTCCTCAAGTCCCGGTCCGGCCCGCGCTGTTCATGTCCGGGACGACTGGCCTTTCCGCCGGTGCGGGGAGACCCTTCACCCGGCGACTTCATGGTTGGTTGGCCGTGCTCGCGACATGAAAGGGACCACTTTTATGACTCAGCCGCACCGACCGCACCGACCGCACGCCACCGTCGGCCGTCTCACGGTGTTCACCGCGCTGGCCGTGCTCGCCACCGCCGTGCCCCACTCGGCCGTGGCGGCGGCCGGCGCGTCCGGCGAACTGCCGGGCGTGCGGCCGACCGCCGAGACGCCCGCCGTGTACGACGACGAGGCGGGCGGCAACGCGGACGCCGACGACCCGGCGATCTGGCGCGACCCCGCCGACCCGGCCCGCAGTCTCGTCGTCGCCACGCTCAAGGAGGGCGGCCTGCGCGTCTACGACCTCGACGCGCGCGAAGTGCAGTCGGTGCAGGCGCCGGCGGCCCCCGGCCCGGACGACGCCCCCGGCCGGTTCAACAACGTCGACCTCGTGCACGGCGTGAAGGTCGGCTCCGGCAGGAGCGACCTGGCCGTCACCAGCGATCGCGGCAGTGACCGGCTGCGGATCTACCGCATCGACGGAGACAGCTCCAAGACGCCCCTCACCGACATCACCGACCCCTCGGCGCCGCCGATCTTCTCCTCCTCGCAGGAGGAGATCAACGAGCAGCGCACCGCGTACGGCCTCGCCACCTGGACCGACCCGGCCAGCAACCGCTCGTACGCGGTGGTCAGCCGGCGCGAGCGCACCGCGCTGCGCCTGCTGGAGCTGACCCCGCGCGCCGACGGCACGGTCTCCTACCGCACGGTGCGCACGCTCAAGCTGCCTTCCGAATTCAGACTGCCGAACGGCAAGACCTGGACCCCGTGCGGCGAGCCGGGCGAACAGCCCCAGGTCGAGGGCATGGTCGTGGACCCCGAGACCGGCACTCTCTACGCCGGCCAGGAGACCGTCGGCATCTGGCGGCTGGACGCCGACCTCCGGGGCACCCCGAAGCTGATCGACAAGGTCCGTGAGTACGGGGTGCCGGGCACCTACGACGAGGAAACCGAGGAGTGCGCCCCCGGAGCGGACCCCGGCTACGGCGGCACACACCTGTCGGCCGACGTCGAGGGCCTCACCGTGCTCCACCAGAAGAACGGCGACGGCTACCTGCTCGCCTCCAGCCAGGGCGACAACAGCTTCGCGGCCTACGACCGCGAGACCGGCGACAGGAACGAGTACGAGGGCGGCTTCAAGGTGACCGCCGCCTCCGAAACCCTGGACGGCACCGAGGAGAGCGACGGAGCCGCCGTCCTCAACAAGCCGCTCGGCCCGAAGTACCCGCACGGCCTGCTCGTCGTCCAGGACGGCGACGACAAACCGGGCGAGCCGGACCGGGACGCCACGAACTTCAAGTTCGTGGCGCTGAAGCCCGTACTGGACGCGCTCGACGACTGAGCCGCCGGCTCCGTGCCGGCCCGGCGGGCGGCACGGAGCCTAGAACTCTCCTCCGGAGAGGGCGATGCGCTCTCGCCCGTCCCAGTGGCGTGCCCGTACCAGCAGTTCGCGGCCTCGCAGGCCGTGGTGGTCCGGCCACGACCTGGTGCACTCTGGACTGCCAGTCAGTACGCCGATATGTCGGCCCGTTCATGGTGGCAAGTTCAGGCAAGTCTCTGGCCCCCAAGGCGGACGCACGGCAACATCACGCATACAGAACGTCACTCGCGGCGGAGGTGCACATCATGGCCCTGCGGAAACTCGGCAAGGATCCCGAGAGTCCCAACGGTGGCTCTCCCACGGTGTATCTGGACGACACCACGGACAACTACCTTGTCCAGGGCTTGAAAGTTCTGGACAAGGAGCGCCTGACCCAGATGGAAATCCCCGAACACGAGACGGTGGTGGAGATCCCCAGGCGCATGGCGCAGTTTTTCCTGGAGGTGAAAAGTGGCGAAAGTGCCGACATTTGACGAGCTGTTCCAGAACTGCCGGACTTCGGCGGTACATCTGGAGATGCGTGACGGCTACATGAAGTCGGATCCGGTCTTTGTCGACTGGAGCGCCGGGCAGCGGATCGATCCTGCCGAGCGCTGGCCCGAGTGGTACGAACTGGTGTCCAGAGCGACCGGCCGCGGGGTGGAGGTTCGCCGGGCCCGCATCGTTTCGGAACCCGTCAGTGAATACATCCGTTTCGAGCACGAAGTGACGGAAGGGCTGAACATCGCGGCCGGGGAGAAGGTCCGTTGGCTCTCACGTCGTCACGCGACGAACATCGCACTTCCCGGCAACGACTTCTGGCTGTTCGATGAGAATCTCGTCCTCATCAACCACTTCGACGGGGACGGCGACTCCTTGCAGCACGAATTGACGGCCGACCCCGAAGTGGCAAAGCTCTGCGCCTCAGCTTTCGAGACCGTGTGGCAGCTCGGAACAGCGCACCAGGCGTATCGGCCGAGCTGACAACTATCCGAAGGCACACGGACAACCTCAGGTCATGCGATCCCCACGGCAAATGCCACAGCCATCCTCCTCAAGCGTCAAGGAGGCCACAAAGGCTCTGGGGCAACGGCTGCGCGAGATCCGGAAGGACGCCGGACTTACCGCTCGGGCGTTGGCTCGGCAAGCCGGCTGGCATGAATCGAAGTGCTCCCGCTTCGAGAGTGGGAGCCGACGTCCTTCCGAGGCCGACCTGCGCGCGTGGGCACTTCACTGCGGAGTTCCGCAGCTCGCCGAAGAATTGGTGACCACAGCGCGCGGTATTGAAGGCATGTATGTCGAGTGGCGTCGGATGGAGCAGCCTGGGCTCAAACGCGCTCAGGAATCCGTACTTCCCCTCTGGGAGCGAACTCGGCGGTTTCGTGTCTACTCGTCCTGGCTCATCCCGGGCCCCGTGCAGACAGCGTCGTACATCGAGGCCCTGTTGAAGTCCATCCGCGATCGTCGGCGGCTTGTCGACGATGTGGAGCAGGCCGTCCGGGTACGCGTGGACAAGCAGCGCGTTCTCCATGAGGGTGGCCATCGCTTCGCCATCATCCTGGAGGAGAGTGTCCTCCGCCACCGCATCGGTGGCCTGGAGGTCATGGCCGGCCAACTGAGGCACCTTCTTGTGGCCGCGTCCCTTCCTTCGGTGAGCCTCGGCATTATTCCCATGAATGCCGATCGCACCAGCCTATGGCCGGTTGAGGGGTTCTTCCTCTTCGATGAGGCGGAGGTGAATGTCGAGTTGATCTCGGCGCATCTCAGCGTCAAACACTCCCACGAGATCGACATGTACGTTCAGGCGTTTTCCGATCTGTCCGAACTCGCCATTTACGGTCCAGCAGCACGAGAATTGATCAGCGCCGCCATCGACTCTCTCCAGTGATTCCAGGCAAATTCCGGCATACTCATTGATGACGCCATTCCCCTACCTTTAGCTTCGGACTCCGCCAACCTGTTGGAGGAGCACATGAGCACCGCCACCAAGAGCAGTGTCGAACTGGTCGAGTTGGGCAAGTTCTTCACCGTCACCGCACGTCGGCTCGATGCCGGCCACACCGCGCCGGAGATGTTCTCCACGGCGATCGATGCCGTGTGGCACCAGTTGGCCGACGCACCTCAGGTTCACGCCGCTTTCACCACCGAGCACGCCGGTCGAAAACTGACCCACGTCGAGACGGCAGGGTGTGGGCTCATCGCCTGGGTGGCCGCGTACGGGGAGATGTACGGCCCATTGCCGGAGATCTGGTTCACCAACGCGGACGGCACGATCAACGAGCGGTCCCTGACCCTCTACCGGAAGACCGGCACGGTGGTGGCCGAGTGGGACTGCGCACCCACGCCCAGCGACGGCGACATGACGCCGAATGCGACCGTGCGGTGATCACCGCGTCATCCGACGGAGCGTCCCGGTTGACCGCCGGGGCGCTCCGCCTCATTGAGCCCCGGTCGGAGAATCCCGCGAGCGTGGACGTATCCGAGTACGTCGAGGCGATGTACGAGCACTGCCCGTTCCTCGAAGCGTCCACTGCCCGGGGTATGACGGGCTGGACGGTGTACGAGATCGCGACAGGAGCCGATCGGTACGCGGTCGAAGCGGAGTTGTTCCACGCCGCCGTCCAGGCCGCCGAGTGGGTACGTCCGCTGGTGAGGAGGCATGGCACGCTCGTCTGCGAAAACGTCGTCGTTCTGGCCGGTGTGTCGGACACGGACCACCAGAACCTGATGGCGTGGCCGCACTGGGCACTCAAGCATCTGTACGGGCCGGTGGGGATCATGTTCGGCAAGTTCGCCCGAGGCGTCCAGGAGCTGGACAGGTCCGGCCGGAACATCCCGTCGGCCCCGTTCTCGTTTCTCCCCGTGCGGGCCTCGGTGCGACGGCTTGACCCGAATTTCCTGAGGGGCACCCCCGAGCTCTCGACGGCGCTGGCCACGGCCGACGACGACGGCCGCGACGTATTCGAGAAGATCTCCTGCGACTGGAAGTCGGTAAGAGAATGGGCGAGTTCGCTCCCTGCCCCGCAGAAGCGCTGAAGGCCGCTGAGGCCATCTGCGGCCGCCCTGTCGACTTGACAGAGATCACCGACCGTCGCGGCTCCGCCGTGTGGAGGGCAACCGGGGCCGTCGCCACCGTGGCCGTCAAACACGGTTACGGAGAAGGCGAGGAGACGACCGTGCGGGAGGCCGCGGTCCTGGACCAGCTCTCCGGCTACACCGTCACGGCAGGGCGAGCCACTGGGGGTGTCTGGTATGTCACGCCATGGCTGGACGGGCCATCGACCTGGCAGGTCTTCGGACCGATTCGGGACGGCGGGGACGGCCGGGGCCGTCGGTGCGACCGTGCTTCGGTCCTCGCGGGGGCCGGTCAACTGTGCCGCGCCGTCGCCGATCTCCACGCCGCAGGATGGGTCCATGGGGACCTCCAGCCCTCCCACGGCATCCACATGGGGACCGGCGTCAGACTCATCGACTTCGCATGGTCGTGGCGTGAAGGTACGGGTATGGCCCCCTGGCCGAAGTTCTACGGCGGCATCACGCACCTGGTCGCGCCGGAACTGGCCGCGTGGATCACCGACGGGCCACAGCCCGTGACGCCATCCGCGCCGTCCGACGTCTATACCCTCGCCGGGGTGCTCTGGACCTGTGCGACCGGCAAGTGGCCGCTGGACTACGCGGCAGCGGGCATCGCTCCGGATGTCGGACCGACCCGTCGCCGGGCGGCTATCGCCACGGGCACGATCCCGCTGGATTCCGCGACCCCGTGGCCGGCGTTCCAAGACGTGCTGCGCCCGGTCCTGCTGTCCGGCCCGGACGACCGGCCCACAGCAGCCGAACTCGGCAACGCACTGGCGCCACTGCCGTGATCGAGCTGCGGGAGCTGAACGCGGAGGACGCGCGGGAAGTCCAGAGAATCTACAGCGGCCCGTCGTTGAGATTCCTCGGCCGTGGCCCGATGGGCGCCGATGAGACCGCGGCGTACATCGCCGCGGCGACGGCCCGATCGGCGGCCCAACCACGCCTCCAGTACACCCTCGGCGTCGACGTCGAGGGCGACTTGGTGGGCATCATCAAGCTGAACGCGACCAACGGCGAGGGCCGCCTGAGCTACATCCTGCGTGCCGATACCTGGGGACGCGGGTTTGCCACCGGCACGGTGACCGAATTGCTGGCCTTCGCCTTCGGCGGACTGTCCCTCTCGACCGTGCGCGCCAAGCACCAGGCAGAGAACAGGGCCTCGGGCAGGGTTCTGCTGAAGGCGGGGTTCACGCACACGGGAATGGCTGACGGCTTCGCGCATTACATGTCTGTGGGCTGCATCCGGGAGGGAAGCAGCCCACAGGACGGACGCTAGAACTCGCCGTCGGCGAGGGCCCCGACGAAGGCGGTCCAGGCGCTGCCGGTGAGGACGAAGGCGGGGCCGTGGGGGTTCTTGGAATCGCGTACGGCCATGGCTCCGCCGGGGAGTCGGGCGCCTTCGAGGCAGTCGCCGCCCTGGTCGTTGCTGTAGCTCGACTTGAACCAGTCGGCGCCGGCCAGCGTGTCCACCGTGGTGGTCATCGGAATCAATGCTCCTTCATCGCATCTTTGATCAAGCTCAAGGACTCCTGCGGCCCCGGAGCCATGGCTTGTAGGTCGGTAAAGGCTTCCTCGTGGCGCTCCACGTCCGTCTCACGACGGCTGACCCAGCCGTCAGCCAGATTCTCAAAGTAGACAATCGGCTTGAGCGCAACCCGGTCGCGGAACTGGAAGATCGTAAACGCCCCGTTCATACCCGGGTGCCTTCCCAGCTTGAACGGCACCACCTGGATACGGACGTTGGGCGCTGCGGTGGCCTCAACAATGTGCGCGAGTTGTGCGCGCATGATCTCCGGGCCCCCCACCTGCCGGTGCAGCACGGATTCGTTGATGATCGCCGTGAGTTTGAGCGGTGGAGTCCGGCGCAGAACCTCCTGCCGTGTCATTCGTACCTCAACGAGCCGATCGATTTCCTCCGCGCTGAGCCCCTGGTGGGCGCGCTGGTGGATCACGCGGACGTAGTCCTCGGTCTGGAGCAGGCCGGGGACGTACTCCGACTCGTACTTCTGCACAGCCGAGGCGGTGGCCTCCAGCCCCAAGTGGGCTTTGAATCCAGGGCTGATCACCGGTCGGTACTGCGGTGACTGCCACCAGTCCCGTCGTGTCTTGGTGACTGCCGCGTAGCCCTTCAGCACCTCGGTCGTCTCGGGCTCTGCCGCGTAGATCTGGCAGAGCGCCATGACGTCGGCCGTCTCGACAGACGCATTCTCACCCGTCTCCAACCGGGTCAACTTCGACGGGCTCCAGAGCAGCTTCCTGGTTACCTGACGTGACGTCAATCCGGCATTTTGCCGGAGTTCGCGCAGCTCGCTCCCGAGTTGGAGACGGCACAGAGCGGGCGTTGCCGACTCGATGTCCGTGATCATCTGCTGTCCTCTCTGCGCACTGTCCAGTGTGTCGGTGTTGGTTCGGCCTCCACAAGAACGTTCTGCGTCTGAGCGGGAGTCGCCGCGTCTCGGCGCGAACACCCCTGACAGGGACGGGAATTCGCGAAGAAACTTGCTCACAGAATCCCGTCAGAACAGTCCCGGTAGAGCCCGGTCTGATGCGAGGCTATACGCGCAGCTCACGCAACGCAGTCGATTCAACTCATTCCGTGAGCACGGAGATTCGACGACAAGGACTCCCCATGCCCCCCATGACGCGTAGCGCAACTCCGGCTCCAACCACCGCAGTCGACATACGAGACGCCGTCCGCCTCAACATCTCGTTCCGCCCCCACACCCGCCGCGTCGCGCATCTGCGCCACGTCACCGGCGCGGTCCTGCGGGAGGGCGACATCGGTCAGGACGCGGTCGAGACCGTGCAGCTCCTCGTCAGCGAGATCGTCACCAACGCCGTAGTGCACGGCCGCAGCGACCGCGTCCGGTTCTCGCTCTCGTACGACCGGAGCGGCGATGTGCTCATCGAGGTGGATGACGGCTCCCCCGCACGGATCGAGGTCCGTGACCCGGAAACCGACGACGAGACCGGCCGGGGAATACTGCTCGTCGCCGCGCTCGCCCGCGCCTGGGGTCGGCGCGGGACCTGCACCTGGTGCACGGTCGCCAGGCCGGAGGCGTCCACCTGATGACGTTCAACCGCCGTACGCCCGGCGCTCATTGGCGTCACCGAACGCCGAAGTTCGCCCAGGACTCGCAGACGCTCCGTCGTCTGCTCTCCGCCCTCAACCGTGACTCCTCCATCGACTTCGCGACCATTTCCCGAACGGTCACCGAGGCCCTCGCTTTCCAACTTCCGCTGCCCGAGCGCGCCTGGGTGGACCTCACCACACTCAAGCTCCGCGGCCATCTCCAGCTCCTGCTGGCCGAGTACGACGGGGACGCCGACGCCCCGTCAACACTCGCGCTCCACAGGGACGCCTACCGGCTGCTCACACTCTGCGACACCTTCGACGGGACCACCCCGCCCCTGCACGCGTACGAGCTGATGCGCGCCCTTGCTGAGACGACCCGCGCGTTCGTCGACCTCCACGAAGCCGCAGGGGAACCGGACCAGTGAGTACCGCCAAGGCGCAGGTCCTCTACGTCATCGCGGTCACCGCCGTCGGCGGCTCGATCGTCGTGGCACTGTGGCGCGGCTGCTGACCGTGCCGGACAGCACCTTCCGGACAACGCACCTCCGGGCCGCCCACCGGCGGGAGAGCGAACGGCGGGCGGCCCGGTCGGGGTGCGGGTCAGGGAGCGAGCACGATCGTCTTGCCGGGCAGCCGTCCGGCGGCGGCGTCCTCGTGGACGGCTGCCAGCTCGGCCACCGGGCGGTGGGCGGCGACGTTGAGCCGGAGCTTGCCCGCGTCCACCTTGGCCACCAGCTCGCTCAGTTGGGCTCCGTCGCTGCGGACCCACAGGCTCGCGCTGCGCACCCCCCGGGCAGCGTCCTCGGGGATCGGGCCGGCCGTGCTGGCGGCGACCCCGCCGTCGGCGACGTAGTCCGTCAGCTGCGCCAGCTCCTCCGGGGAGACGCGCACATGGTTCACCACGACGTGGAACGGACCGCCCACGGCGGCCGGGCCGGCGGCGAGGGCGAGGGGGCCGACGACCCGGTACGCGCCGTAGTCCCGAAGGCGGTCGGCGTGCCGCGGCGCGTCCACCGCCGTCACGTGCGCTCCCGCGTCGACGGCGAGCTGCACCACGAGGCTGCCCACCGCGCCCCCCGCCCCGTTGACCAGGACGGTCTGACCGGGCTTCAACTCGGCGAGTTCGAACGCCGTCTGCCAGGCCGCCAGGCCGGTCAGTGGCAGCGCCGCGGCGTCGACCAGCTGGGTCGTCCGGGGCGCCGGGGCCAGGGACTCGGCCGGGGCGAGCACGTACTCGGCGGCGCCGCCGGCGGAGTCGAGGGGCAGCATCGCCACGACCCGGTCGCCGACCGTCAAGTCGGCGACGCCCGCGCCGAGTTCGGCGACGGTGCCCGCCAGGTCGATCCCCGGCACGTACGGGAGAGCGATCGGGAGCATCTCGGCCATGACACCGGCGCGGATGTGGTCGTCGACCGGGTTGAACGACGTGGCCGCCACCCGCACCAGCACCTGCCCGGCGCCGGGGACCGGACGGTCGACGTCCTCGTAGCGCAGGACCTCACTGCTGCCGAACTCGTGGAAACGTATGGCCTTCATGGTGCTTTCCTCCAGGGTGAGTTGATGCCGGCGCCGACGGACGGGGCGATCGGGTGATGGGGCGCGCTCAGGTCAGCCGCACCGACCGGATGGAGTTGCCCATCACCATGCGGTCGATGGCGCTCACGGCGCTGCTGGGGTCGTCGGCGGCGCCGACGGTGAGCAGCAGCGGGACGAAGTGGTCGGCCGTCGGATGGGCGACCGCGGCGCCGGGTGCCTTGTCGCGGTAGTCGGTGAGGGCGTCGGCGTCGCCCCGGGCGAGGGCGTCGACGGCCCATTCGTCGAAGGCCGTGGTGTCGGCGGCGAGCTCCGGCCGGCGGAAGACGGCGAAGCTGTGCGTCATGAAGCCCGAGCCGAGAACGAGGATGCCTTCGTCCCGTAGCGGCCGCAGGCGTGCCCCGAGTTCGAGCAGGGCGCCGGGGTCGAGACTGGGCATCGACAGCTGCACGACCGGGACGTCGGCCGCGGGATACATGGCCATGAGCGGGATGAAGGCGCCGTGGTCGAGGCCGCGGTCGGCGAACTCGTGCACCGGCGTCCGGCCCAGTAGGCCGGTGAGTCGCCGCGCCAGGTCGGTGGCGTCCGGGGTCGCGTAGGGAAGGGTCTTGTAGCGGGGGTGGAAGCCGCTGAAGTCGTAGTGGAGCGGGGTACCGGCGGAGGCTCCGGAGATCGCGACCGGTGCCTGTTCCCAGTGGGCCGAGATGACGACGACGGCCCGGGGTTTGGGCATCGACCGGGCCCAGTCGAAGAGGTCGCCGAGCCACTGCGGATCGTCGAGGGTGAACGGGGCTCCGTGGCTGACGAAGAGGCTGGGCAGGGGCCCGTCGGAAGGGTTCCACACTCGCTGCTCACGCGCCTGTGGCAGGACCCGGGCAAGGAGGTCGTCGTACGCGGCGGCCGGTCTGCCCGACGGGGAGAGGGAAGTCAGGCCGTCCGGCGAGGCCAGGCTGCTCGTGGTGGTCATCGATATCAGCTCCTTCACTTGCCACAGCAAGTGTTTTCACTTGCCGAGGCAAGTTGAAACGTAGCCCATCGTGAGTTGCCCAGGCAAGTGATGCGAGTTGCCCGGGCAAGTATGATGAGGCTCATGGACACTCAGTCGCCCTGGCTCGACGACGACCAGCAGGACCTGTGGCAGGCGCTGCTCACGGTCGTGATCGCCCTCCCGGCGGCCCTCGACCGCCAGCTGCAGCGAGACGCGGGCATCTCCAACTTCGAGTACGGGGTGCTGGCCCAGCTGTCCATGGCCGACGAGGGCACGATGCGGCTCAGCGACCTGGCCCGGGTCTGCGACAGCACCCAGCCCCGCCTGTCGAAGGTGATGGACCGCTTCGAGGCCCGCGACTGGGTCGCCCGCCGGCCCGACCCGGGCGACGGTCGGTACACCCTCGCCGCCCTGGCCGACGCCGGCCGGCGGAAGCTCGTCGAGAGCGCACCGGAACACGTCGCGCAGGTGAAGCGGCTCGTGTTCGATCCGCTCAGCGCCGCTCAGCGCCGCCACCTGGAGACCGCGCTCACCCGCATCGCCGCCACCGTGCGCCGGGAACTCGAAGGAGGCTGAGCGCCGCAGGCCCTGTCCGGCCGATCCGCGCCGCGATCCCCGAAGGTCCTACGCTTGCCGTCCCGTACGACGAGTTGAGAGGGCCCCGACCCCGATGCCGGCACCCGTGCAGACCGACGACCGCTTCAGCCGGATGTTCAAGGAGGCGGGCGCGCACTACGCCGCCGGTGCCGTGGAGCAGTTGGGCGTCTACGAGCGTCATCAGCCCGTCGGCGGCGCCTGGTCGCTCAGCGACGAGACGAGTCTCCTGCGCGTCGGCGAGGTGACGGTGCATCAGTCGCCGCTGGGCTCGCTCGGTTACGACGGCAGCTGGCTCTGGGCCTGGGTCAACGAGCGCACCCATCCGCCCGGTTCGCCGCGGCTGAGCCTCGCCAACTGGCTGCGGGAGTTCGGCGAACGCAACCAGATCCACGAGTTCGTGACACCCCGACTGGAGTTGGCCGACTTCCCCGATCCCGAACTCGCTGCCCGGCGCCACGGGTTCGAGACCCATGAGGCGTCCGACGGGCGGCATGTGTACGGCGAGCGCGACGGGCGCACCATGGCCGTGCGGTTCACCGAGGACGACCTGGTCGCGGCGGTGTCGTACGGTACGCGTCCGGGCACACCGTCCCCCGAGGTACGGCGAGAACAGAACTGACGCTGCGAAGCCCCCGCACACCCGGTGCACGGGGACTCCGAAGCCGCGTGTCACGTACGCGTGTTACTCACCGCACCGCGGCCGGTCCCGGCACCCGGGGCTGGTTGAGGGTGGCCGCCAGCAGGTGGGAGTCGAGAAGGGAGACGTCCGCCGTCCGGTCGGCCTTCGCGTAGCCGGCGAGCATGCGCTTCGTCAGGACGAGTGCCTCGGGCGAGCGCCGTACGAGCGGCCGTGTCCAGGCGGTGACGACCTCGTCCAGTTGGTCCGGTGGGGCGGTCTTGTGCAGGAGGCCGAGCCGGTGGGCGGTGGCCGCGTCGAACACGTCGCAGGTGAGCATGAGTTCGCGGATCCTGGCCGCGCCGGCTTCGGAGACCAGGCGGCCCATGGCGCCTCCCCAGGCGGGCGGGAGCCCGATGCCGACCTCCGGCATGCGGTAGCGACTGGTGTCCGCGCCCACGCGCAGGTCGCAGAACGAGGCGAGCGCGAGTCCGGCACCGATCACCGCGCCGTGCAGCCGCGCGATGGTGACCGCGTGGGTGTTCTCCAGCGCCTGGCACAGCCGGTGGGCCTTGTCCGCGATGCGCCGCAGTCCGGCTCCGGTGGGGTCCGCGGCGAGCGCGTCCTGGTACTCGTTGCGGTCGCTGCCCAGGCAGAAGTCCGCGCCCATGGACGACAGCGTGAGGACGCGGATGTCCGGGCGTTCGTGGAGCTCGTCGAGCAGGTGGAGCAGATTGTCGAGGGCGACGACGTCGAGGACGTCGTCCTGCTGCTCCCAGGGGTTGAGCCGGACGTGGAGCACGGGGCCGTCCTGCTCGACACCTATCTCCCCGCGGGCGGGTTCGGCGAGCGTACGTCTGGTTTTCGTCATGCGAGGGCGACATCCAAGTTCAGCAGGCGCCGGAACGCCACCCGGGGCGCCATCGACGGGCTGCGCACGAGGGTGAGGCGGGGAAAGCGCCGTATGAGTTGACGGAGCAGGATCTGGGCCTCCAGCCGGGCCAGCGGCGCGCCGAGGCAGTAGTGGATGCCTCCGCTGAAGGCGAGGTGGGCGGGTTTGCGCAGCGGGTCGAACACGTCGGGGTCCTTGTGCTTTCCCGGGTCCCGGTGTGCCGCTCCCACCATGAGGTGGACCATCTCGTCCTTGGCCATCTCCCGTCCGCCCAGGACGCAGTCCTGCGCGGCGACCCTGCTGATGACATGGGTGGGCGGGTCGTAGCGGAGTGTCTCCTCCACGAACGCCGGCACGAGGTCGGGGCGGTCGGCGACGAGGGCCCAGCGCTCCGGGCGCTCGACGAGATGGAGCGTCATGGTCGTCAGGAGTGTCGAGGTGGTTTCCAGTGCGGCCAGAAGAACGAACAGGACCAGGAAGTAGACCGCCTCGTCGGCCTTGGCGCGGTCGGGTTCCAGGCCGTCCCACGTCTGTATCCAGCGGGACACGGGATCGTCGCCGAGCCGGGTGCGCCGCTCGCGTACCAACTCCATGAAGTAGGAGCGCAGTTCGGCCGTGGCCACGTCGGACCCGGCCAACTGGCTGGCGGAGGGCAGCAGTTCCTGGGTGAAGACCTGATCGTGGGTCAGCTGCCGCAGCCGGGGCCAGTCGGCGGCGGGAATTCCGAGCCAGTCTCCGATCGTGGCGACCGGCAGTTCCTCGCCCACCAGGGCCGCGAAGTCGGCCTCACCATCGTTTAAGCGCTCCGCCAGGGTGTCCAGAAGCTGATCCGTCGTCCGGCTCACGGTCCGGCCGATCTGCTCCACGGCTTTTCGGTCGAACGTGCCGGCCGCCCTGCGCACCCGTGTGTGGTCCGGGGGATTGAGCGCGGCCATCGTGTTGCCCATCTCCTGCGAGGAGGGGGCGTTCCAGCGCGTACCCGATCCCTGCCGTTCACGCCAGGCCCGGTCGGGCTCCAGCCAGTCACGGCTGCGCAGCACCTGGTCGCAGACGTCGAAGCCGGTCGCGAAGGAGCCGCCCCAGGGAGCGGGGCTGACCTCACCCCTCGACCGCAGTTCCTCGTATATCGGGAAGGGATCCGCCTGCCCCCTCGCCGTCCGCAGACGCGAGAAGAGGGAGGCGGACTCCCTGCGGCTGTACGACGGAGCTGTGGCAACTCCCATGTTGGGGGCCCCTTTCAGAGAACCAACCCGAGGCCTACCCGTATCGATGTTGAAGCATCCACTAACACAGGGGTCTCAGAGGGTTACTTAAATCACTCCCCTCTCGTCCATGCCAGGAATCGGCTGAACATGCCACCCTTGTGCTGAGCCGCCGAAGAGGACCTCGGCCGGGGCGCCTCGGCGCCGGAGTGCTGTTCGCCGGATCCCTGCTGGGGCGCATGGGTCTGGGCGGGCCCGGCAGCCATGGACGGCACCGTTCGGGGGCTGAAGCGGATCGGGACGGTCACCAGCGAGCGGCTCCACGGAGACGGCGCCCAGGCGAGTGTCTTGAACGGAACACGCATCTCGACATCGGGCAGCCGGTTGAGCAGGGCCTCGACGGCCGCGACCGCGATCACGAACGCCGGGTCCTTGGCGGGGCACGCGTGCGGGCCCGCGCCGAAGCCCAAGTGCGCCTTGGCGCTCAGCTGTTGGCGGTGCTCGGTCAGCTTCGGGTCGGTGTTGGCCGCGGCGAAGGAGATCAGCACCGGGTCGTTGGCGCGGACCACCCTGCCGCCCAGCTCGACGTCGTGGATCGGGTAGTGGGCCGCGTAGTTGGCGATCGGCGCGTAGTTCCACAGGCTCTGGGAGATGGCGTCCTCGACCGGCAGACCGCTCTGCCATTCCTCGTCGAGGTACAGCGCGCTGCTGGTGCCGATGACGGCGGTCAGAGGCGCGGTGCCGCCGGAGAGCAGCGTCACGAGCTGGTGCAGCACCTCCTCGTCGGTCAGCTGGGCCGGGTGCTCCATCAGACGGGTCGTCAGGTCGGCTGCCGGGCGGCGCCGTTTGAGGGCGATCAGCTCGGTGAGCGCTCCGCCCAGTACCTCGTCGGCGCCGGGGGTGCCCTCGAAGATGCCGCTGATCCCGGCGATCACGCGGTCACCGATGTCGGGCGGGCAGCCGAACAGTTCGCTGAAGACCAGCAGTGGCAGCGGCTGGGCGTAGTCGGCCATCACCTCCGCCTGGCCACGCGGCTCGGAGCTGAAGCGGCTGATCAGGTAGTCGGCGGACTGCTGTGTCTGCCGCACGAGTTGGAGCTCGTTGACCGTGGCGAGACTGTCGGTGACCGCCTGGCGCAGCCGGGCATGGGCCGCGCCGTCGCTGAACAGCGCGTTGGGGCGGTAGCCCATCATCGGCAGCGCCGGACTGTCCGCGGGGACACGGCCCTCGTTCAGGGCCTTCCAGCGGCGCGAGTCGCGGACGAAGGACGCGGGGTTCTGCAGGACGTACAGGGCGGCGTCGTAGCTGGTGATCAGCTCGACCTGGACGTCCGGTGCGATGTCCACCGGTGCGCTCGGGCCGAACGACCGCAGATGCGCGTAGTGGCCGTCGGGGTCGGCTCCGAAGGAGGGGCCGTACAACTGGACGTTCCCGACGTTCCCGTGGGCGGGGCAGCCGGGAGGTATCTCCTGGGCGTCAAGCGGCTGTTGCATGGTGGCGCTCCTAGCCGAATTGGGTCATGAGGTGTTGGACGAGGGTGATGAGCGCCGGCGCCGAGGAGCCCTCGTCGCGTACGTCGCACTTCACGACGGGGGTGTCGGCGGTCAGGTTCAGCGCTTCGCGGACTTCGTCGAGCGGGTAGTCCGTGTTGCCCTCGAAGTGATTGACGCCGATGGCGTACGTCAGGCCGAAGCTCTCGACCAGGTCCAGGACGGGGAAGGACTCGTGCAGCCGCTCCGGGTCGACGAGCACCAGCGCGCCCAGCGCGCCCCGGGACAGCTCCTCCCACATCTCCTTGAAGCGCTCCTGTCCGGGCGTTCCGAAGAGATAGAGGACGAGCGAGTCGCTGAGGGTGAGGCGGCCGAAGTCCATGGCCACGGTGGTGGTCTTCTTGTGGGGCGTGCCCGTCAGATCGTCGAAACCCTCGCTGGCCTCGGTGATCTCTTCTTCGGTCCGCAGCGGCTCGATCTCGGAGAGACTCGCGATGCAGGTGGTCTTTCCGACTCCGAAGTGCCCCACTATGAGGATCTTCACCGTCTGGGAGACGTCCGGATCCAGGTACACGCGTTACGCTCCGAATCGATTCTTGAGGCCTTCGAGCACGGCGCTGACCAGCTCTCTGTCGACACGTTCGGCGCGCGGTACCGGCCTCCTCACGAGGATGAGGCTGTCCTCCTCCAACTGCGCGAGCAGAATGCGCACGATGCCCAGCGGCAGATGTGTGTGCCCGGCCACCTCGGCCACGGACAGGAAACCCTCGGTGATCAGGTCCAGGACCTGGCCCACCTCGGGGGAAAGCGTGCGCGACACGCCCGCCGTGTCCGGTGCCGCCATGACCAGGGTGGTGTGCTCGTACTGGTGGTCCGGAGGCAGGGCGCGGCCGTTCGTGATCACGAAGAGAGGGACCAACGGGGACGTCAGCTCCAGCTCTTGCTCGGGCTCGTCAGGCATGGCCCGCCCTCTCTCCCCGTGCCGCCGGCGTCGTCAGTCTGGGCACCACCTCGTGCAGACGCGTGGTGAACTTCTCTATGTCGCAGTCGTGTTGGGCGGCGGCGGCCAGGAAGGCCCCGGGCCCGGCGGCCATGAGGAAGATCCAGCCGTGCTGGAACTCGATGACCGTCTGCCGCCACTCGGCATCCGCCAGGGCGCCCGCGAACTGCGAGGTGACCCTGCTGTACGCGTGGATGCCCGTCATGGCGGCGGCGATGGTGTCCGCCAGATCTCTGCTCATCCCACTGGTCGAGCCGCGGGGCAGACCGTCGGCCCCCAGCAGTACGGCGTGCCGGGCGCCCTCCACCTCGTCGACGACCTCGTCGAGCTCGGCGAGTACGAAGCCCGAATCGCGCCTGCCCTCACGTCTGGCGGGCCCGCTGCCCCGCGCGCCCGCCTCGTTCTCCGTCTTCAGCCTCGGCGGTGAGGTGAGGTTGTTGCCCAGCCGGGCGACCAGGCGTTGCATACGGAAGGAGATCTGCTGCATGTCCACATCGGGCGCCGCGGCGGCGGCCAGATAGGCCCCCTGCCCCGCTCCGATCAGGAAGCTCCATCCGTGGGAGAACTCGATGATCGTCTGGTTCCACTGCCGGTCCTCCTCCGGTCCGGCGAAGTGGGCCGTGGCACGGCTGAGCGACTGCATCCCGGCCATGGCGGCCGAGACGGTACGCACGTCCTGCTCGCCCAGGCCTTCGGTGGACCCACGGGGGAGGCCGTCCGCGGACAGCAGGACGGCGTGCCGTGCCCGGGGCACGTTGTGCACGATGTCCTCAAGCATCCACGACAGGTCTGCGGTCATGCGTCTTCGGACCCTTCGAGCGGCGTGGCATCAAGGTTGCGGCCGGAAAGCGTGCCGCGCTGGAAGGCCCCCAGACTGCGTCCGGAGAATCGGCTGGGTTCGGGGGCCCGGGGCGCCGGCGGGGTGCCCTCGGGGTCGGGCACGCTCGCGATGGGTGCCTGGCGCGATCCGCGCTTCGGCAGGCCGTGCGTCGTACGCGACCCGTTGGACGGGCGCCCTTCGGTACGCAGGATGTTGCTGACGGGGGCGTCGTAGGACGACGGTGTCTCCTCCACGGTCCACAGCTCCTCGGGCAACAGGACGACGGCCCGGACGCCGCCGTACCGGGAGACTCCGGTGACATCAACCCGGAAGCCGTACTGCCGCGCGATCAGACCGATCACCGGGAAGCCGAACTTCGGCTGGTTCCCGAGCTGCGACAGACGGGGGACGATGTCGCCGGACAGCAGCTCGGTCGCTCGCTGCCGGTCCTCGTCGTTCATGCTGACGCCGGCGTCGTCGATGACGATGCACAGGTTGTTCTGGATCCGCTGGAACGTGATCTCGATCGGTGCGTCGTGCTGGGAGAAGCTGGCGGCGTTGTCGAGCAGTTCGGCCACGGCGAGGGCCACGGGAGCGACCGCGGACGCCTTCAGCGCGAGACCGGTCTGCTGCATGACGGAGACCCGGTGGAAGTTGCGGATCTGCCCCTGGGCACTGCGCACCACGTCGTAGACGCTGGCGGCCCTCTTACGGCGGCCGAGCGGCGCACCGCACATGACGGCGATGCCCTGCGCCTTGCGCGCCATCTGCGCGTTGGCGTGGTTCACTTCCAGCAGGTCGCTGAGCACGGCATGGCCGCCGTACTTCCGCTGCACGTCGTCCAGGAGCGTCGTCTGCTCCGCCGCGAGACTCTGCAGGAAGCTGGCGGCACCCTTGAGGACCGCCTTGGTGTTCTCCTCAGCCGCTTCCTGGGCCTCTCGGAGAGTTCTGTCCAGATCGTTCGTGAACCTCTGCAACTCCGCTCGTGAGAGCTGGAGCTGGCTGTCGGACATGTGGAGCTGGCGCCTCAGTTCGGCGTCGCTCTGCTCCTTCTTGGCCCCCAGCGCTCTGTTGCGGGCGGCGAGTGCCACGACCGCGACAACGGCTATCGCCGCCACCGCAACCAAGCACCACACAAGTGCGTCTTGAATCATGGAAACCTTTCCCGGCGCATGTCATGCGGACGGCGACGGATGCACCTCGCGAGGACCCGCGACGCTGCTGTTCGGTCCTGCCCGGCCGCTGTTGGGTGGAGCGCGGGGGCGGCCGGTCGCGAAGCAGCGTCTGAGGCTGGTGGATCAAGATCACGAATGCCGGGATGCTATCACCGGCCCCTTCTGCGGACCGAGGTCCTCCAGGGCCCCTGATTCGACCGGCACGCGTCCCGTCGGGGCCTGTCGAGGCGGCGACTGCCTCCGCCACGGCCGGCCCTCGTACTCCCGCCGTCAACTCCCCAGTCATTCAAGGACCTTCACATGAGGGACGGGCGACGGGTGGGACAGGCACATGCCAGCGTCATTAAGAGCCATAACAAGCTTGGTGCGTGGGCGTGTTCGCCGCCACGGGCGGAAGGGGTCGTTCAGCGGTCGCTTGACCCCAGCGGCTTCACAATGTGAACCGCGCAAAAGCGGCTATTGGCTCGAACGCAAAGAGGCCGTCGGCGCGGCGCGACGGGGATGCGACCGCCAAACGATCGATATCGCCGGGTGGGGCGATCAGTATGGGGCCGACGGTGAGGAGAACTTGAGCGGGGCTTGAGGAGCAACCTCTCAAAGCACGCATTGGAATCCTCCACTCAACTCTGCCCAGCTGCAAGGGACTTCAATCATGCTTGACCTTCACAAGGGGGAGAATTGGTGGTCGCGGCCGTGAATGCCCGTGACGCGTGTCACTTCGGCCCGGCGTGACTTCGGGTTGGCGCTATTACGGGTCCGGCGTCGCCTTTTCCTCCGGCGCTACGCGTGCTCCGCCGCAACGCGCCCCCCGCCGCAACGCGCCCGCCGCCGCAACGCCCCGTCCGGCATCACTTCGTATCGATTTCACCGACGAAGCGCAGGACCTCGTCCAGCTGGTCCATGCTGAGCAGCCGGCTGCGCGGCCGGAGCATGCCGGAGCTGCCGTACGCCCCCAACTCCTGGCAGCGGCGAAGCAGCCAGGGCCAGTCGATCGACAAATAGTCTGCCAGGGCCCGCAGTCGGTGCGCGGACGAGGGTCCGTCGATCACGCTGTGTGCGCGGGCATGGTCGATCGCCTGGGTGTACGTACGGACCTGGGACCGCTGGTCCGTGATGCCGACCCGCCAGATACCGTCCGAGCGAAGCCAGTTGGCCACGATCACCCGGTCGTCGGGTGCCAGCACGAATTCGTCGATCTGCGAGTACTCCTCCTCGGCGCAGACCCACACGGTCAGTCCGTGCATCTCCATCAGCGCGACGGTGAGGAACAGCAGGATCCGCTCGTAGGGCTCGCTCTCCTTGACGGACTGCTCGGGTATGCAGAACGCGTGCCCCGGCCGGACGGCGGGATCGGCGCGCCGGGCCGCCGCACGGGTGAGGTGCTCGTGCTTGTGCCGGAAGAACAGCCAGGCCGCGCCTTCCTCGCCCGTCTGCTCACGCGTCCAGAAGACAGGCGGTTCGGTCACCTCGCCGAGATGGCGGTCGATGTGCAGCGCGCAGAAGTACGAGCCCAGCCAGGCCGCTCCCACCCGGGACAGTTCGGGTACCGCCGAACGTGCCACGGCTGAGCGGGGCATCGCTAAATGGCTCTCCAGCTCACGGTGTTCACTGTCGAGGACGTGGTCGTCCGCGAGGAGGCTGTCCTCCAGGTTGAGCATCGCCCACAGGATGCCGAAGGTCAGATCGTCCAGCCGGTACGGCTTCGGTATCGGCAGCGTCCCGCGTGGATCGGCGTCCAACTGGTAGCGCGCGCGGGCGGAATCGAGCACGAAAAGCCCCTCACCGCCGCTCCCGCCGAGCGAGGCCAGCAGCAAGGCGCGACGCGCGGGCTGCACGAACGCGCGTAGATGAGGATTCTCCTCGACAGCGATCGACACGACGTCGTCCTGGGACGCCGCCTCGTACATCTGGGCGGGCACCGCCGTACCGTCGAAGATCCGCAGACCGTCCAGATACCAGAGCCCGCCCGTGCCGGCCGCCGCCTCCGAGGGGGAGAGCGAGGAACTGGACCACAGGGCGTCCATCGAGCGGGCGGTGGCGAGCGACGAACCGTGCGGCAGCCGCGCGGGGACCACCTCGCGGCTCGGTACGCGCTGGAGCAGCAGGTCCACCTCGACGCCGAGCATGTACGCGAGGACGGTCGCGGCGTCGCCCTGGGGAGACTGCGTCCCGGCCAGCCACCGCTTGAAGGTGATCCGGGAGACGGAGACGTTGCCGACGCGGCTGTTGCCGTACTCCTTGGCGGCGCGGCGGGCGGCGAGGCTGAACTGGACGTCGAAGACGGCGAACTTGGCCCAGTTGAGTCGTTCAAGGAGCACCCGCAGGAGGGTCGGCGGGCGCTGTTCGGGGTGGCCGGGCTGGCCGGGGGACCGCTCGGCGGCGCGCCCGGCTGCCTTCCCGCCCCCCGTTTCGACGGCCGTCTCGACGGCCGTCTCGACTTCCGTCTCGACTTCCGTTTCGACTTCCGTTTCGACGGGGTGCTCGTTCTCGTCCGAAGGGGTCACGAGGCGAGCCCTCCTCGGGCAACCGGGGCGGCACGGTCAGATAGTCGAAGCGGAACTGCCATCCAGCTGACTCATCCTCACGGTCTCGAATGCCAAAAAATGACCCCGCAGCAGACACATGATCACTCCGAGTCCGCACCGCTGTCCAGCAGAACCCTGGCCACAGGATCGACGGATAGTCAACAGCCTTCACTATTAAGGCAGTTGGTGACCGTGTGAGATGGGGACGGCGACGACGGGCGGGGCGCGGACCCTCTCCGCACCCCGCCCGCCGTGGTCCGAGCCCCCGCCGCCCGCCGCGTCAGGCGCGCTTCCGTGTCAGCTGCGCCAGGAGCGTCAGGACCCCGAAGAGGAGGATGACCACCAGCCCCGGCCGCAGCATGGACAGCTCCGTGCCGGGCATGATCGCCGCCGTGACGACGGCGAGTCCGAACGCGCCGCCGACCTGGAGCGAACTGTTCAGCATCCCCGCGGCGAGCCCCTGTTCCTCGTCGGGCACCCCGCTGGTCCCGGCGACCATCAGCGTCGCGATGCTGAGCGCGAAGCCCACACCCCACAGCAGCGACGCGGGCAGCAGGACCGTCCACAGATCCGGCTCCGGACCGATGCGCAGCATCAGCAGATAGGAGGGCAGGAAGGCGAAAAGCCCGACCATCAGCACCTTGTTCACGCCGAACCTGTTCATCAGGGCGCCGAGCTTGGGCCCGATGACGACCACCATGAGCCCGGCGGGCAGTAGTACGAGCGCCATCTGCCACGGCCGCCAGCCCTCCAGGTCCTGGAGGTAGAGGGCCATCACGAACTGGAAGCCCATCGCGCCCCCGTACAGCAGCGCGATGCTGATGTTGGCGGTGACCAGCTCCCGGTTACGGAAGATGCCCAGCCGGATCAACGGCTCCTTCACAGTGCGCTCGATCGCGAGGAACCCGGCCAACAGCAGCCCGGACAGGGCGATCCCGCCGACGGTCCGCCACGACCACCAGCCGACGTCGGCCGCGGAGACCACGGTGAAGACGAGGAGCAACATCCCGGCGAGCAGGGTGGCGGCGCCGCCGAGGTCGAGCCGGGGGCGTTTCGTACGGGGCGGGTCCGGCGGCAGGAAGTACAGCGCGCCGATCAGCAGCAGTACGGAGAGCGGGATCGGCAGGATGAAGATGGACCGCCAGTTCAGCCCGGCGAGCAGACCGCCGACGAGCAGGCCGGAGGAGTACCCCGACGCCTCGAAGACGTTGAAGATCCCGAACGCCTTGTTGCGCTGCGGGCCCTCGGGGAAGGTCGTGGTGAGCAGTGACATGGCCGCCGGCGCGGCGAAGCCGGCCGCCATGCCCTTGACGAAGCGCGAGACGATCAGCAGGGTGCCGTCGTCGGCGAGCGCGCCGAACAGCGACACGACGGCGAAGGCGCCCATCGAGATCACCAGCACCCGCCGCCTGCCGAACAGGTCCGCGACCCGCCCGCCCAGCAACAGGAAGCTGCCGAACGCCAGGATGTAGGCGCCCACCAGCCATTGGGCGGTGGCCGTGCTCATCCCCAGCTCCTGCTGGATCTCGGGGATGGCGACGACGATCATCGAGATGTCGAGACCGTCGAGCAGGATCACCCCGCTGAAGATCAGCAGCGAGACCCACAGCCGCGCGGGCCAGCGCTGGGAGTCCTTCCGTTGTTCACTCGTGGCCGAGCTGCCTGACATGAGACGTGTCCCCTCACAGTGGATGACTCGCGGTGGATGCCGCGAGCCTCGCCCGTGGGACGGGGGCGTGCCAGGTCTCTGCTGAGCGTGTGACGGCGGTTCCTGCTACTGACAGGAACACCCACGCCGCGGCCGGCGCACGTACCGTGGATCGCATGGCCCTGGACCCGTTCGACCCCCACGCCGAGACAGGCGCGTTCCTGCGTACTCGCCGCGCGCGGCTGACCCCGCAGGAGGTGGGCCTGCCGGCGTACGGGCGCCACCGCCGGGTACCGGGCCTGCGCCGCGAGGAACTGGCGCAGCTCGCCGGGGTCTCGGTCGCCTACCTCACCCGCCTTGAGCAGGGCAGGGGCCACAACGTGTCGGCGGAGGTCCTGGGCGCGCTCTCCCGAGCCCTGCGCCTGACGGACACCGAGCACGAACACCTCACCCGCCTGGCCAAGTGCCACCGTACGAACAGACAGCCCGCGCCCCTGCCGTCTCAGCAGCGGGTGCGCCCGGCGCTACGGGAGATGCTGACGTCCCTGGACGGCGTACCGGCGTACGTGACGGGCTGGCGCTCCGACCTCCTGGCCTGGAACCGCACGGCGACGGCACTCTTCGGCGACTGGGACCAACTGCCACCCCGGGAACGGAACTGGGCCCGGCTGCTGTTCCTGGGCCCCGACTCCCGAAGGCTGTTCAAGGACTGGGAACCACAGGCGGCAGCCGCCGTGGGAGCCCTGCGCCTCCACGCGAGCTGCCGCCCCGACGACCCGGCGCTGCGGTCACTGGTGGACGAACTCTCCACCGCAAGCGACGACTTCGCCCGCCTCTGGTCCCACCACGACGTCAAGGAACAACACCACGGCACGACTCGCCTCCACCACCCCCTGGTCGGCGACCTGACGCTCTCGTACGAAACCCTCCAACTCCCGGACGGCTCCGACCAAACCCTCACCATCCACCACACCCAACCCGCCACCCCCGCGTCGGAAAACCTCCGCCTCCTGACCAGCTGGGGCACGACGGCCCCGGACGAGAGTCCGAGCCCGGTCGACGCCACCCCCTGGGAGAGAAGCCTCAGGCCGGAGAGGTAGTGAGTGATGCCCCGGTGCCTGCCGAGGGCGCCGCAGCTTGATGCAGGCGCTGTTGCTGACCGTCGCCAAGCTGATTGATAGTCATATGATCTGAGTGTGGGAATCGATAACGTCACCCGTGATCATGTGCTTCAAACACTGGCGGAGTATGACGGACTCGGCAGGGAGGTGTTCCTCGCCAAGTACGGATTCAAGCCGGCGCGAAGTTACTTGATCCATCATGACGGCCGTCGATATGACTCCAAGGCCGTTGTCGGAGTGGCTCACCGTCATGTGAACGGTCACGCTTTGGGATCAGGAGACTTCTCCGGAGGTGCTGCGACCGTTGTCCCGGTGCTGACCCGACTGGGCTTCCGCGTCGAGGGCCCCCGAGCAGGGAAGGACTCCGCCGACTCCGGCTTCGCCACACGACTCTTGGTCTCCCCGGCGTTCGGCAGTGCCGAGTCGCGCCGGCACTGGAAGGACACTCTGGACCAGCCGGTAACGTTCACCGATTCCAAGTACGCCGAGAGTTTGACGGACGACCAGCTGGGCCGTCTAAAGGAGTTCCACCCGGACGGGCAGGCCCGTTTCTGGGGTGCCACGTCAGGTCACGACGGCAAGATGGCAGAAGTCGCCGCGGGTGACGTGGTGCTCTTCACCGGGAAGAACCATGTGCGTGCCATCGGCGAGATCGGAGCCATCTTCCAGAACAGCTCTTTCGCCGACGTCATGTGGCCACCGAAGCAGGGCGGCGAGAGCTGGCACACGGTCTACAGCCTGCGCGAGTTCGGGCTGGCAGAGATTCCGTACACCACGTTGAGTGCCCTCCTCGGCTACAAGTCCAACTTCCAGTACCCAGGACAGTTGGTGCTCTCGGGTGAACGGGCTCGTGCAGGAATCGACGGTCTGCTCATCACCACCAGGACGGCCTTGGAGGATGCCGGCGCTGTGGCACCGCCCCGCCCGGTCAGCGAGTTGCCGGTGGAACGGCAGCACATCCGCTCCACAACGGTCGAGCGAGCTGCGCAGCAGGTCCTCTACAACCGGCACGAGTCGGCGTTGGTCATCGAATTCTGCGGAAGTCTCACCGACACGACAGCGATCCGTTTCGCGAGCGCGGCGGGCGTCTGTGACATTTTTCTGAATGGTCCCGAGGGTCGCGAGCTCATCGAGGCGAAGTCGCGGGTCGAGCGTGGCTACGTACGTGAGGCATTGGCCCAACTGCTCGACTACGCGCGCTATGCCCCCGGCGCGGTCGATCGTCTCACAGCGCTCTTCCCTCAACCTCTCGCGCCCAAGGAACGCCTCCTTCTGCACCACTACGGGATTGACATCATTCATCGGGTCTCCCCCGGTGTCTTTGAGCGAGTTCCCGCTTCAGATCAGGCACGTGAGCAGATGCGGAGCATGTGGGAGTCGCACGAGCTGAGCCGCTGACAGCGCCCTGAGCGGTGCGTTGCTCAAGCAGGTGGCGCGTCAGAGTCGTGGCGCACATACGGCGTCGCTGGTCGGTTCCTCAAAGGAGCAGGAACCCAGGACTCGACAATCCGTCAGAAGCGACAGGAGGAGCGGCGAGGTCGTCGGCAGCGGAGTGGGTGAGGGCGTACGCGAACCGCGAACTGACCCACCCTCCGCGCTGATCAGGCTCGGCCGCGGCGCCGTCGAGCGTGTGGGCCGGGCCGCACAGGTGAGTGCCGCCCGGGTGGCGCGGTAGCTGGGAAGTCGTTCGGGGGCGTCAGGTGGTCGACGGGTCCGGGCGGTTGGCCATCGACTGTTTCCATGCCTGGTAGGAAGGTGTCTTCCGGGCCGGTACGAGCGTGCTTGGCGTGCTCGGGCACTGGCAGGACGCAGCGTCGATTCAGCTCGGCGACATCGATGAGAGGGCCGGTCACGATGCGTTCGAGTAGCTCTGCCTGCTGCGGTTCCAGGGAGGTGAGGTGACTGAGTACGGCGAGGATCTCGACGAGCTCCCGGCTCCATTCGTGCTCCCAGTGCTCAGGGCGCTCGCGGTCCAGATCGCTGGTGATCTTGCCGGTGGCGCGGTCGCTGCGATAGCCGAGCCAACTGTCGAGTACGTTGCGCCCGCCGGTGGCGTAGTTGCGCATGGGCGGCGTTACGCCAGTGAAGACGCCTCCCTCGATGATCAGGTGCTCGTTCTCCGCGTCGTAGGTGATCGTGGAAGGGAGCACGTCAGGCGCGACTTCTCGGGCGTATGTGATCTCTGGGTGGAGGCGTCGCCACCAGTTCGACGTGCCTGCCGGGCGGCCGTCACTGGGATTGATGCAACGTGTGCCGAAGGTGGAGGCCCAAAGGACGTGGTGGCCCAGGCTGACGGCCTTGCGCCAGAGGTCACTGGCGGCGGTCAATGGGATGCGTACGCCGAGGGAGTTGAGGTCGTCTGCAAAGAGCTCGGTGAAGGAGGGGTGGGCGGTCACGGCGGCGATGTAAGCGAGCAGATCCTCAGGGGGGATTTCTTGGAGGCCGTAGGAGTTGGCGAGGTGGTGCAGAAGTCCTGGGGCGATGTTTGAGGTTCGGTCGGCGTGAAATAGCGGCAGGACGCGACCGCCGTTTCCCTTGAAATAGTCATTGTCGGGAATGAGGGCGGTAAAGAGCAGCGCCGGGCCGGACTTCAGGCGTTGTGTGTGCTGTTCGACGGCGAAGAGCTGGCCGTCGACAGCGGCTTGCCACAGCTCGGGACGAGAGCGGTCGATCACGCGGCCGTCGGGTATGAGCCATTGGCGATCCAAGGCTCGGCGTGCGATGCGTATCGGAGTAGGACAGGGGTTCTGCTCGTGGCGGAGAAGGGTCGGTGGGTGGGGGTGTCCGGGAATCTGGAGGGCCTTCTTGTCCAGGGTGCGATCGCCGGTCTCCTTGAACAGCGCCTGTTTCGTGGAGGGGTCGCGCTCTTGGACGAGGCGGTTCCAGCGTCGGTGCAAGGTGGTTCTGGACGGGCTGATGACCCAGTTCCGGTTGGCCTTGACGCCTGGCTTACACCACGGCATGAGATCAGTGATGGCTGGGAAGGTGTCCCAACCGCTGTGGGAGGCAGGTGTGAAGGGTGCTGATTCGACGAGCCGGGAGCTACGCCAGCCTGGACCGTTGATATGCAAGTCGTGCAGTTGCTCTTCTTTGTTCTGGCGGGTGCCATGGACGGCCGTGTAGTGGACCGGGGCCAGTTGATCCTGCCCCTCGCCCTGCTTGCGAACAAAGATGGCGATGGCCAACTCTTGCTGGACCCCAGGGAAGAAGCGGCTGTTGAGCGGAGGTCTTTTCGTTTCGGGAGTGAGGTCGATGATCCATCCCTCGGTGCAGGTGCGTCGTAGGTAGGAGCGCATGCCCTGGAAACCGGAACCGCGGATGAATCCACCGGTGCTGACGAAGCAGATGACGCCGTGGCGGTGGTCGTCGTGTTGGTCGAAGACTTTGTGGGTGGCCCAGCGCCAGAAGTAGGTGCACAGGTTCTTCAGTTTGTTCTCGTACACACCCGCCGCGCCGCGTAACCGGAAGGCGTCCAGAGGTGGGGCACCGCGGTCTGGCGAGCCCCTCTCGATCCATCCACCCTGTCCTTCTGCCTGTTCACGGTGAGGAGGGTTGCCGATGACGACGGTGATGCGTTCGTCGCGTTGGACGGTGCTGGCGGCTTCGGCGTCGTCACGCAAAGGCCCCCACAGAGCTCCGTAACGAGTGAAGAGTTCACTTGGCCGCCAAGGATCGGCAAGGGTGTCGGCCAGATGCAGGCGCATGTCGCCCAACCGAACCCGGGTGTTGAGAGAACGCAACATCTGCCCGACGCGCATCTGAGCGACGGCGAAGGCACCCATCTGCTTTTCGAAGCCGATCAGTCGGCCTGCGAGTTCTTGGACGGATTCAGCGCGGAAGCCTTCGTTGCCGCCCTCGGACTGCTTGCGGGCGACGAGGTCGATGATGCCGGTGAGGAACGTGCCGGTGCCCATGGCAGGGTCGATGATGGACACACCAGGGTCGGCGAAGCCGTCTGGGCAGTCCAATGTGGTGGCCAACACCTCGTCGACAAGGCGGATCATCTCCGTCATCAGCGTAGCTGGGGTGTAGTAGGTGCCGGAGTCCTTGCGTAATTCGGCGTCGTACTCCTGCAGGAAGTGTTCGTAAAGGTGGATGTGGAAGCCGGGGTCGCCGACCAGGGCACTCGGCCAGTCGATGGCGTTTATGACACGAACGAGCATGTCGAGGCTGTCGCGAAACTCTCCCTCGACTTGGTCGGTGAGGATCTGCAGAGCGCGCCCCATGACGGAGTGCTCCGCTCCCAGACGCCGACCGACTTCATGCAGGCTCACATTGGCCAGTGCCCCGTCGTGGCCATCGGCGGTGTCCGAACTGGCAAGCAGGAGTGCGAAGGTGACGGACTGGGCATAGCGGTCGGCAAAGGCCGCACGTTTGTCCCGGTCGTCGGTGGTGGGAAACAGATCGACTTCAAGGGTGGAGGCCAGGTCGGTGAAGGGACGCCGGTTGTGTGGAAGGCCGGCTTCGGCGTCGAGCCGGTCGTGGACGGCATCACGCAGGAGAGTGCACAGGGGAGCTACCTGCGCGACCACCTCCCGCATCGACGTCAGCGGATGTGGATGCCAGCCGAAGAACGCGGTCAGCATCGCTTCGAAGGCCGCCTCGCCGGCTATTGGCAGCCGCAAGCGGGAGCCGGCGGAACGCAGATCGCCTTCGAGATGGATGGCTTCGCCGTATTGTTCGCCTGAGCGGTACATGATCCACGTCTGGCCGTTGGTGTAGATCAAGTTGGGGAGTTTCGCCATGCCCTCCCACTGCCGGCGGTCGCGTTGGTTCAGCCCGCCGGGATGGATCACGCTTTTGTCCGGGCTCTTCAACTCGACGTAGCCGACGATGTCGCGCGGCAACTTTCCAATCCGCACAGCCAGGTCAGGGCGGATTCGGTGCTTGGCGATCGCGACCTCGGCATGCAAGACAACCTGCAGTCCCAACACGCTCGCCGCGTCGACGAGAAGCGTCTCTACTGCGTGACGTATCGCGGCTTCCTTCTGACCGTGCAGCAATGCCTGCTTGCACGTCACACCGAACTCGCTGACGATGCGCCGAAACCCGTCCCTGCGCTGCATCCTGCCCCCAGAGGCCAGCACACTCCCGCTATCCAACTCGACACACGGTAAGCGCGCCATCACCTTCCGTCGAGAGGGCGTTCATGGCTACGTACGTCCACACCTCTGCGCACCGTGCACGGTGCTGTAAAGGCAGGGGCCCCTCCGTCTACTGAGCGGAAGGGCCCCTGGCCTGTGTGTTTCTCTGTGCCCCCGGCAGGATTCGAACCTGCGACACCCGCTTTAGGAGTTTTCCCTGGGCGGGGCCGTGACCTGCGGAAACCGCAGTCGCGGGGTGTCTGGCCTGGAGAAACACCCCTCCGTAGTTCTCACGTGTTCGCGGTGTTTCCCGGTCTCATGTGTGCCGAATCCGTTCCGGCCGATTCTTCCTCGACTAGGCCCTGTCCGGCGGATCTTCGGAGGCCCGGGACGCCTGGCACGGCACCTCGCTTCGTTGTCGGAGTCGTCTAAGTACGTCTAGTACGAGCACGATCCTCCGCCTTGCGATGCACCGCACCAGACGCCCCGGGCTGATCCCCGAAGATCCGCCGGACAGGACCTAGCGTCGTTGCCGCAGTTGCTGGACGACTGGCACCGCGGCCAGGCAGAGCAGCGCCGCTCCTCCGAATGCTGCACCCGCCGAGAGGACAGCATCGGCGGACGAACTGCCGTTCAGCGCCTTCAGAAACCCGACACACACTGCTACAAGCACGGAGAACAGCACCATGACCAGTAGCCAGGGAATCCAGGCACTGTTTGCCGACTCGGATACCGACGTGGGAGGAGGCGTCGAAGCGGACGATTGGCGTGGGGTGTTCACAACGACGCTTCCTTCTCAAAACGATGGTGGGATGTTGTGTTACAGGTGAACGCGGAGGACGAGCCCAGCAGTGTGTCGGCAAGGGCGGCGCGGGTATGCCGCAACGAGGCGGCGACGGTCTGGTGTGCGCGGTCCAGCTCTTCCAGGCCGTTCAGTGCGGTCACGATCTCTTGTTGCTCGGTCAGCTCTGGCAGGGGGATGCGCAGGGATCCGAGGGATTCGGTCCGGAGCGACGGGGCCGCAGTAGCAGCGGCCCGGTCCTGCATCCAGGCGACGGACTCGTCCAGGCACAGGAAGTAGAGCAGGTATTCCGGTAGGACTCGGTTCCGATGCCCCTCAAGCACACGGACTCGGATGACATTCGGACTCATCAGCCAGCCGGCCTGGTGCTCCTGCACCAGCGCCGGAGGGACGATCGCACCTGAACGGACACACACGATGTCCCTCTCCCGCAGCTCGAAGCTCCTCAGTCGACGAGCTGTCTCCTCCGACACCCGCTCGTCCTGTGCGTCGGTGATGTAGCGGGCCCTCAGATGTTTAGGGAATACAACCGGAATCGGCCCTCCGCTACTGCGCTGAGCCTTGCCCAGTCTGGAATAGGACGGGCCGGCCTGGATCTGACACAGCGAGTCGAGGGAAGACATGGAGGCTGGCCGGACACTCTGAGGCAGCGGCCCACGGTTCGTGACGAACGGCAGCTGGGCGGCGGTGTTCTGGACTTCATGGAGGTGGCTCTCGGCATGGCGCAGCTGCTCCCAGGCGGACTCGAGCCCCCGCCCGTTGTTGTCTGCTCCGTCTTTCCGGTGCGCGACGTGATCAAGAGGATTGAGCGAGTAGTCGCTCCGCTGCAGTTCTTCCCGAGACACGATTGCACCGACGATCTGCCGCTCCGCCGTCGGTGCTCCGAGCGGAGGCGCGACCTCTCCCGGGCTTCTGCGAGCACGGTAGGCGCCGAGCAGGCTTTCAGCGTCCAAAGCGCTGAGGGCGCGACGTGAGCCGTCCTTCGTTCCCATGCTCCGTGCGTCGAGGAACAGGGTGCTGTCGCATGGGTCGTCGGGGTGACGTAGCAACCACACGGAGACTGGTACAGCAGTACTGGTGAACAACTTGGCCGGCAGAGCGATGACACAGTCGACGACGCCGCTTTCCACCAGGTTCTGGCGGATGGTCCGCTCGGCTTTGTGCCCTGAGTTGCCCGCCTTGTTGGGCATGATGATGCCGGCTCGGCCCCCCTTGCGAAGCTTGGACAGACAGTGCTGGACCCAAGCAAAATTGTCATTGTCGAGGGGCGGAGCCCCGTACGCCCACTGCCCCTCACGACGTTGTTCGCGGCCGGGGTCGCTCATGTTGAACGGTGGGTTGGTGAGCACGATATCGAACGACATCGGCGGAACCCGCTCCGAGCTGTCGGCCCAAGGGACTGAGCGCTTGAGGTCGATAGCTGGGGAGACACCGTGGAGAAGGAGATTCATGGTCGCCAGTCGCCAGGTGTCTGCACGCCACGCCTCACCGTACGTCCGGACGGGTTTCTCGCCCGGCAGGCCGTTGTTGTCCACGGCACAGGCGGCCACCGCCTCAATGAGGAACCCGCCGTCGCGGGCGTACGGGTCGTAGACGGATTCCGGCTCTCCGGGACCGAACTCCGAACAAGCCAGTCGGGTCATCAGCCGAACCACCGCACGAGGGGTGAAAAACTCCCCGCTGCCCAGCGCGGCTCGTTGTTCGTACTCGTCGAGAATCAGTCCGAAGACGTCCTCGTCGAGGCGACTCATCGCGTCCACGACACTGCGCAGATCACGAGCGGTCCTCGGTTCGAGCCGTCCCAGCGCCTCCTGCATGCTCGAATGAACCCCGAGACCACGCATGTCCTCGTCGGTCTCGCGGCCGATGTCCCGGAGCAACTGGGCGGCCTCGTCGAGACTGCGGACAGCGCGAGCCCTGGCGGCCAGTGTTTCGAACCGATCGGTGGCGGCATTGTGGAGATAGTGGAGGCAGAACAGCAGGCTCAGATAGTCGAGCGCGCTGGCCGCACCCCGGATTCGGTCCACGAGACCGTCCATCAGTTCGGTCACGATCCGCCGGTTCTCGGGGCGGGGTTCATCGACGGCGCCGGTCGGGATGCGGTACTGCGACCCGCCGTTGGGCTGGCGCCCTGTTGCCCCAGCCGGGACCCTCCCTGCTGCTTTCCTCTTCCGGGCCCGGTCCCCGTAAGTGGTACCGACGACTTCGTCGGCCGAAAGCCGTTCGGGTGGGACCAGCCGACGGTCCAGCCAGCTCAAGACCTCTGACTGTCGGTAGTAGTCTTGCCCGTTCGAGCGCCGGGGTGAGGGAAAGCTGGTCTCCTGCTTCTCCCAGCCGGTTACGGTCGGTCGGCTAACCCCCGCAAGCGCGGCGATCTGTGCTCGTCCGAGCAACGAATCCTCACCCGTCGGTGCGTACGACATGAGTGATGCCCCCTATTGCGCCGTGAAGTAGTGGTCTATGGAGAGCGATCCTAGGAGCACAGAACGCTGCAGACCAAGTGCGCACTCGCAGTGCGCAGCGAGGGGCGGAGCGAGGGACCAGTGGAGTTGGAAGCCACTCCACCCCATGAAATTAGGGATACCAGTGAGTTCTGAACACTTCCGTCCCCTTCCTGAGTGTCGAATAGGGTTTTAGGTTGGCCTTCCATGACTGGGATCCAGGTCCGCATGTACCGGCAGGGCTCCCCCTCAACACAGGCCAGGCAGCTACGGCGAGGGTCCCTTCGGAGGCGACGGGCTCAAGCCCCCGGAAGTCCGCAGTCGGCCCGGCCGAGCCGCATCTCCAACGACGTGGACGAGGCACAGCAGCTCACGCGCCAGACAGGCCCGGGCTGGGCGCTCGGTGCCGCCAAGGTGACGTGGGCGGCGTTCGTTGATCTGGCTGCCGCCGTGGACTGACGCGCATAGTCGTCCACAGAAGTACGAGGCGGACTGCTGCCGTTGGCCTCTGTTTGGTTCCCCCCGACGCGCTGCTGGAAGCCGTCGCACGCACTCAGCTCACCCCAACTCCTATAGATGAGCTGTCACTTCATCTCATTCGCCCTGCGAGCCTGGCCAGCGGTCGGCACGTGCGGCACACGGCGACTCGAACGCGTGCCGCTGTCCCGAAGGCGTGCTCCAGGACGCCTCAGTCGGTCTCGGCCCGCGTCGCGGCGGGCCAAGGCGGGGCCCCGAGCTCACTGACGCTCCTGGGCAGCACGCCGCACGTCCGTCAGTTTGACCATCTCTTCGAGGTCGCCGCCGCTCAGGGCGAGCTGCCCGTAGCCCCCTTCGTGTTGGGGCTTGAGGACCCCACACGCCGCCTGAGTCGCCGAAGGGCACCTACGGAGACCGTAGGTGCCCTTTCCTGTGCCCCCGGCAGGATTCGAACCTGCGACACCCGCTTTAGGAGAGCGGTGCTCTATCCCCTGAGCTACGGAGGCGGGGCTTGTGTGAGGCCTGGCGTGGGACTCGGTGGGTGAGTCGTGGCCAGGGCTCTTGGGCAAGCCGTGAGCGACCTGGGGCAGTTGCCGTGGTGGGAGGCGGGGTTGGGTCCGCGACCTGTGCCACAGCGCCCGCCGGGGCGCTCGGTCCACAGGGTACCGGATCGGGGCTTGGGTGGAGGCGGGTGTCCTACCTGGGGAGGGCTTGGGTGGGGGTGGCTCGTGCGGATTCAGGAGGGGAAGTGGGAGCAGGCGCACGATGCCGGGGGGAGGGGCGGGCGGTCAGTCTGGGGTTCTACCCAAGATCAGATGTGGAGACCCCGAACTCGTGGCTACTTTCCTTTATCGCTTGGGCCGTACGGCCTTCCGGCGGCGCTGGTCCGTCCTTCTCATGTGGGTGGCCCTCCTCCTCGCCGTCGGGGCCGGTGCCGTCACCGCGCCCGCCGCCGAGGAGGACGGCTCCTTCATGCCGGGGATCGAGGCGCAGAGTGCGTTCGATCTGATGGAGCAGCGCTTCCCCGGATCGAACTCCGAGGGGGCCGACGCCCGGATCGTGTTCGTGGCTCCCGGCGGACAGAAGATCACCGCGGCCGACCACCGGGTGGTCATCGACGAACTCGTGGCCGAGGTCGGCGGGGGTGCGCAGGTCGAGCGGGTCGTGAGCCCCTTCCGGGCGGGCGCGGTGAGTGAGGACGCCTCGACCGCGTACGCGACCGTCAGCTACAAGGTGAAGGCGGACGACCTCAGCGACGGCACCAGGAGCACGCTGGAGAACGCGATCGACGTCGCCCAGAAGCGGGGCATGACGGTCGAGGTGGGCGGAACCGCGCTGGCGACCCAGCCGGCCGCGGGCGGCATGGCGGAGGTTGTGGGGGTGGCACTCGCCGCCGTCGTGCTGCTGGTGACGTTCGGGTCGCTGGCGGCGGCCGGGCTGCCGTTGCTCACCGCGCTCGTCGGTGTCGGCATCAGCATGGCCTCCATCCTGGCCCTGGGCAGCACCTTCGGTCTGTCCCTCACGACCGGCACGCTCGCCACCATGCTCGGACTCGCCGTCGGTATCGACTACGCGCTGTTCGTCGTCTCGCGCTACCGCGAGGAACGGGCCAAGGGGCGCACATCACAGGAGGCGGCCGGTCTCGCGGCGGGGACCGCCGGTTCGGCGGTCGTCTTCGCCGGGCTCACGGTCGTCATCGCGCTCGCCGGGCTCACCGTGGTCGGCGTGCCCATGCTGACCAAGATGGGCCTGGCCGCTGCCGGAGCGGTCGTGATCGCCGTACTCGTCGCGCTCACCCTCGTACCGGCGCTCCTCGGCTTCTGGCCGGACGCCGTCCTCCCACGGAAGGTGCGCAAGGCACGTGGGACACGAAAAGACGCTTGGACCGACAACCGCGGTACTCGTTGGGCTCGCTTCGTGCTGCGTCGGCCGGTCGCGGTCCTCCTGATCGGCGTCGCCGCCCTCGGAGCCCTCGCCCTCCCCGCGACGGATCTGCGGATGGGCATGCCCGGCGAGGAGTCCAAGCCGGTCTCCACCACCGAACGCCGCGCCTACGACGCGCTCGCCGACGGCTTCGGCGCCGGCTTCAACGGTCCGCTGACCGTCGTGGTGGACGCCAAGGGCGCCCCCGACCCCAAGGCCGCGGTCGCCACGATCGCCAAGGAGGTCGGCGCCACCGAAGGGGTCGTCTCCGTCTCGCCCGCCCAGTTCAACCCCACCGGCGACACCGCGATCTTCTCCGCCGTGCCGGCCGACGGCCCGAACGACGAGACGACGAAGAATCTCGTCCACACCATCCGGGGCGAACGCCCCGCGGTCGAGGCGTCCAGCGGCGCGACATTCGAGGTGACCGGCAGCACGGCGATGAACATCGATGTCGCCCAAGCGCTTCAGGACGCGTTGATTCCGTACCTCGCCGTCATCGTCGGCCTCGCCTTCGTACTGCTGCTCGTCGTCTTCCGCTCCGTACTCGTCCCCGTCAAGGCGGCCCTCGGATTCCTGCTCTCCGTCCTGGCCGCTCTCGGCTCCGTCGTCGCGGTCTTCCAGTGGGGCTGGGGCGCCGAGCTGCTCGGTGTCGAGCAGCCCGGCCCGATCATGAGCCTCATGCCGATCTTCCTGGTGGGCATCGTCTTCGGTCTCGCCATGGACTACGAGGTCTTCCTCGTGGCCCGTATGCGGGAGGCTCATGTGCACGGGGACCGGCCGGCCGAGGCGGTCGTCACCGGGTTCCGGCACAGCGCACGGGTCGTCGTCGCGGCCGCTCTCATCATGATCGCCGTGTTCTCCGCCTTCATCGCCAACTCCGAGCCGATGATCAAGACCATCGGATTCGGCCTCGCCGTCGCCGTGCTCTTCGACGCCTTCGTGGTCCGCATGGCACTCGTGCCGGCGGTACTCGCCCTGCTCGGTGACCGGGCCTGGTGGCTGCCGCGGCGGCTCGACAAGGTACTGCCCAACGTCGATGTGGAAGGCGCGGCACTCCAGTCGCGTCCACCGGCGGTCGAGCGGCACGAGAGCACGCACGACAACGCGAAGGAGCCGGTACGTATGTGAGCGGCCCCGCCGTCGCACCACCGCATCACCGCTACACCGCATCACCGAACAGAACGAAAGTGAGACCGATGAACCCTCAGTCACAGGGCTGGACGGACCGCAGAGTGGACGCCACCGTGGTCCTGGGACTGTTGGCGTTCTCCATCGGCGGAAGCATCACCAGCGGTCTGATCTTCGACAGGCGGATCGGGATCTGGCCCGCGGTGCTCCTGTCGGTGCTCGGCTCCGCCGCCCTCTTCTGGCGCCGGAGCCGGCCCCGTACCGTCGTGGCCGTCACCGCCCTGTGCGCCGTGGCCGAGATCGCGCTCGGCTATCTGCTCACCGCCCTGCTGCAAGGCCCGCTCATCGTGGCGCTGTACTCGCTGGGCCTGCTCACCAACCGCAGGAACACCCGCGTCTGCGCCTTCCTCACCGTCGCGCTCCTGGTCACCACCGCTCTCCTCACCGACCCGCTCGATCACAACGTGCTGCTCACGACGGTCAACCCCATCGCCTGGGTGCTCCTGCCCGCCGTCCTGGGCAGCGCCGTCCAGCTGCGCCGCGCCTACATCGCCGCCGTGCACGCCCGCGCCGACCACGCCGAACGCACCCGCGAGGAAGAGGCCCGCCACCGGGTCGCGCAGGAACGCATGCGTATCGCCCGCGAGCTGCATGACGTGGTCGCGCACCATCTGGCCCTGGCCAACGCCCAGGCCGGTACCGCCGCGCACCTGGTGCGCGCCCAGTCGGACCAGGCGGGCGCGATGCTCGACAGTCTGCGGGAGACCACGGCGACGGCGCTGCGCGAGATGAAGGCGACCGTGGGGCTCCTGCGCCAGGACAACGAGAACGAGTCCGAGTCCGAGTCGTTGGGACCCGCCCCCGGACTCGCTCAACTCGACGAGCTGGCGGCGGCGTTCGCCACGGCGGGTCTCGTCGTCCGGACCGACGTCGAAGGGCGGGCCCGGCCCCTGCCGGCCGGGGTGGACCTGAGCGCGTACCGGATCGTGCAGGAGGCACTGACCAACGTCACCAAACACGCCGCCACCGCGACGGCGCACGTCCGCCTCGCCTACTCCCCGGACCATGTGACGCTGACCATCAGCAACGAGGGCTCCCAGCAGGCGTACGGCTCCGAGCAGGCGTACGGCTCCGAGCAGGGCGTCGGACACGGCTTCGGACTCGTCGGCATGCGGGAACGCGCCCACTCCGTCGGCGGGACCCTGCACGCCGGCCCCCGCCCGGCGGGCGGCTTCGAAGTCACCTGCACCCTCCCCCTCCCGCTGCCCTCGTCCCCCTCCCCCCAACAGCCGTCAGAAGGAAGCCGACCCACATGACCACCGTCCTGCTCGCCGACGACCAGGCCCTCCTGCGCGCCACGTTCCGCATCCTCATCGACACCACCGAGGACCTGACCGTGGTCGGTGAGGCCGTCGACGGAAGCGAGGCGGTGGACCTCGCCCGTGCCCACCACCCCGACGTCGTCCTGATGGACATCCGGATGCCCGGTACCGACGGCCTGGCCGCGACCGCCGCCATCTGCGCCGACCCCGGGCTGACGAACACCCGCGTCCTCATCCTCACCACCTTCGAGAACGACCAGTACGTCGCCGAGGCCATCCGCGCGGGCGCGAGCGGCTTTCTGGGCAAGGACGTCAGCACCGAGGTACTCCTCTCCGGCATTCGTACGGTCGCCGGAGGCGAATCCCTGCTCTCACCCCTCGCGACCCGCGCCCTCATCACCCGCTTCCTGGCAGCGCCCGACCCCGAGAAGCCACTCGCGTCCCCCGAGCGTCTCAGCGAACTCACCGCCCGCGAACGCGAGGTGATGGCCCTGGCCGCGCACGGGATGTCCAACACCGACATCGCCGAGGAACTCGTCATCAGCCCTCTGACCATCCGCAGCCACATCCAACGCGCCATGACGAAGCTCGACGCCCGCGACCGCGCGCAACTCGTCGTGATCGCCTACCAGAGCGGCCTCGTGCGGGCTTGACCGTGGGCGGTCGCGGGGTACGGGCGCTCATCGACCGGTGAGGCCTGCCAGTGTCGGTCTGCCCCTGTCGGTCTGCCCGCGTCATCGCCGGGTCGGCAGGATGCGGAGCACGGCTGTGTCGCCGTGGATCTCCAGGACCCGGAAGTCGGTCTCGTTGAACGTGGAGGCGCCGCCCTGGTCGGGCGTCTGGCCCGCGAACGTCGACGTCATGGCGCCGGGTTCGGAGAACCTGAGGTCTACGCCTGCCGGACCGATCCTGTCGATGTTCAGATCCGGTGCCCGGACGTCCTCCCCGAACGGGATGACGTCGCCTTCCCGGACCTCGACCGTGCACTTTCCGTCCTCGCAGGTGCCGAGATCCTTCGTGTACTTGTACTTGTACTTGTACGTGGGTGAGGGGCTGGGCGTGGACGGTGAACGCGGCTTCGACCCCTTGGAGTCGCCGTCGCCGTCGTCCTCGCCGCCGGACGCCCCGCATCCGGCCATCAACAGGCCTGCCAGGCAGCCCGCGACGGCGACGGCGACAGCGAGCCGGCGCCGACGTGCATTCGAGTCGTGCCGGTCCAGGTGCAGTTGCATGGTCTCTCCTCCGTCTGTCCGAACCGTCCACGGAGTCAAACGAGCGAGACATTGTTCAGGAATCTCGAACAGCGAGGTGTACAGGCCGCTTTCGCTCGATCAGGGGGAGTCGAGGGATCGGGCACAACTCGCCTGATGGCGCGGGCGTTTGGGTCGGTGATGGAAGGTGGCCGATGAGAGCCCTGCCCGATCCCGTGTGGCCCGTGCTCGTTCTGGCGTTGATTCAGGTCGGCGACGGGGTGCTCTGCATCGGGCCCGTTCGGTTCGTGCGTGAGTGTTTCGAGGGCGTGAAGTTTCCGCGTGAGTGGTGGTGGCTCGCGCCCGTCGTGAAGTTCGCCGCCGCCATGGGGCTGGTCCTCGGGGTCTGGGTGCCCGTGCTGGGGGGCGTCACCGTGTGGGCGCTCGTGGCCTATTTTCTCGTGGCCGTCTTCATGCATGTACGGGCAAGGGACTTCGGCAGAAACCTGTTCCTCAACGCGGCCGGCATGCTCGGCCTGTGCGTATGGGTCGCCCTCTACAGCTTCGGCCCGTAGGGCATCGCCGGAGTGAAATCGTCTGCTGCACAAGGTTATTGACACCCCGTATGGCAGCAGAGATCATCAACAACCTTACAGCAGAAAGCACTTCACCTTCACGCACCTGGCACGCGAGCCGCGCCCCCGATCGGGCGTGGCTCCCACCCGGTGTCGCGCGTGGAGGGTTCAGCGGAGGCAGAGATCAACGGGGCACGGGGAAGCAAGACGAGCGTGGCAGCCGCCACCACCATCGGGTGGGCGGTCGTTTCCGGCTGAGCGCTTCACGGTCCCGGAGAGACGATCCGAAAGGACACGACAGGTCTTGACGCACTCGGCGACCGAAAGCACTCACCATTCCGGCACCCACGGGGACAGCACGAACCCGCACAGCACGAACAGACACAGCGCGAACCCGGACAGCACGAACCCGCACGACTCCCGTCCGCTGCGCGTCCGGATCCTCGGGCCGATGGAGATCAGCGGGCAGGGGGAGGACCGTACGCCCTCCGCCCCGATGGCCCGGCGGCTGCTCGCCGCGCTGTTGCTCCACGCCAACGAACAGGTACGGACGTCCACCCTCATCGACGAGCTCTGGGACGGCGAGCCGCCCCGGCTGGCCCGTAAGACCATCCAGACCTACGTGTACCAGCTCCGCAAGCCCCCGCACTCCGGCGTGGCGGGCGCGGGTGGTCCCGGGGAGCGGGTCGAGACCTGTCCCAACGGGTACCGGATCAGGCTCGCGCCCGACGAGTTGGACCTGTGGCAGTTCGAGCGGCATCTCGCGCGGGCGCGCGCCGATCTGGGCGACGGCGACCCCGAGAGCGCCGCCCGCACGCTGCGCGTCGGGCTCGCGCTCTGGCGCGGGGACGCGTTCGCCGACATCGAGACCGGTCCGGCGCTGGCCGCCCGCGTCGCGCAGTTGGCGGATGCCCGGCTGGGCGCCCTGGAGCTGCGGGTCGAGGCCGATCTGCGGCTCGGCCGGCACCACCGGCTGATGGGGGAGCTGCGGCAACTCACCGCCGACCACCCGCTGAACGAGGAGTTCGCCGCCCAGCTCATGCTCGCGGCCTACCGGTCGGGCCAGCGCGGCACCGCGCTGGAGACCTTCGGGCAGCTGCGCCGGGACCTGGTCGACGAGCTGGGTATCGAGCCCTCGCACCGGCTCCAGCGGCTCCAGCGCGACGTACTCAACGAAGCGCCGTCGCTGGATCTGTCGCCGGGGCGGCCCACGGGGCCGGCGGGATCCGCGGGGCCGGCTGGGTCATCGGCCTTGACGGCCCCAGCCGCTCCACCTGCCGCCGCACCTGTCGTACCCGTCGCACCCGTCGCGGTGATCGCCCAACTTCCCCCGGACGCACCGGACTTCGTCGGTCGGCGCGCCGAGCTGGCCCGTATCGTCACGTACGCCAAGTCGGGCAGTGAAACCGCCCTGACGGCCCCTCAGGTCGTCACCGTCCTCGGCGGAGCCGGCTCGGGCAAGAGCACCGTCACCGTCCGCGCCGCGCATCTGCTGCGCGAGCACTTCGCGGACGGCCAGTTCTACGTACGGCTCCACGACGAGACCGACCGGCCGACCGACCCTGCGGCGGCGCTGCGCTCCCTGCTGCGGGACATCGGCCTGCGGGTGGACGAACTGCCTGACCAGGTCGACGAGTTGGCCCGTATCTTCCGCAGCTGGAGCGCGGACCGGAGTCTGCTCCTGGTCCTGGACGACGCCTGCGGCCCCGAACAGGTACTGCCGCTGCTGCCCGGCGGTTCGCTGAGCGCGGTCCTGGTCACCTCGCGCGTACGGCTGCCCGGCCTGCCCGGCGCGGCCAACGTCGAGCTGCCGCCGATGGAGACGGACGACGCCGTCGAACTGCTCGCCTCGCTCGCCGGGGCCGACCGCGTCGGCGCGGACATCGCCGCCGCCCGGCAGACGGTGCGCCTGACCGGCAACCGCGCGCTGGGCGTACGGGCGGCCGGCGAGAAGCTGGCGGCGCGCCCCATGTGGTCCGTCACCGAACTGGCCGCCCGGCTGGCCCCGGAACACCGCCGGCTGGCCGAGCTGGGCAGTGGCTCCCTCGACGTCCTGGGCCGACTGGCGGGCGCGTGCGCCCGGCTCGCCGAGCCGGACAACCGGGCGCTGGCCTGTCTGGCCCGCGCCGGAGCCGTACCGTTCGACATCCCGCGCGCGGCGCGGACCCTGGCGTTGGACACCTGGGCCGCCGAACTCCTGGTGGGACGGCTCCTGGACCACCATGTGGTGGAGATCGCCGAATCGGCGCCGGGTGCAGTGACGGTCTACCGCATCCCCGAGCTGATCCGCCTCGTCGCCCAGATGCACACCCAGGGGCAGGACATGGCGGTCGCCGAGCTGCGGCTGATGTCGGGGACGCCGCAGCGGGAGGGGCAGGCGGCCGTGCCGTGCTTCACTTCCGTACTTTCCACGACGGGTTGACCCCCTTCCGGCAATGGCATTGGCAACGGCTGTGGCC
>NZ_JBHUUW010000050.1:0-60716 GCF_042670825.1 Streptomyces sp. NPDC057137 | reverse complement strand
TGCCGGTACTCGACAGCGAGTACCGGCACGCCCGGTCGGTGCCTGATCCGGTGGGGGGTCCGATCTGCCGGTCGACGGCGGATCAGCGACGGATCAGGAAGCCTTGGCCAGCGCGGCCGCGAAGCCGTTCGCCCAGAGGCTGTTGACCTGGTTGCGCTCGGCCTGGTCCGGCTGCGAGTTGGTGCAGGACGGGCCGGGGCCGCCGCCCGACATCAGCTTGCTGCAGGGAGCCGTGTAGTTGTCCGGCAGGCCGAGCACGTGCCCGGTCTCGTGGGCGGTCACGCGGAGGGAGTCGTACTGCTGGTTCTGCGCGTAGTCCAGGAAGATGTAGCCGCGGCCGTGCCCGTCGGTGCTCGCGTACGAGCCACGCGGGTCGTTGCCCTCTTCGTAGGTGAAGTCCGCGTTGCCGCCCTGCTGGAGCTGCACGTTGGCGACGGAGCTGTTCCAGATCTGGGTGCTGCTGGCTATCTCGCCGGCGAACGACGGGGCGCCGGAGGCGTCGTACACGACGGTGACGGCGAGGGCGCCCGGGTTCGCGGCACGCTTCTCGGCGACCGACTTCATGACGGCCTCGTAGAAGGCCTTGGTCGCGGCGGAGTCTTCCGACGAGCCCTCGTACTGGGCGTACGAGGTGGTGGTCGGCGCGGCGCTGGTGGGGTCAGCGGCGGCGGCCGGGGTGGCGGTGAGGGCGGTCGCGAAGGCCAGCGAGAGTCCGGCGATCGCGGAAAGTGCCGTCTTGGGGTATCTCATGTGGGGGGCTCCTACTCGTCCTACGAACGGGTTCGGTGGGATGAGTGTCGTGCCTCACACGGCCGCAGCGGATGATGCCGAAGGGCGATAGCACCAGAGCATCACCCAGGCGTCGGCTCGCCCAATTTTCTTCGAATGAAAGCCAATTACTGCGTTTTGGGTCCCTGGCGTGACGCAAACAGCAGGCCTACTCTTCGGTACATGGAGCTGGAGGTCAGGCATCTACGCGCGCTGTGCGCCATAGCCGACGCGGGAAGTCTGCACAAAGCGGCCCGGCAGCTCGGGATGAGCCAGCCGTCCCTGACGACGCAGCTGCGGCGGATCGAGAACTCGCTCGGCGCCGAGCTGTTCTCCCGTGAACGCACCGGCTGCCGGCCCACGTTGCTCGGCCACTCCGTGCTCAGCCGCGCGCGTCCGCTGGTCGCCGGGATGGCCGTACTCGTCAGCGAGGCGAGAGCGGCGGCCGACCGGTCCGCCGGGCCCCGGCTGCGCATCGGCTCCACGGCGAGCCGCGCCCTGGCGGGCTGGCTGCGCAGACTGCGCGAGCGGCTGCCGGGCACCGACATCTCGCTCCAGATGGACGTCTCGGCGAACGCGCTGCTGCGCCAGGTGTCCGGGGGCGGGCTCGATGTGGCGTTCGTGCACGAGGTGGAGGGCTGTCCGCTGCGGGTGCCGCCGGGGCTCGACCGGCGCGTACTGGTCGAGCGGGAACCGCAGTTCATCTCGCTGGCCCGGGACCACCCGGCGGCCGGCAGTCAGATCGTCGAGCTGGCCGACCTGGCGGCCGACCGGTGGATGATCGACCCGACCGTGGACGGTGAATGGGACGGTCTGCGGCGCGTACTGGGCGAGGCCGGGCTCAACCCGCCCGTCCTGCACGGGGATTACCTGACCGCCTCGTCGCTGATCGCGGTCGGCGAGGCGATAGCGCCCTGCCAGCCGACCTCGGTGCCGCGCGAGGACATGGTCGTACGGCCGCTGCGGGACGACCCGTTGGCGGTGCGGCTGCTGCTGTTCTCGCGGCCGGGGGCGTACGAGGGCGCGGGCATCGCGGGTCCTGGCACCGCGGGTCCGGGCGCCGCGGGTCCGGGCGCTGTCGCGAGCGCGGACGCGGGCGGTGACGGGGACGGCCCCGGGGGCGCCGAGGTGTACGCGGACCTGGAGGCGGCCTACCGCGAGGCGGCGTTGCAGGCCGTCGTGTACCGCCAGTGGCTGATGCGCAACAAGAGCCCGCTGCTGCACGCGCCCGCGGCCTGAACGTCCGATCCGAGCGCCGGCCGACCCGCGCTTCTCCCTCCCTTCGAATCCCTTCGAACATGCCCTTCGAACATGGGGTTAGTAATTCACGTAGGCACCTGCTAACTTTTCTTTGCATGTGCAGGAGGTCGCGATGAGCCCACCCGTGCCCACGGGCGACGAACTGGTTCGCGTACTGGCGACGCTGTCCAACCCCCACCGGCTGCGCGTCGTCGCGGCACTCGCCGGGGGACGTAACTACGTCAGCCGGCTGGCCAGGGAGCTGGACATCAGCAGGGCGTTGCTCCAGGTCCATCTCAAGAAGCTCGAAGCCGCCGGTCTGGTGACCTCGCGGCTGGAGCTGTCGGACGACGGGAAAGCCATGAAGTTCTACGAGGTGAACGCGTTCGCGGTCGTTCTGACGCCGCAGGACATCGTCACCGCCGTACAGACGCTGAGCAATCAGAGCACGCAGGGCAATCAGAGCAACCAGAGGGACGAGAGAGAAGAGAAGGGGGCCGTCTGATGGACGACGAACAGGCGTGGCAGGAAGTCATCGGAGCGATAGGGCTGTTCGCGATCCTGCTGATCGTGGTGACGCTGACCCTGTGGCACTTCACCGTGGGCCGCCGGACCAGGGAGGTCAGGGCCGACGAGAACGAGTACCGCCAGCTCGCCGCCCAGGCGGTGGAGGGCCAGCAGCGTACGGAGAAGCAGCTCGCCGACCTGGGCAGGCAGCTCACCGATCTGCAGAGCCGTACCGGATCGCTGGAACGGATCCTCAAGGACGTCGAATAGCCCGGCCAACGAGCAGGACACAACCCCGGGCCGCCGAGCGGCAACTCGACGGCCCGGGCACAGAAGGACGCTCCACTCGCCGAACGGCGAGCTCCACGGATACGACCCTCCGAGTGAAGGAGAGCAGCTCATGCTGCGCCGAATCAAGTCAGAACCCGCCGGACCCGGCGAACGCGCCGAACCGGCCGACCGCCCCGGACCGGCCGACCGCCCCGGACCGGCCGACCGCCCCGGACTGGTCGAGTCCGTCGCCGGCTGGTCCGCCAGAAACCGCACGGCGGCCATCGCCGCGTGGCTGCTCCTGGTCGTCGTCGCCGTCATGTCCTCCTCCCTGTTCCCCGGGGAACAGGTCAGATCGACCGACCCCGGCGAGGCGGGCCGGGGTCAGCGGATGATCTCCGCGCAGAACGCCGGGGACTCCATACGCGAGAACGTGATGATCCGGGCAAGGGAGGGCGAGGCCCCCGCGACCCGCCGCGCCGCCACGAGGGACCTGGTCGCGGCGTTGCGCGCCGTGCCCCACGCGGCGAAGGACGTCGGGTCGCCGCTAGGCGCGGACGGTGGGCGCTGGGTCTCCGATGACGGCACGGCCGACCTCGTCACGTTCGAAATCGCCGGTCCCGACGCCGAGTTCGCCGCCCACAAGCGGACCGCCTTCGACGCCGTCCAGAAGGTGGTACGGCAGCACCCCGAGGCGCGTATCGACCAGGCCGGCGACTCCAGCCTCTCCTCGGCCGTCGACGACGGCATCAAGGACGACATGAAGCGCGCCGAGACCACCTCGCTGCCGCTCACCGTCGTCATCCTGCTCGTCGTCTTCGGCTCGCTCGTCGCGGCCGGGATCCCGCTGCTGCTGTCGGCGACCGCCGTCGCCGCCGCGTTCGGGCTGCTGGACACGCTCGGCCGGTGGGTGCCGTTCAACAGCGCCGCCTCCGCGATCGTGCTGCTCATCGGCATGGCGGTGGGCATCGACTACTCGCTGTTCTATCTGCGCCGTATCCGCGAGGAGCGAGCGGCCGGGCGGTCGGTCCAGGAAGCGCTGCGGATCGCGTCGCGCACCTCGGGCCACGCGGTCGTGGTGTCCGGTCTGACCGTGATGGTGTGCATGACCGGGCTGCTGTTCACGGGTGTCGACGTGTTCAAGGGGCTCACGCTCGGCACCGTCCTGGTGGTCGGTCTCGCGGTGCTCGGTTCGGTGACGGCGTTGCCCGCGCTCGTGGCCGCGCTGGGGGACCGTGTCGATCTGGGCAGGATCCCGTGGCTGGGACGGCGGCGTACGGCCGCGGGCCGGTCGCGGATCTGGACGGCCGTGGCGGGCAAGGTCGTACGCCGTCCGCTGCTCACCGGCGGTCTGGCGGCGCTCCTCCTCGCCGCCATGGCGCTGCCGGCGCTCGGGCTGCACCTCCAGGACGCCACGCAGATCCAGAGCCTGCCGCGCGGTGTATCGGCGGCGGCCGACGCGGGCGCCCGGATGCAGCGGGTGTTCCCCGGGGTGACCACGCCCGCGCGCGTCGTGGTGTCGGACAACGGCCCCGAGGCGCGGGCGGCGGCCGAGGCGCTGCACGAGCAGGCCGCGCGGAGCGACGGGGCGCTGCGCGAGCCGATCACGACGGTGCCGGTCGGCGACATGCTGGTGGTACGAGTGCCGCTGGCGGGGGCCGGTACGGATCCGGAGTCGATGCGCGCCCTGGAATTCCTGCGGGAGCGGGCGGTGCCCGCGACGGTGGGGGCGGTGAAGGGGGCGGAGGTCGCGGTCGCGGGCCGGACCGCCATGCCGTACGACTTCACCCGTCAGGTGAACGCGCGGACGCCGCTGGTCTTCGCCTTCGTCCTCGTCCTGGCCTTCGTCCTGCTGGTCGTCGCCTTCCGCTCGCTCGCCCTGCCGCTCGTGTCGATCGCGCTGAACCTGCTGTCGATCGGGGCGGCGTACGGGGTGCTCGTCGCCGTCTTCCAGGGAGGCCGACTGGAGTCGCTGCTCGACTTCAACGCCTATGGGGGCGTGGTGAGTTGGCTGCCGCTGTTCATGTTCATCATTCTGTTCGGGCTGAGCATGGACTACCACATCTTCATCCTCAGCCGGATCCGCGAACGGTGGACCGGTTCGCCGGGCGGTCCCGACTCCACCCGCGAGGCGATCGTCGGCGGCATCGCCGCCAGCGCGGGGGTCGTGACCAGCGCCGCCGCCATCATGGTCGGGGTCTTCTCGGTCTTCACGACGCTGTCCTCGATCGAGTACAAGATGCTCGGTACGGGGATGGCGGTGGCGATCCTCATCGACGCGACGGTCGTACGGGGCGTACTGCTGCCGGCGGCGCTCGCGCTGCTGGGGGACCGGGCGTGGACGCTGCCGGGGCGACGGGGCCGCTCAGTCGACCGTCGTGAGCCCGACGGCCATGCCATCGACCGTCACGCGTACGCCCCGAGCACGACCCGCGCCTGATCGCGCGCGAGCCCGAGGGCGTCGGGGAAGATGCCCAGACCGTGGGCGACGAGCGCGCCCTCGTGAAGGAGCATGAGCGTGCGGGCGAGGCGGTCGGCCGTCTCGGACGGGGTCGCCTCGCCCGGCGCCAGGACCTCCCGCGCGAGGCTGGTGAACAGCTGCAGCATCCACGCCTTCTGGTCGGTGATCAGGGCGTACGCCGGATGCTCCGGATCGTCGATCTCGGCGTGGGCGTTGACCATGCTGCAACCCCGTGAGCCGTTCGCCTCCGCCCAGGCGCGCGAGGCGTCGAAGACCGCGAGCACGTGCTCGGCGGGCGACGGGGGCGCGGCTGCCAGCCGCTCGTCGAGGAGGGCGCGCCAGCGTTCGTCGCGGCCGGCCAGATACTCGACGACGATCTGCTCCTTCGAGCCGAACCGGTCGTACAGCGTCTTCTTGGTGACCCCGGCCTCGGCGGCGATGCGGTCGACGCCGACGGCGTTGATGCCGTGTTCGTAGAAGAGCCGCGACGCGGCGTCCAGGGCGCGGCGCGCGCCGGGGGTCATGACGATCCGGCGCGGGGGGCGGCGGGCGCCGCTCACGCTCTTGTTCGCGGTCTTGTTCACGCTCATGGTGGCAAGTATACCGATCTGTATAGTGGGGCGCATGAGTAAACAGATCGGTATACCTGTCTCCTCTGTCAAGGACGGTTGCGCCACGGGTGGTGTCCTGCCGTGAACCTCCTTCTCTCCGTCGCGTTCGTCATCTGCTGGAGCTCGGGCTTCATCGGCGCCAAGCTCGGCGCCGGCAGCGCCGACGCCGTCACGATCCTGATGTGGCGCTTCCTGCCCCTGGCCCTGGTCCTCGGGGCGGTCGCCGTCGTCCGCGCCCGCGCGGCCTGGCGCGGGCTGACGGCGCGCGATCTGCTGCGGCAGTGCGTGATCGGCGCGCTGTCGCAGAGCGGCTACCTCCTCACGGTCTACTACGCGATCCAGCTCGGCGTCTCCAGCGGCACGACCGCCCTGATCGACGGCACGCAGCCGCTCGTCGCGGGCGCGCTGGCCGGACCGCTGCTGCGGCAGTACGTCTCCCGGCGCCAGTGGCTGGGCCTGTGCCTCGGCGTGACGGGAGTGCTCGTTGTGACGTCGGCGGACGCGGCGGCGGTGCGGGGCGTGGCGCTGTGGGCGTACGCGGTGCCGTTCCTCGGCATGCTGTCGCTGGTCGCCGCCACGTTCCTGGAGGGCCGTACCCGCAAGGCGGTCGCGCCGTCCGTGGCGATGACGATCCACTGCGGCACGAGCGCCGTCGTCTTCACCGTCCTCGCCGTCGCCGCGGGCGCGGCGGTGCCGCCCGCCGAGACGTCCTTCTGGCTCGCGGTCGGCTGGCTCGTGCTGCTGGCGACGTTCGGTGGATACGGCCTGTACTGGCTGGTTCTGCGCCGCTCCGGGATGCTGCGGGTGAACACCCTGATGTTCCTGATGGCGCCGGTCACGGCCGTATGGGGCGCGGTCATGTTCGGTGAACCCTTCGGCCCGCAGACGGCCGCCGGGCTCGCCGTCGCGCTGATCGCGGTGGCGGTGGTACGAGGCGGGGCGCGCGGTCCGGGGGATGCCACGGCGGACGGTCCGGCAGACGTTGCGGCGGACGGCGGAAACTCCGGTGACGTGCGGGCCCGCCGCGCAGACAATGGCACGCGGGTGTGACCGCGAGGGCTTTGAGCGGCTTTCGGGCGTCACCCCGTGACCGATCGATCCATCTCTGGCAAGGAGCGACCTCATGGCGCGGCGCACAACCGTCCCCAGCCTCTTCCCGCCGCCCGGCTACGCGCACGCGGCCGTGGTCGAGAGCGGCAGTCGCCTGGCGTTCATGGCCGGATCCGTACCGCTCGACAAGGACGGCACGCTCGTCGGACCGGGTGACTTCGCCGCGCAGACCGAGCAGGTCCTCGCGAACCTGGAGACCGCGCTGCACGCCGTCGGCAGCGATCTGGGCCGGGTGATCTCCACCGACGTGTACGTGGTGTCGTCGGACCCGGGTGACCTGAGCCGGGTCTGGGACGTGGTCCATGCCTCGGGTCTCACCACGGGGCCGCACACCTCCACGCTGCTCGGGGTCGCGTGCCTCGGCTACACCGGCCAGTTGGTGGAGATCACGGCGGTGGCCGAGGCCGACGGAGCGACGGACTCAGGGGAGTGAGGGCGGCCCCTCTCCTCGCCGGGGCCGCGGCTCTCACGGCCCTCGCCGCTCTGGCCGGCTGTTCGTCCGGCTCCGGCTCCGGCTCCGGCAGCGGTTCCGCCGCCGACGAGGCGCCCGACACCTCCGCGTACACCGACGGCAGTCGTGTGCCGAAGGTCGAGAAGGAGTGGGACATCCCGGAACTGCCGCTGGCCCGCTACGAGTTCAGCGCCGACGAGACCGAGCGCACGACCCAGGCCCAGGTGCGCGGGGCGGAGCGCTGCATGGCCGGCTTCGGCTTCACCGGCTTCATCCTCGACCCCACCGGACCCGTCTCGGTCGACAGACAGGCGTCCTTCGCCACGCTGGTGGCGGTGGCGATGGCGACCCCGTTCGGCGAACTCGACCTCGACGAGGCGCGGCGTTGGGGTTACGGGTGGGACCCGAAGCTGCCCGGCGGGGAAGGGAAGAAGGGCCCCACGGTGACCGAGGCGGAGTATCAGGTGCTCTACAACGCCGACCGCGCCACGGACCTCGTCGTCAAGGGCCGCAAGGTCCCCGAGGGCGGCTGTTTCGGTCAGGCGTCCGCCCGGCTCAACGAAGGGGTCGAGGACACGACCCGGATGTACACCTACACGTCGCGCCGGACCCAGGCGCTGGCCAAGAAGGCGCGGAAGGACCCCGACGTGAGTGAGGCGCTGCGCACCTGGGCGACGTGCGTCGAGGACAAGGGCTTCAAGCGGTACAAGGGCCGCGAGGAGGCCTTCCGCGACGACGCGTGGCACCGGGGCGACGACGGCAACACCCGCCGTACGCAACGGGAACGGGACACGGCCGTCGCCGACATCGAGTGCGCGCGCGAGCACAACACGGTCGGGGTGTGGTGGGCCGGCGAGGCGCGGGCACAGTCCGCCGACATCGTGAGCCACCGGGCGCAGTACGAGGCGGTGCGGCGCGACCAGGACGTCGTACGGGCCAACGTCCGCGACGTGATGGGGGATTGAGCGGTACGTGAGGGTGGACCGAGACGGTCCACCGGCCGCACTCGGTCCCGGTCGGGTCTGCTCGCGCCCGCTCGGTAGGGGAAACCCGACCACCAAGTCTCGACCTGACCGTGCTGACCCCGACAGGCCCCGGCGGCTGCAATGTCGAGGTGATTACTTGGCGAGTCGAACGCGACAACAGCAGGTCGGCGGCCCCCTGGTGGTGGCCCGTGGGATGGCTGCTCGCCGCCGTGTGGGCGGCGGCCTTCCCCCTCGTCTCCGAGCTGGGGACGCACCGCGTGTGGGGCGTCTGCGCGGCCGTCGGATACGCGGGCGCCGCCGTCGCCGCACGGCTGCTGCCGCGCCCGCGCGCCGTGCGGGTCTCGGTGACGGTGGCCCTGGCGGGCGCGGTCGTACTGCCGCTGCTGCTCCTGGTTCTCACCGGCCAGGCGCAGTCGGAGGTCGACGTCATCGAGCGGTCCGGCCGGCTGCTGTACGAGCGGGGGACCCCGTATCTGGACGCGCCCCGGCGGGTCGAGGAGTACACGCCGTATCTGCCGGGGATGGCGCTCCTGGGAATCCCCCGCGCGCTGCTCGGTGAACACGGCTGGGTGGCACGGTACTTCGGCGACGCGCGGGTGTGGTGCGCGGCGGTGTTCCTGGCGTGCCTGGTGGCGAGCCGGGGAGTCGTACGGCGGCCCGGGGACGGGGCCCAGGTGCGCGGTGAGGACGAGCGGTTCGGTACCGCGACGGCCGCGCTGATCGCCTCGCCGGTCGTGGCACTGCCCCTGTGTGTCAGCGGAGTCGACCTGCCGCTGGCCGGGCTGTGCGTGCTGGCCGTCGCCTTCGCCGTACGCGGGCGGCCGGTGGCGGCCGGGCTGGTGCTCGCCGCCGCGTGCTCGCTCAAGTGGACGGCCTGGCCCGCGATTCCGGTCGTCGTCGCGCTGCTCGGCTGCGTGTGGGGCGCGCGGCCGGCTCTGCGCTGCGCGGGTACGGCGGTTGCCGGTACGGCCCTGCTCGTCCTGCCGTGCGCGCTGCTCTCACCCGGTCCGATGGTCCAGCAGGTGCTCGCCTTCCCCACCGGGCGGGGCGAGTTGGCGACCCCGGCGGCCAGCCCGCTGCCCGGCCGGCTGCTCGCGGAGCAGGGCGCCATGGGGTGGGCGGCGGCGGTGACGCTGCTCGTGTGCGGCGCGATCGGCGTCGGCGTCTCGCTCGTCCTGCGGCCGCCACGGGACGCCGTGCGGGCCGCGGACCGGCTGGCGCTCGGCCTCGCCATAGCGTTCCTGCTGGCGCCCGCCGGGCGGTTCGGCTATCTGGCGCTGCCCGTAGTGCTGGTGGTGTGGGCGCGGTCGGTGGACACAGGGGCGGCGCCGGCCGGGTCCTGGGAGGCTTCGGCGCGGCAGCTGACGCGACTGCGCGAACCCTGAGGCGCGCCCCGACCGCGCCCTGGTCGAACCCCGAACGCACCCTGAGAACCGTGAGCGCCCTCAACCCCCGCCTCCCTGTTCGTGTCTCCTCCCGCGACTGCGGACCCCGGCTTATGAGGAGCTGACATGGCAATACGACGGCACAGGCCAGCGCGTACGGGTGTGGCGGGGCTCGCGGTGGCGGCGCTGGCCGTCACCGCGTTCACGGCGCCCGCCGCCGAGGCGGCACCGAGCCGCACCGGGCACGAGGAGACCCGGCGGGCGCTGGACGACGTCGTACGGGGCGGCATACCCGGAGTGGCGAGCCAGGCGCGCGTCGGGAACAGCGTCTGGAAGGGCGCGGCGGGTGTCGGCGACCTCAGAACCGGCGCGCCGCGCGGCGCCGACGACCGGTTCCGTATCGCCAGCATCACCAAGACGTTCGTGGCGACCGTCATGCTCCAACTGGAGTCGGAGGGACGGCTCGACCTCGACGACACGGTGGAGACCTGGCTCCCCGGAGTCGTACAGGGCAACGGCTACGACGGCCGGCAGATCACCGTACGGCAGCTGCTCAACCACACCAGCGGCGTGTACGACTTCATCAACGACCCGGCGTACGAGAAGAAGTATCTCCTCGGCTTCCTCAAGAACCGCTACAAGACGCGGTCTCCACAGGAGGCGGTGGACGCCGCGACGGCCCACGCGCCGACCTTCGCGCCGGGGACCGACCACGCGTACTCCAACACCAACTACGTGCTGGCCGCGCTGATCATGGAGCGGGTCACGGGGAACACGTACGAACACGAGGTACGCACCCGGATCTTCGAACCGCTCCGGCTACGCGCCACCGTCCTGCCCGGCAACAGCTCGCTGATGCCGAAGCCGAGCGGCCGGGCATACTCGACACTGGGCGAGACCGCGCCCGGGGCCAAGACCTACGACGTCACCCACCAGAACGCCTCCCAGACCTGGGCGGAGGGCGACATGATCTCCAGCGCGGGAGACCTGAACCGGTTCTTCGGCGCACTCATGCGCGGCGAACTGCTGGCTCCGGAGCAGTTGAAGGCCATGAAGACCACCGTCTTCGACTCCGACTACGGCCTTGGCATCGAACGGCTCACGGCGAGCTGCGGGGCCGAGGTCTGGGGCCACAGCGGCGGCTGGATCGGCTCGCTCTCCTTCGCGGTGACGACCGAGGACGGCGGCCACTCGCTCGCCCTCAACCTCAACGGGGACTGGAACGCGGCAGGCATGGGGCCGGTGGTGGACGCCGAGTACTGCGGCACGGGCACGGGCACGGGCGGCTGAGGACACCCATCAGCCGCACCGTTACGCCGTTTCGCCGCGCAGATGCGCCAGCACCGCGAGCACCCGGCGGTTGCCCTCCGTCGGGTCGAGGTCCAGCTTCATGAAGATGTTCCCGGCGTGCTTGACCACCGACGCCTCCGTGACCGTCAACCGCCCCGCGATCGTCTGGTTGTTGAGCCCTTCCGCCATCAGCCCCAGGACCTCCCGCTCGCGCGGCGTGAGCCGGCGCAGCGGGCGGTTCCGGGCGTGCTGGACGAGCAGGACCCGTACGACCTCCGGGTCGATGACCGTCTGCCCGTCGGCCACCCGCCGCATCGCGTCCAGGAACTCGGAGACCTCGCCGACCCGGTCCTTGAGCAGATAGCCCAGCCCGGCGGCCTCCGATCCGCCCGCGCCGCCGAAGAGTTGGGTCGCGTACGCGGTCGCGACGTACTGCGACAGTACGAGCACCGGCAGCCCGGCGTGCCGGGCCCGTAGCTCCAGCGCGGCCCGCAGCCCCTCGTCGCGCTGGCCCGGCGGCATCCGGACATCGGTGATCACGAGGTCGGGGAGGGCGGGGCGCGCGTCGTCCACGGCGCGCGCCAGCGCCTGCGCGTCGCCGACGGCGGCGATCACCTCGTGTCCGCCACGGGTCAGCAGCTCGGTGAGCCCCGCCCGTAGCAGTACGGAGTCCTCCGCCAGTACTACGCGGAGCACGGCACCTCCATCCGGACCCTCGTCGGGCCGCCCACCGGACTGGACACCACCAGCCTGCCTTTCAAGATCGCCGCACGGTCCGCGAGACCCTGCAGACCCGCGCCGGCGGCGGGGACCGCCCCGCCGCTGCCATTGTCGGTGATCACAAGAGTCAGCCGGCCGTTCCGCAGCCTGCCGACGACGGACATCTCGCTGGCGTCGCTGTGCTTGGCCGCGTTCGTCAGCGCCTCGGTGACCGTGAAGTACGCGACCGTCTCCACCGCGTCGGGCAGCCGGCGGGGCAGGTCGATGTCGACGCCGACCGGGATCGGGCTGCGGAGCGCGATCTCCGCGACGGCGGCGTCGAGGCCGTGGTCGGTCAGGACCTGTGGATAGATACCGCGCACCAGGTCACGCAGTTGCGTCAGCGCGAGCCGCGCCTCGCCGCGAGCGCGCGACACCAACTCCGTGGTGGGCGACCCGCTCTCCCGCAGCTCCAGCTCGGCCAGCCCCAACGTCATCGTGAGCGCGACCAGTTGCTGCTGCGCCCCGTCGTGCAGATCACGCTCGATACGGCGCCGCTCGGCCTCGAACGCGTCGGCCAGCCGGGCGCGCGACCGGGTCAGCTCGACGACCTGGCGCTCCTCGTCGCGGGGCGACAGCAGGAACACCGCCGTCCTGACCTGCGCCCCGGCCAGCAGGCCCGCCGCGTACGCGCACAGGGCGAGGGCGACGAGTCCGGCGGCGGTGGCGGGCAGGGCGTGCGACGGACTCTCGATCGCCTGTCCCGGGATGAGCATCACGCTGTCCGGAGCCACGGCCCGGACGATGAGCGGCGCCGCCGTCAGGACGACGGCGAACGTCAGCCCGATCGCGACGCCGAACCCGGCGAGCGCGAAGACGACGCCGGACACCACGACGTATCCCAGCTCGCGCCAGGTCGACCGCTCCCGCAGCCGGGCGCCCAGCCGCGCCCGGCGGCCGGCGCCGGGGAGCGAACGGTGCGGGTCCAGGACGGGCACCGGCTCGACCAGCCGCAGCCGGCGCCGCTCCAGCGCGGCCACGGGGATGCCGAACACCGTGGCGGCCAGGAGGAGTACGAGGCCCACGCCGATGACGGACAGGATGACGCCGAAGACGGCCAGGGCCGTCAGAACGGCCACGGAGGCGAGGCCGGTGAGCGCGCCGCTGAGCAGAAACGCCCACGCGCGCCAGGGCCAGCCCGACAGGAGGAAGCGCTGCGGGGGCTGTCTCATGGCGCGCCAGACGGTGACACCGGAGACTGTCTCTTCCCGTTCCGCTTCCCGTTCCGCTGCGGAGCCCGTCTTCAGGTCTGGCCCAACCGGGTCGTCCGACTCATCCGATATACGCACCAGGTCAGGGTACGAAACGGGGCGCGCCGCCCCGCCCTCGCGGAGCGCCGCTCAGCCGGGCGGGGCCACCAGCCCCGTCTCGTACGCCAGGATGACGAGCTGGACCCGGTCGCGGGCGTCGAGTTTGGCCAGCAGGCGGGTCAGATACGTCTTGGCCGTGGCGACGCTGATGGACAGCTCGGCCGCGATCTCGGTGTTGGACAGACCACTGCCGACGAGGACCAGGACCTCGCGCTCCCGGTCGGTGATGCCGGTGACCGCGCGCCGGGCGGGGCGCGATGTGGGGCGGCCCGCGAACTCCTTGATCAGGCGGCGCGTGACGCTCGGCGCGATCAGGCCGTCGCCGCTCGCGACCACCCGGATCGCGGCGAGGATGTCGTCCAGCGCCATGTCCTTGACGAGGAAACCGGCGGCTCCCGCGCGCAGCGCGCCGTACACGTGGTCGTCCTCGTCGAACGTCGTCAGGACGATGACATGCGTGGTGCCGGGACCCGCGGTGATCTGCCGGGTGGCGCTGATGCCGTCCGTGCCGGGCATACGGATGTCCATCACCACGACGTCGGGGGCGAGTTCGGCGGCCAGCCGTACGGCCTCGGCGCCGGTGCCCGCCTCGCCGACGACGTCGAGGTCGGGCGCGTCGGTGATGACCATGCGCAGCGCGGCGCGGACGAGGGGCTGGTCGTCGGCGAGTACGACGCGTACGGGCGCGGGGGCGCTCACGCGCCGGCCCCTACCGGCAGCGGCAGCCGCACCGTCACCCGGAAGCCACCCTCGGGGCGGGGTTCGGCCGAGAAGTCGCCGTGCAGCAGCGTCGCGCGTTCGCGCATGCCGACGAGACCCCAGCCTTGGCCCTTACCGCTGCGTCCGTCCCCGCGTCCGTCGTCCGTGATCTCGATGGAGAGTTCGTCGGTCCGGGAGTCGACGGTGACGCGGCAGGACGGGGTGCCCGCGTGGCGTACGACGTTGGTGACCGCCTCCTGGATGATGCGGTACGCCGAGATGTCGATCTCCGGCGGCAGCGGGCGCCGTTCGCCGTGCCACCGCACATCGACGCGGACCCCGGCGGCCGTCGTCGTCGCGGCCAGCCGGTCGACGTCCGCGAGACCGAGGGCGGGACCGAGGGCGGGATCGAGCGCGGGGCCAAGGGGTGCACCGTCGCCGTACGCCAACCCCTCGGCGTGTTGGGGGAGTTCGGGCTCCGCCTGCCGCAGCGCGCCGAGCATCCGGCGCAGCCCCGCCAGCGTCTCGCGCCCCGCCGTCTCGATACTGCCCAACGCCTCACGCGCGGCGACGGGCTGCGTCTCGATGACACGGGCCGCCGCGCCCGCCTGGAGGGCGATGATGCCGATGCTGTGCGCGACCGAGTCGTGCATCTCGCGCGCGATCCGCAGCCGCTCGGCGGTGACCGCCTGCGCCGCCGCCTGGACGCGGGACTTCTCGGCGTACTCGCGTGCCTGGTGGGTCGAGTTGCCGATGAGCCAGGCGATGGCGGCGGTCATCGCGACGGCCAACTCGGCCGACGTACCGACGTTCCACCCGCACACCAACCGCACGGTCAGATAGCCGACCAGTGTGCCGAGCGCCATCGCGAGGGCGACGAGACCGGTCCGGCGTGGCCGGGTGGCGGCGACGGCATACAGCGCGACATCGACCGCGAGGAACTGCGCGAGCGGAATCTCGCCCACACTCAGCGGAGTCGTCGCCACGACGGAAGCGGCGAGCAGCCGGCCCATCGCCGCCACCGGCCGGTGGGCCAGCAGTCTGCACCCCCACAGCGCCAGCCCGGTGCCGACCGCCATCATCACCAGGCCGTCCCACCGGTAGAACACGACTCCGGCCATGACCGTCGCCGCCTCCTCGCCGGGCAGCCTCAGCCGCATGAGAAAGGTGAAGACCATGCCCGCGCCCCAGGCCAGGGCGGTCCAGGTGCTCGGACGTACGCGCTTGAGCAGGGGCAACGGCAGCATGGCGGTCATGGGCCGATGCTAACGACGCGGTCCGCGCGGGTCATCGGACCGTGGTTGTACACCCGTGGCCGACAGCAGTTGGCGGGATTGTCGGCGCCGGTCCGACGACACACGGGGGAGCGCGCCGCCACCGTTGGCCGGGTGATCGAAGTCAACGAACTGACCAAACGCTACGGCGGCACCACCGCCGTCAAGGACCTCAGCTTCAGCGTCCGCCCCGGACTCGTCACGGGGTTCCTCGGACCCAACGGAGCCGGCAAGAGCACCACCCTGCGGATGATCCTCGGCCTGAACGAGCCCACCGGCGGTTCGGTCACCGTCGACGGCCGACCCTTCCGGGACCGCCCGCGCGGGCTGCGGCACGTCGGCGCGCTGCTCGACGCGGGCGATGTGCACGGCGGGCGCACCGCGACCGCGTACCTGGCGGCGCTGGCGCGCAGCAACCGCATCCCGCGCGGCCGGGTGGACGAGGTGTTGGGGGAGGTCGGCATCGGCGCCGCGGCCCGGCGGCGGATCGGGGGATTCTCGCTCGGGATGAGGCAGCGGCTCGGTATCGCCGCCGCGCTCCTCGGCGATCCGCCGGTGCTGCTGTTCGACGAGCCGCTCAACGGCCTGGATCCGGAGGGGGTGAAGTGGGTGCGGGGGCTGTTCCGGCGGCTCGCCGCCGAGGGGCGCACGGTGTTCGTCTCCAGCCATCTGATGACCGAGATGGAGCACACCGCCGATCAACTCGTCGTCATCGGCAGGGGCGAACTGATCGCGGCGCAGAGCCTGAAGGACTTCGCCGCGCGCGGGGCCCGGCGGTACGTGTCCGTACGCACGCCGGACACCGCCGCACTGGCCGCCGCGCTGAGCGACGAGGGCGCGGTCGTACGCCAGGAGGACGGCGGCCTGCTCACGGTAACCGGGCCCGACGCGGCCCGCATCGGTGACCTCGCCTTCCAACACCGGCTACGAGTGCACGAGTTGACCACGGTCACCTCGTCCCTGGAGGAGGCGTTCGTGGAACTCACCGCCGAAAGTGTCGAGTACGGAGCGGGGGACCCCCGATGACCAGGAACACGTTGCACACCGCGCCCACGGCGCCGACGACGCCCACGCCGCGCTCCACCGCGAGCCCCGTCCCACCCGAACCCCGCCCCCGCTTCCGTGACCTCCTGGCCGCCGAATGGCTCACCCTGCGCTCCCTGCGCTCGACCGTGTGGTCCTACGTGATCGGCGCACTGGTCGTCATCGCCTTCAACGGAGGCGCCGCGTACGACCGTTACCGCTACTGGCACGAGTACGACGCCCGGAGCAGGTCCGACTTCGTCACCGACGGCATGGCCTTCATGTACGTCTGCACGACCAACGCGGGCATCGTCATGATGCTCGTCGCCGGTGCCGTGGGCGCTCTCGCGATCACCGGTGAGTACAGCACCGGCCAGATCCGGGCGGTCTTCGCGGCCGTACCGGCCCGCCGCTCGCTGATGGCGGCCAAGGTGTGTGTCCTGACGGCCGCGATGACCGTGTTCGGCGCGGTCGCCGCCGGGGTCTCGTTCTGGCTGACCCAGGCCATCCTGGGCGCACGCGGCGCCGGGGTGTCGATCGGCGATCCCGGCGCGCTGCGTATCGTCGTCGCCTCCACCTTGCTGGCACCGGTCAGCGCGCTGGCAGGTGTGGCGCTCGGCGCCGTTTTGAGGCACAGCGCCGGCGCGGTGGTGAGCGTGGTGGCGCTGCTGCTGGTGCTGCCCCTGGTCCTCAGTGACGACCGGTACTGGGGGGCCGTGGTCGGTCACGCGATGCCCGTCAGCGCGTGGACCCGGCTGGTCGACATCGGGTACGACCCGTCAGCGGTCCCTTTCCCCTGGACGACCACGGGGGCGTGGGCCGTGTACGCGCTCTGGGCGACGGTCGCGGCGGTGGTGGCCGTGTGTGCGGTGCACCGCCGCGATCAGTGATCGGTGATCGGTGATCGCGTGATCCGGCCCCACTCCACGCGCTCAGACGGTCTTGACGGCCCCGCCGTCGATGAGGTGGTCCGTCCCGGTGGTGCTGCCCGCGAGGGGTGAGGCGAGGTACGCGACGAGGGCGGCGACCTCGTCGGGCCGTACCAGCCGGCCCGTCACCATCCCCATGGCGGCCGGGAGTTGGGCCACGAGCTGCTCGTGCTCCACGCCCATCGACCGGGCCAGGGCGGCACCGTAACCCTTGGGGCTCTCCCACATGTCCGTGCGTACGGCGCCGGGCGAAACGGTGTTGACCCGCACTCCGAGCGGGCCGAACTCCTCGGCCAGCGCCTTGCCGAACGCGGTCAGCGCGGCCTTGGCCGTCGTGTACGGGACGGGGCCCGCGTGCGGCGTACGGGCGCCGTTGGACGAGATGTTGACGACGGCGCCGCGGCGCTCGACGAGTGGGGGCAGCGCGGCGCGGGTGGTGCGTACGGCGGCGAGGAAGTTCAGGTCGAACATCTCCTGCCACTGCTCGTCGGTGAAGGTGAGGAAGCCGCCGGTCGCTCCGTCCACGCTGTCGCCCCCGCCGACGTTGTTGACCAGCAGGTCGATGTCGGTGAGTTCGGCCCTGGCCTGCTCGATGAGCCGGGCCGGGCCGTCGGCCGTGGAGAGATCGACCGATATCGCGAGCGCGCCCGTGGCCTTGAGCGCGGGGGTGAGCGTCCGGGCGGCGGCCACGACGCGCATGCCCTCGGCGACGAGTGTCGTGACCACGGCCAGACCGATGCCGCGGCTCGCGCCGGTGACGACGGCTGTCTTGCCGGCCAGTTGCAGATCCATTGCGTACTCCGATGCTCCGAGAGGCGAGACTTCGACGATGCGAAAACTCTAGAACATGCAACATCGATGTAGCAAGTAGGAGAGAAAGAGCAACCACCCCGTAGTCTTCATCCATGGCTGAACAGAAGAAGCCGAAGCCCTTGCGGGCGGACGCCGAGCGGACCGTACAGACGATCCTGACCGCCGCCGAGCGCGTACTGAGCGCCAATCCGGCGGCGACGATGGAGCAGATCGCCGAGGCGGCGGGGGTCGCCCGTACGACGGTCCATCGGCGTTTCGCGACGCGCGAGGCCCTGGTCGACGCGCTGATCGCGTGGGCGACGCGGCAGTTCCACGAAGCGGTGGTGGGCGCCCCGGCTACGGCTCCGCCGCTGGTCACCCTCTACCAGGTGACCGCCAACGTGCTGCGCGTGAAGATCGATTGGGGCTTCGCGATGAGCGGGGCGGCGCCGCAGGACCCGGAGGTGGCACGGGTGCACGCCGACGTACTGGAGCGCTGCGACAGCCTGTTCCTGCGCGCGCGACAGGCCGGCGTCCTGCGTCAGGACGCCGACCTGCTCTGGGTCCGCCAGGTGTACTACGCGCTGATCCACGAGGCGGCGCAGAACCGCACGGACGACCCGGCGGACGGCTCGGCCGACGACGCGCCGGAAGGCTCGGCGGACGGCGACGTCGACGCGCTGGCCACGCTCGTGGTCGACACCCTGCTGCGCGGCGTCGGCGGCGCGGCCGGGTCGGGCTCCTCGCTCAGCTCTCGGTGAGCATGCCGTTCCGGAGCTTGGCCAGCGTCCGGGCCAGGATTCTGGAGATCTGCATCTGGGAGACGCCGAACTGCTCGCCGATCTGCGACTGGGTCAGTTCCTGCCCGTAGCGAAGCTCAAGGATCTGACGTTCCCGCTCGTCCAGCGTGCTCAGCAGCGGTGCGAGGCTCTGGAAGTCCTCGACCAGCTCCATGGCGGGATCGCACGCGCCCACGAAGTCGGCGACGGACGCGCCGCTGTTGCCCGGGGCGCCCCCACCGGAGTCGGCGGGCAGGTCGAGCGAGTCGGAGTTGTAGCCGTTGGCGGCGATCAGCCCCTCGACGATCTCCTCCTCGCTCAGCTCCAGATGCTCGGCCAACTCCCGCACCGTCGGGTCCCGGTCGAGCCGCACGGCGAGCTGGTCCTTGGCCCGCGCGAGCTGTATCCGCAACTCCTGCAACCGGCGCGGCACATGCACGGCCCAACTGGTGTCGCGGAAGAACCGCTTGATCTCACCGACGATGTACGGCACGGCGAACGAGGTGAACTCCACCTCGCGCGACAGCTCGAACCGGTCGATGGCCTTGATCAGCCCGATCGTCCCGACCTGGACGATGTCCTCCAGCTGATCGTCCCGGTTACGGAACCGCTGGGCGGCGTACCGCACGAGCGACAGGTTCATCTCGATGAGCGTGTTGCGCGCGTACTGGTATTCGTGCGTGCCCTCTTCAAGAACCTGGAGCTGCTCGAAGAACACCTTCGACAACTCCCGCGCGTCGCGCGGCGCGACCTTCCCCGCGTCCTCGATCCACGGGAGCTCCCCGACACGCGGCCCCGTAAGCGGTTCGGCGGTTCTCGTGAACTGGGTGGACATGGACATGATGTTGATCCCCTCCCGGATCGGCGAACGGGGGGCTCGCCGACGCGACGTGTGCCCGGCCTTCTCCCACCCATGCGCGCTCCGCGCACATTTCTCCCGCCCGTGGACCGTCCGATTCCGTAACCGGCCGTATGAGCTAGTTCAGGTACGCCGTCATGGGTGGACCGACGGACGCACCCGACGCGAAGAGGATGGGCCGAATTCCGGACGGCCTCGCCGACGCCTCGCCCACGCCTCCCCGACTCCCGGCGACATCGCGGTACCCGAAGAACAGCCGTGGCGCGGGTAGTTGGCGACTCCCACCCCACCCCACCCCTTCGCCGAGACCGACCCGCCCGGTACGGTCAGAACCATGCAGCAGGAGCCACCCGCCCCACCCATACCCACCCGTCCCCCCACCATCGCCGCCGCACCCCGCCCCACGGGCCTGCTGGTGGCAGCCCTGACGACCGGACTGCTGCTGGGCGCAGCGGGAGTGGGCGCGGCCTGGGCGATCACCGGGGACGGAACCGCGTCCGAAACAGGCCCGGCGACCGACGCGCGCGGCGCCTGCGACGCCCTCGCAGGCTTCGACGAGTCGAAGTACTCGGCGAAGGGCAACGAGGGCCTGATGGCCCTCAACCGCTGGAGCGGAGCCATCACCCTGTCCGCCGCGGCGGCCGCGGGCGACCCGGCGTACAAGTCCCTCTCGGACTCCCTCAGCCGGGCACAGCACCGTCACGCCCAGGTCTTCGACTTCGACGCCCGGGTGAAGAAGGACCTGGCGAGGGCCCGCGAGATCTGCGAGGACATCTAGGTCCTGTTGATGGGCCGGGGGAAAGCTCCGAAGCGAACCGGCCGGCAATCCCGCAGTTCAACGTTGGTCAGGCCGCGCACTTCCGGCCGCCGCGCCGGCGAGGGCCAGCGCGCCGACGACGGGAGGTTCTGTCAGCAGGACGGGGCGGCTGTCGGGGAGCCGTACGGTAAGTCCGTGGCGGATGGCCTGCCAGTACGAGGGCACCTGGGTCACCAGGCCGCCCGCGAAGACGAGGTCATGGACCGGGGCGCCACGGTCGGCGAGTGTGGTGACCAGGTCGCAGATGCCCCGTGCCCCGTCGTCGAGCACGGTGCGCGCCTCCTCGGAGCCGGCTTCGGCCGCCGCCACCACGCAGGGCGCGTGCCGGCCCCAGTGCTCGGGGCCGTCCCCCCAGCTCAGCCGGAGGACGAGTGCCTCGATGTCGGGCGCCCGCACCGAGGCGAGAAGGTGCCGGCCGAGGACGCCGGGACCGTGCCCCCGGTCCACCCGGACCAGTACGGCGCGCGCCGCCTCGCGAACCAGCGCGGAGGCGCTGCCGTCGTCGGAGAGCACCCAGCCCCAGCCGCCCGCCCTGAGCGTGTTGCCCTCGCCGTCGGACGAGACGCCGATGGATCCCGTACCGACGACGATGCCGGTACCGCGGCCGAACCCCGCCGCCGGCAGCAGGAGTTCGGCATCGTTGACCACCGTGACCGGCACCCCGAGCCGGGCTCGTAGGGCCCCGCCCAGCCGAGCGCAGTGTTCCCTGTCCTCACAGCCCTGTGCCCCCACCGCGACCGCGGCGATCTCCGGCACGGCAGCTCCGAGAACGTCCACCAGTCGCTCGACCAGCCATCGGGCCGCCATGTCGACCGGCGTCGCGGACCAGCCGTCGGAGGGCACGATCACATCGTGGATCACTTCCGGGGCCGCGCCCGCCGAAGCCCGAGTCACCGCGCGCAGATGTGTCTTGGTGCCGCCGACATCGACTCCGACCAGGAGGCCGGCCATCACGGGGCGCCGTTCGGCAGCGGCGAGGCGTTCTCGAAGTCCGCGGGGTCCAGCCCGCCGTGCTTGGTGTCGTCGTTCGCGAAGACGAACGACTCGATGGGGACGCCGCGTTCGTCGGACAGCGCCGCGGAGAGCTCCTGGAGCGCCACCGTCTCCAGAACCACACGTACGGCCGGAGGCGTGACGGGCAGTGTGATCACACTCAGGTGCTCCTCTGGGGGCACCGGCAGGGTGGTGATCAGCAGGGTGAAATGTCCCGCGGCCGCCAGGGAGCGGGCGAGTTCGATCTCCCGGCCGTCTCCGAGGACCACGTGCAGGGTCCGGCCCGCCGACTCCATCTCGCCGTGGAGATAGTTCCTGGTGGCCGAGGCGGTGGCGGGAAGGCGGGCCACCTCCCGTAGCAGCAGCGCCCCTTCCTGCGCGGCGGCGCGCGAGGCCCCGGAGGCCACGACGTCGGCGGCCACACAGCGGGCGGCACGGACGCTCAGCGCCGTGATGACCTCCGTCGCGTGCCGCGCCGTCGCGGTGACCTGGGCGGCGATGTCCGCCCAGACGCCGGCCGGACCGTGAGTCCTAGCGGCGTCCGGAGTGGCGGGGCGGGGTGAGAGCGCGTCCGCGAGCAGATCGAGGGCCACGACCGTACCGGTGAAGCCCGTCGTGGAGGCGAAGGAGTCGGGCTCGTTGCCCAGATCGAGAGTGAGCTGCGCGAGCCGGTCGAGCGGCGAGGGTACGACGTTGAGCACCGCGATGTGCGGGACCCGCGCCATCGCCTCGAACGCGGCGATCGTCTCGGCGCTCCGCCCGCTCTGGGAGACCCCGACGAGCAGGTCGATGCCGCCGAACGCGCCGGTGTTCTCCGTGATCTCGTCGGCGAGCACCCGGTGGGCCGCGATGCTCCGGCCGCGCAGGATCTCGACGGGCACCGCCAGAGCCGCGTACGAGGCACCGATCCCCGTGAAGAGAGGGCGCTCGACCCGGCCGAGGTCCGTCTCGGTGAGCCGTCCCCTCACGTGCTCGGCCACTCGTACCAGAGCCTCGGGCTGGGCCGCCTGCCCCTCGCGGAAGGTGATGCGGGTTACGGGCATGGTGATGGTTCCTTTCGTGCGCCCCGGTACGGGGTGGGCGCGAGCGCGGTGATCAGCGGGCGGATGCGACGGCGAGCAGGAACCACCCGGTGTGGGGGATCCACTGCTCGGCCCACCGCCATGTCTCGCTCGCGGGAGCGTCGGGCGGCAGGAGCGCGATGTCGTTCTCGTCGCTCCAGCCCGAGGTGATGCCGTTGGCGATGCCGCCGGGCAGGTTGGGGAAGTCCGAGGAGTAGTGGACGTTGTTGCGTCCGCGGGCATGGATCATCGAGGCGTCGAAGGGGTTGCGGCCGGTGATCCAGGCGAGTTGGTCGTCGGCGAACGCGGCCAGGTCGCGGCGCTGCTCGTCGGTGACGCCGCCGGTCACGGCACAGGCCGAGGCCGCGGCGGACAGGGAGGCGATGGTGGCGTTCTCGCCCTGCCACCAGTACCCGGTCTCGTTGGCGTGCGGGAAGAAGAACGCGTCCCGGTCGGTCCCGCCGAGCGGCCGAACCCGCTGACGCGGATAGCCGAAGGGGTTCGGTACGGCGTAGGTACGTTCCAGTGTGTCGAGCATCGCTTCGACGGCCAACTCCCGAGCCCGACCGGCCTCCGGCGTGCCGGGCAGGGCGTCGGCGAATCGCAGGAGCGCGAGGACGGGCAGTCCGGCTTCCGCCGCGTGGAAGAACGGTCGCCCTTCGGCGTCCGCGACGAACCAGCCCGGACCCTCTTGCGGCCTCACGTAGCGGCCGAGGAGTGATCGCGCCCGTCGCCGCGCGGCCTCATGCGCCCCTGCCTCGGTGTCCGCACCGGCCGCGACCAGTTCGGCGGCGGCGAGCAGAGAGGCGTAGTCGTCGATGATGTTCTCGGTCCCGTCGTCCAGGTACGACAGGTTGTGCTTCTCCAGATGGGTGAAGCCCTCCACGGCGGTGCGCAGATACGTCTCGCGCGAGAAATCGCCTTCGTCGTCGAGGGTGGAAGCGCGGGCCAGGGCCGCGATGGCCAGGCCGCCGCCCTGGCGGTAGGCGGCCTGGTAGCGATCGGTGCGTACGCATTCGGCGAGTGGTGCCGTCACCACACGCTCCTCCAGCCGCTTGGTCAGCGCGTCGAAGATGCCGGTGTAGAAGTAGCCCTCGGGCGCCCGGAAGCGCACCAGGAAGTCCGCACCCCACAGCGCCTCGTCGCGCAGCCGGGTACTCAACGACGCGACCAGATCAGGGTGGTGGGCGGCGATGGCGTCACGGGCCGCGATCATGGCCCAGGCGCAGAGCGGGATCTGCTGGGGGCTCATGGTGCGCGTGTACGTGAGGTGGCTGAGGAACTTGCTCGTGTCGCCGCTCGCGTCGAGCCATCCCCCTCGGGCGTCGACCCGCTTGCCGCTGTCGTCCCCCCACAGTGCCGCCGCCCGGTCCTTGCGGTCGATCTCGCCGCTGGAGCGCATGGCCTTGAAGTAGGCGAGCACGTCGGACATCGTCTGACGCTGAAGGCGGTCCGCGGAGATCTCGAACGGCTCCGAGAGAGTGGCCCGGCCTCCGTCGTCCACCATGCGCAGGACGTACCGGCCCGGCGCGAGGTCGGTCGGCAGTTCGACGCGGGCGTACGGCCCGAGGGTCCACCCGGCGACCGACTCGACGGGTCCCGGTTCGAGCCGTCGGTCGGGTGCCGGACCGTCCCGCGCGAGCAGGGTCACCTCGGGCGCGCCGGAACCGGCGGGTACCGCGATCACGGCGGCGACGGCCGGGCCGGGACCGTACCCGAGGTGGCCGACCAGTGCCTTCGGGCCTTTGCGTGTGTCATCCCTTGAGGGCACCTGCGAGCACCGCACCTTCCATCTTGTCGGCGAAGAACGCGTAGAGGATGTAGACGGGAACGAGGGTGATCACGATGCCCGCGGAGAGCACCCCGTACTGCGAGGCGTTCGCCATCGACAGTGTCGGCAGGGCCACTTGTGCCGTCCGTACGGCGGTGTCCGGTCCGGTGATGACGAGGCTGAAGAAGTACTCGTTCCAGAAGGACAGGAAGTTGAGGATGAGGACGACGACGACCGCCGGCATGGACAGGGGGAGGTAGACCGACCGGAGCAGCCGCCAGCTTCCCGCACCGTCGAGGGAGGCCGACTCCTCAAGTTCCGCCGGGATGGTCCGCATGGCCTGCGTCAGCAGGATGACCGAGAGGGGCATCGCGCTGGCGGGCAGGAAGACGATCAGGAACTCGCGGGTGTGGAAGAGGTTGAGCGATATCGACAGCAGGACCGTGGGGACGAGTGCGGCGAATCCGGGGATGAGGAAGCCCAGCGAGAAGATCCGCTCGATCGCGGCGCCGATCCGCCCTTTGGAGCGTGCCAGAGCGAAGGCCGCGGGCAGGGCGAGTACCAGTGTCAGTACGTTCGCGGCCACGGTGATGTAGGCCTGGTTGACGAGTGCGGGGCCCAGGGTCGCGTTCCGCATGGCCTTGCCGAAGTTGCCTGTGTCCAGGCCCGTGAACGGCGAGAACGGGTCGTTGATGATGCTGAGGTTGCTCTTGAAGGATGAGATCAGCAGGTAGTACAGGGGCACGATCAGGAGACCGACGTAGAGCCATACCCCGGCGTGTGCCAGATATTTCAGCGGCCCTGTTCTACGCAGCGGGCCGGCGGCCCGCGTGGCGGCGCGCGTGGAGGCCCGCGTGGCGGCGCGTGTCATCGCTCGTCCCCTTTCAGTAGTTCTGCCGGAAGAGGCGGCGGATTCCGAGCAGCCCGAGCACGCCCACGACGAACAGCATCACGGCGATGGCCTGGCTGTAGCCGACCTTGGACTGGTTGAAGGCGTAGTCGTAGACGAGGAAGGAGAGGTTCACCGTGGAGGTGCCCGGCCCTCCCCTGGTGAGGAGGAGTACGACGGCCGCGGAGGAGAAGAGCGTCCAGAGGAACTGGAGCATCGTCACCACACCGACGTAACTGCGGCAGACGGGCCAGGCGACGCTCCACATACGGCGCCAGTGACCGCAGCCGTCGAGTTCCGCCGCCTCGAACAGCTCGGTCGGTACCGCGTTCAGACGGGAGGACAGCAGGACGGCCGAGACGGACACGGAAGACCAGATGATGACCACCATCACGGCGACCGAGGCGGTGGAGGAGTCGGCCAGCCAGGGCTTCGCCGTTGAGCCGAGCCCGACGGCGGTCAGGAAGCCGTTGACGAGGCCCGAAGGGGCGAAGACGCCGACGAAGACCATGGCCAGCGCGGGCGCCGACAGCAGGACAGGGGTGAAGAGCACGGCGCGGATGAACCGGTGTCCGGGCGGGTTGAGCGCGAGATAGTACGCGAGCATGAACGCCGCACCGATCACGACGGGCAGTGAAATCACCAGCTGGATCAGTGTGTTGTAGATCGCCGAGTGGAAGACCGGGTCCGAGAGCAGCCGCTCGAAGTTGTCCGGTCCCACGAAGGTGCGGGGGGCGATCAGACCACGCCAGTCGGTGAGTGAGAAGTAGAACAGGCTCACCAGGGGGCCGGCGGTGAAGACCAGGAACCAGATGAGAGCCGGCAGCGCGAAGCCGAGTGGCGCCAGCTCGCGCCAAGTGCGACGGCGGCCTGCCACGGGCGCTGAATCCGCCGCTTCGGAGAGCGGGGACTGCCCGGCGGGCAGGGTGAGTTGGGTTGTCGACACCCGGGGGCACCTTCCTGTGATGCGGCCGCACACGAGGGTGTGTGCGGCCGCCACCTCTACTTCGCGGCCTTGTACACCGCGTCGACGGCGGAACAGATCTTCTTGGCGTCGTTGCCCTTGGTGTAGGCGACGGAGGTGGCCCGGTAGAGCGGGTTGGCCACATTGGCCGGCACGTGGAGATCCGGCATCACGGTGAAGTCCACGCCCTTGGGGAACGTGGTGAGGGACTGCTTGAGCAGGGGGGAGGTGAGACCGGTGGTGTCGACCTCGGTCTTCGTCGCCGGAACGACCCCGCCGCTCACGACCATGTCGTGCAGCACGGACGGCTGGTACATGTACTGGATCAGCTTCTGCACCGACGACAGCTTGCCCTTGCCGTTGGGGCTGATCCACCACCCCGCGGAGGTCGACCCCTCATAGGCGGTCGGCTTGGCGTAGGTGCCGCCCGGGACCGCCGGAAGGCCGCCCAGCGTGGTCGCCTCGGCCGTCTTCTCGTCCGCGGAGAGATAGCCCCAGGAGCCCACCGGCGCGACGGCGGCCTTGCCGCTGAGGTACAGCGCCGACGCCTGATCGGCGGTGAGTCCCTCGACACCGTCGACGAATACGCCCGCGTCGCGGAGCTTCACGAAGAGGTCGATCCCCTTCATCGCGCCCGCGCTGTCGCAGGTGTCGCCCTCGGCGAACACCTTCTTCGCCTCGGCGGCGGGGAGGTAACTCTCCATGATCTGGAGGAAGATCTTCTGTCCCGACCAGTCGTTGCCGCCGACGGCGACCGGCCCCACGCCCGCCGCCCGCAGCTTCCCGGCCGCGGTGATGAGCTGGTCGGTGGTGGTGGGGATCGGTATGCCGTGCTTGTCGAAGATCGACTTGTTGTACCACCAGGGCCAGTGGAAGCCCGCGTACGGCAGCCCCCGCAGGTGCCCATCGGCGTCGGTCCAGTCCTCGACCGCCTGGGTGGGCAGGGAATCGGTCAGGTTCCACTGTTCGACGTAGTCCTCGACGGGAACGACCGCGTCGTTCTTCACCCAGTCGAGCTGCTTCTCCAGCAGGCCGACGAGAAGGACGTCCGCCTCGTCGCCGGCGAGGAGCGACGTCTCGTAGACCTGGTTGAGGTCGTCGCCGTTCTCCAGGACCTTGACCTTGATCCCGGTCTTGGCGGTGAAGCCCTTGAGGGCGGCCTTGAGCGGCACACTCTCCTGTCCGCCCGTCGTCCAGTTGGTCTGCAGAGTGATCGTGCCGTCGTCCGAACCGGCGGACGAAGAGCCCCCGGTCGTACAGCCGGCCGCGAGTGCCAGGGCTACCGCACTCGCGGCACCGACACCGAATCTGCCCAAGCGATGCATCAGTGAGTCCTCCTGCTGCCGGCCCCGCGGACTTCGGACGCGGCGGGACACACGGACGGAATGCGCCCTCCTGCGGCGAGGCCGTCGGGGCGCTGTCCTCGGTCAAGGTATGCAGTGGAAGGCAAGTGGTCAATGGTGGTCTCATGTTGGCTTTGAAATTGTATGAGTCGAGCAGTGGTCCCTTGCTGGGCGCAGGGTGAGTGGTAAGCAGTGGTACGGTTTCCGTTGACCGCTGGAGGTTCACCGATGGGCATCGACGCCGTTCCGACCCGCGCACCCCGGCGCGTCCGCGGTTCTGATCCGCTGTGGAAACAGGCTTCGGAATCGATACTCGAACGGATCGAGAGTCAGGAACTGAAGGCCGGTGAGAAGCTGGCGCCGGAGAGGGAACTCTGCGCCCAGCTGGACATCTCACGTGTGACGCTCCGCAAGGCTCTGTCCCGTCTGGTGGACCAAGGGGTCCTGAGCGCCTCGCACGGCCGCGGCTGGTTCGTCGCCCAGCCCGTGGCCGCACGTGAATGGCCCAACGATCTCGAGTCGTTCACGACGACGGCCCACCGCAAGCACATGCGGCCGAGTTCCCTGGTGCTCCGTCAGATCGTGGAGGCCGCCTCGCTCGACGAGGCGGACCGGCTCGGTGTGCCGGCGGGAACGCCCCTGCTGCGTCTGGAGCGGGTGCGCCTTCTCAACGACGTACGGATCGCCGTGGACCGGACGGTCATTCCCGCCGACCTCGCGCCGTCCCTCGCCACGAAGGACTTCAGCTCCGCGTCGCTCTTCGAGGAACTGCGCGCCCAGGGAGTGGAACTGAGCCGGTCCGAGGCCACGATCGAGGCCCGGACCGCCGACGAAAGACTCGCGGCCCAGCTGGAACTGGCGGTGGGAGCCCCGGTGCTGGTCCTCGATCAGACGATCCAAACGCCCGACCAGCGGCCTGTGCTGGCGTCGACAGTCGAGTACAGCGGGGAGAGGTACCGGCTGCGCACGACGCTGTCCTCGTCGAGCGACCCCGCGCGGAGGTAGCTCGCGACGGGGACGACGGGGGGCGATCACCGCACACACGCGCAGCGGTCGACGACAAGGTCATCGCCGCGAGCCCCTGAAAGCGGATCACTCTCCCGCCCGTCTCGGACGGCGAGGCCGCGCCGCCCACCGTCGCACAGGTCCAGGAAATGGCCGACGTCATGCCAGCATACCTACGCGCCGCGATCGCCGTACTGGCCGGATCAGGCTTGCGCGTAGGGGAGTTGCTCGGACCGAAGGTCTCGGACGGTCGTCGTCGACGCGCTCCTCGGGCATCTCGCCGCGCGGCCGTCGAAGGAATGGCTGTTCACGACGGAGGAGGGCGAAACCCTCAACTACCGCCGCTGGAAGACCGATGCGCACCTGTGGCCGGGCGAAGAGGACCGCACCCGCTCCGTCATGGACGCCGTTCTCGGCGGCCTGCGGACCGGGTGCGGACCGGTAGGCGGTGCGACCCGCGAAAGTGCGGGTCAGACGGCCCAGGCACAGATCAAGCCTTCTTCGTCTCCCAGAAGATCTTGTCGATCTGGGCGATGTAGTCCAGCGCCTTCTGGCCCGTCGCCGGGTCCGTCGAGGCCTTCGCGGCCGACAGCGCCTTCAGGGCGTCGTTGACCAGCTGGTGCAGCTCCGGGTACTTCTCGAAGTGCGGGGGCTTGAAGTAGTCGCTCCACAGCACCGAGACATGGTGCTTGGCGAGCTCGGCGCGCTGTTCCTTGATGACCGTGGCGCGGGCCTGGAAGTGCGCGTCGTCGTTGCCCGCCATCTTTTCCTGGACGGCCTTGACCGACTCGGCTTCGATGCGGGCCTGGGCGGGGTCGTACACGCCGCAGGGGAGGTCGCAGTGGGCGCTGACCTTCACCTTGGGGGCAAACAGGCGGGAGAGCATTGAGCTGTCCTTCCTCGTGATCGTCTTCTCAGGTGGGACATTACTCCGTGAGAAGCCGGATTTCGCGAGTGCCCCCTAGGGCTTAGGACAAAAGTCCAGGGTCGGAATGGGACTGGCGGCGGAACGTACCGTGGGACCGGGAGGTGCCGGATGACCGAGCACGGGCGCGAGCCGAGAGCGCTGTTGGGGATCGCGGAGGTGTCGGGACCGTCCATGTATCCCACCCTCAAACAGGGCGATCAGCTGCTGGTGCACTACCACGCACCGGTGAAGGCCGGTGACATCGCCGTACTGAAACATCCGCTCCAGCAGGATTTGCTGATCGTGAAGCGGCTGGTCGAGCGACGCGACGGCGGATGGTGGGTGCTCGGGGACAATCCGGGCGCCGAGGGGGACAGCCGGGTGTTCGGCGCCGTCCCCGGCGAGCTGGTGCTCGGCCGGGTCCGGGGCCGTTACCGCCCGCGTGCCGAGGATCAGCGGTCCGTGGCCGGTGCGGTCGCGTGGGCCTTCTCCGCGCTGCGGCCCGTGCTGTCCGACCGCTCCGTCTCCAGGCGTTTGCGGGCCCGGTAGGCGGCCACGTTGGCGCGGGTCGCGCAGCGGTCCGAGCAGTAGCGGCGCGAGCGGTTGGTCGAGGTGTCGAGGTAGGCGTTACGGCACGGCGCGGCCTGGCACAGGCCGAGCCGGTCCACGCCGTACTCCGTCAGGTGGAACGCCAGGCCCATCGCGGCGATCGCGGCGAAGCCGGCCGTGGCGTTGGACGGGTGCTCGGCCAGGTGCAAGTGCCAGCGCGGATGACCCTCGTCGTCCAGGAAGTCGTGGCCCGAGATCTGCGGGCTGACGGGGAACTCCAGCAGCAGCGAGTTCAGCAGGTCGACGGCGTGCGTCGCCTCGCCCCCGTCTGCCGCCGCGAAGATCGCGCGCAGCCGGCCCCGTACGGAGCGGAAGCGGGTGACGTCCGCGTCGGTGGCGCGGCGCGACGCCTGGGTGGATTCGCCGAAGAGGGCGCGGACGGCTTCGACCGAGGTCAGCGTGTCCGTACCGCGGGCCGGTTCCTCGGTGTTGACCAGGCGTACGGCGTGGTCCGAGTAAGAGGCCAGTTCCACTTGTAGTCCTTACGGCAGCGGTCTAGGGTCGGCGTAATAGCTGGTCTTGCGTACAGGGTATTACGGAGCGGAGGGTTCCGATGGTGGACACGGGCACGGGCACGGGGGCGAGTGTGGCGGCGAACGCGCCCGGACGGGCCGACTGGCGGGCCTGGCAGGACAGCTGGGACCGCCAGCAGGAGTGGTACATGCCCGACCGCGAGGAGCGCTTCCGGGTGATGCTCGACATGGTCGAGGCCCTGGTCGGCCCGGAACCGCGGGTGCTCGACCTCGCCTGCGGCACGGGCAGCATCACCGACCGGCTGTTCCAGCGGTTCCCGGCGGCCACCAGCACCGGCGTCGACCTCGACCCCGCGCTGCTCGCCATCGCCGACGGCTACTTCGCCGGCGACACCCGCCTGACGCTGGTGCGGGCCGATCTCAAGGACCCCGACTGGACGGCGAAGCTGCCGTACGACTCGTACGACGCCGTCCTCACCGCCACCGCGCTGCACTGGCTGCACAGCGAACCGCTGGCCGTGCTGTACGGACAGGTCGCCGGCCTCGTCAGGCCCGGCGGCGTCTTCATGAACGCCGACCACATGAGCGACCCGAGTACGCCCCGTATCAACGAGGCCGAACGCGCCCACCGGCACCGGGAGATGGACCGTGCCAAGGCCGCGGGCGCCCTCGACTGGGCCGACTGGTGGGACCTCGCCGGCAAGGACCCGGTGCTCGCGGGGCCGACCGCCGAGCGGTTCGCGATCTACGGCGAGCACGCGGACGGCGACACCCCCTCCGCCGAATGGCATGCGAAGACACTGACCGACGCGGGCTTCGGCGAGGCGCGCCCGGTCTGGTCCTCGCCGTCGGACTCGCTGATGCTCGCCCTGAAATAGGCGAAAGGGGGGAGGGGTGTCAGGGACTCCGTGGTCCGTGGCACCCCTCCTCACCGCTTCTGCAGCACCTTCTACAGCACCTTCGACAGGAACGACTTCGTCCGCTCGTGCTGCGGATTCGTCAGGACCTCGCGCGGATGGCCCGACTCCACGACCACCCCGTCGTCCATGAACACCAGCGCGTCGCCGACCTCGCGGGCGAAGCCCATCTCGTGCGTCACGACGATCATCGTCATGCCGGACTCGGCGAGATCCCGCATCACGTCCAGGACGTCGCCCACCAGCTCCGGGTCGAGCGCCGACGTCGGCTCGTCGAAGAGCATCAGCTTCGGCTCCATCGCCAGCGCGCGGGCGATCGCCACGCGCTGCTGCTGGCCGCCGGAGAGCTGCGACGGATAGCCGTCGGCCTTGTCCGCGAGCCCCACCCGGTCCAGCAGCTTCTCGGCCCGCTCCCTGGCGACGGCCTTCGTCTCACGGCGCACCTGCATCGGTGCCTCCATGATGTTCTCGATGGCCGTCATGTGCGGGAAGAGGTTGAAGCGCTGGAAAACCATGCCGATGTCCCGGCGCTTCAGGGCGACTTCGGAGTCGCGCAGCTCGTACAGCTTGTCGCCCTTCTGGCGGTAGCCGACCAACTCGCCGTCGACGTACAGCCGTCCGGCGTTGACCTGCTCCAGATGGTTGATGCACCGCAGGAAGGTCGACTTGCCGGAGCCGGAGGGCCCGATCAGACAGAAGACCTCGCGCGGCGCGACCTCCAGGTCGATGCCCTTGAGCACGTGCGCGGCGCCGAACGACTTGTGTACGGCCTCGGCCTTCACCATCGCGGTCCCGCTCCCGGTCGCGCCGTTCGTCGTCTTCGCGATGGCGGTCATGCGGTGCCTCCGTTCGGGCGGCCCAGGGACAGCAGATTGGCCTTGACCTTCTGGAACGGGGTCTGCGGCAGGGTGCGCAGCGAGCCACGCGCGTAGTGCCGCTCCAGGTAGTACTGACCGATGCTCAGGACCGAGGTCATCAGCAGATACCAGGCGGCGGCGAGGAACAGCATCTCGACCGGGGCGCCGGACGTCTGCCCGATGTCCTGCGCGTATCTCAGCAACTCGTAGAACTGCACGGTCGCCACCAGCGACGTCGTCTTCAGCATGTTGATGACTTCGTTGCCGGTCGGCGGCACGATCACCCGCATCGCCTGCGGGATCACGACGCGGCGCAGCGTCTTGGAGTGGCTCATGCCCAGCGCGTGCGACGCCTCCGTCTGCCCCTCGTCGACCGAGAGCAGACCGGCGCGGCAGATCTCCGCCATGTACGCGGCCTCGTTGAGGCCGAGGCCGAGCAGCGCCGTCAGGAACGGCGTCATGAAGCTGGCCCAGTAGTCCTTGTAGATCGGCCCGAGGTTGATGTACTCGAAGACGAGACCCAGGTTGAACCAGACCATGAGCTGGACGAGGACCGGCGTACCGCGGAAGAACCAGATGTACGACCACGCGATGGACGACATCACCGGGTTCTTCGACAGCCGCATCACCGCGAGGACGATGCCGCCGATCACGCCGATGGCCATCGACAGGACGGTGAGGATCATCGTCTGGCCGACACCCTTGAGGATGCGGTCGTCGAAGAAGTAGTCAGGTACGGCGCCCCAGTTGATCTTTCCCTGGGAGAACGCGTAGATGATCGTCCCGAGCAGCGCGACCGCGACGACCGCGCTCACGTACCGCCCGTAGTGCCGGACCGGGATGGCCTTGATGGCCTCCGGCCCGGCGGGTCCCGCCGGCGGGGCGTCGGACGGGCCGTCCGACTTCGTTATGTCAACAGACACGGATGCTGCCTTTCGGAGCCGGGCGCGGATCAGGTGCCGGCGTTGATCGAGGCTGCCTTGACCGCGCCGGCGTCGACGCCCCACTTCGCGATGATCTTGTCGTACTCGCCGTTCTTGATGATCGCGTCGAGCGCGGCCTGGAGCGCCTTGCTCAGCTCGTCGTTGCCCTTGGCGACCGCGATGCCGTACGGGGCGGCCTCGATCTGCTCGCCGACGAGCTGGAAGTCGTTGCCGCCGCCCGAGGTCTTCACCGCGTACGCCGCGACCGGGAAGTCCGACGAACCGGCGTCGGCGCCACCGGCGCGCAGCCGCGTCTGGGCCTGCTGGTCGTTGTCGAACGGCTCGATCCCGATGGCCTTCTTGCCGCCGTCCGTACACTTCTTCGACTCGGCCTTGGCCAGGTCGTGCGAGACGGTGCCGCGCTGGACGACCATCTTCTTGCCGCACAGGTCCGACCAGGCGGCGATGCCCTTGTCGTCGCCCTTCTTGGTGTAGATCGAGACACCGGCGGTGAAGTAGTCGACGAAGTCGACACCCTCGCCGACCTTCTTGCCCGTCTCGGAGTCCACGCCGTCCTGACGCGCCTTGGTGTCGGTCATGGCCGACATGGCTATGTCGTACCGCTTGGAGCGCAGACCCGTGAGCAGCGTGTCGAACGTGCCGTTCTCGAACTCGAACTTCACACCGAGCTGCTTGCCGAGCGCGTCGGCGATGTCGGGGTCGATACCGACGGTCTTGCCCGCGTCGTCCTTGAACTCGACCGGCGGGTACGCGATGTCGGAGCCCACCTTGATGACGCCCTTGTCCGCGATCGCCTTCGGCAACTGGTCGGCCAGCGGTGCGCTCTTCGTGGTCGCGGGGGAGTCCTTCTTCCCGCTGTCGGTCTGGTCGCCGCAGGCGGTCAGCAGCAGAGTGCCGGCGACCGCGATCGCGCCGACCGCGGCGAGGCGGGACTTCCCGGCGGTGGTACGACTGGTGGAGCTGGCGGTCATGATGAGGATCCTCCGGCGGACGAGGGAATTACCACGCGGTGGGCACGCGCCATCGAGTGTCGCGACCGTGTGCGATTGATTAGGGCATCTTGCCATTCGGACTGGTCGGATCAGGGGGCTGGTCATGTCAAAATCGGATAACGGGTGACCCTCGTGTCCCAGCACGCCGGCAGACCAAGACCGGACCATCTGCTGGTGAGCCTTCAACCGGCCGGACAATCTCCGGTCCGTCCTCCCCCTCCGGGTGGTTTCGTGTCGTGCGGCGGAAGTGTCCTGAAACTCCGCTATGAGTCATGTCACCGCTTGTGAAACGAGTCGTGGACGTCCGGCCCGTCCGGTATGAAGGACAGCTACACCCCTCATCCGGGGCTCAGGGCGCGTGTGCGGCGCGCCCGCGCGTATGTACCTCCTCCTGTTCGGCGTTCCAACCGCCGATAACAGGACACGTACGCGGTGCCCGCCCACCCCTCCGTAACCCAGGAGTGGACACCCTCAACTGATGAAGAGACTTAAGGGGTCAAGAACATGGCAGCGGAGATCGTGAATCCTCGCAGTGAGAGCGACACCGAAGGCGCCACCGACGAGCCCTTCGATCCGGCGTTCGCGCTGCACCGCGGCGGGAAGATGGCCATCCAGGCCACCGTGCCCGTCCGGGACAAGGACGACTTGTCCCTCGCCTACACGCCCGGTGTCGCCAAGGTGTGCACGGCGATCGCCGAGAACCCGGAGCTGGTCCACGACTACACCTGGAAGTCGCAGGTCGTCGCCGTCGTGACGGACGGGACCGCGGTGCTCGGTCTCGGCGACATCGGCCCGGAGGCCTCGCTCCCCGTGATGGAGGGCAAGGCGATCCTGTTCAAGCAGTTCGGCGGCGTCGACGCGGTGCCGCTGGCGCTCGCCACGACCGACACCGACGAGATCATCGACACCGTCGTGCGGCTCGCCCCGTCCTTCGGCGGGGTCAACCTGGAGGACATCTCGGCGCCCCGCTGCTTCGAGATCGAGCGCAGGCTCCAGGAGCGGCTCGACATCCCCGTCTTCCACGACGACCAGCACGGCACGGCCGTCGTGACGCTCGCCGCCCTGCGCAACGCCGCGAAGCTCACCGGGCGCACGCTCGGCGACCTGCGCGCCGTCATCTCCGGGGCGGGAGCGGCGGGGGTCGCCATCGCGAAGTTCCTGCTGGCGGCGGGGATCGGCGACGTGTCCGTCGCGGACCGCAAGGGCATCGTCAGCCCCGACCGCGACGACCTGACGGACGTCAAGCGCGAACTGGCCGAGATCACGAACCGCGCGGGGCTCTCCGGCTCGCTGGAGGCCGCACTCGCGGGCGCGGACGTCTTCATCGGCGTGTCCGGCGGTACGGTCCCGGAGCCGGCGATCGCGTCGATGGCCCCGGAGGCGTTCGTCTTCGCCATGGCCAACCCGAACCCGGAGGTCCACCCCGACATCGCGCACCAGTACGCGGCGGTCGTGGCGACGGGCCGGAGCGACTACCCGAACCAGATCAACAACGTGCTGGCGTTCCCGGGGATCTTCGCGGGCGCGCTCCAGGTGCGGGCGTCGCGCATCACGGAGGGCATGAAGATCGCGGCGGCGAACGCGCTGGCGGACGTGGTCGGCGACGAACTGTCGGCGGACTACGTGATCCCGTCCCCGTTCGACGAGCGGGTGGCCCCGGCGGTGACGTCGGCGGTCGCCGCGGCGGCGCGGGCGGAGGGCGTCGCGCGGCGCTAGGGGGTGTCTTGTCGATCAGGCCGGATCAGGGAGCGGGGTCTGGTGCGTGCGATCGCAAGGCGGAGGAGGGAGGCATGGCGGAGCCATGCCGACCGACGACAACGCGGCGAGCGTGCGTGCCAGGAACCGCGAGCCCGGCAAGATCGGCAAGACACCCCCTAGCCGTTCGGTAGCGGTTCGACAGCTGTCACAGGGCCGCCCTCCTCGGTGGGGGCGGTCCTGCTCAGCGTGTGGACGGACGCTTCGGTGTTACCGCGGGCACAGCCGCTCCAGGGCCGACCGGCTCTCGTCGTCCGTGGGCCGGTAGATCACCAGCCGCTGGTCCGGGTCCGGCAGTGGCATCAGCACTTCGAAATCCACCGTGACCGTACCGACGTCGGGATGCCGCATCTCCTTGCGCCCGCGGCCGTTCACCGTGATGTCCCGCTCGTTCCAGAACCGCGCGAATTCCTCGTCATGAGTGGTGAATTCGGTGATGAGGTCGGTCAGCGCCTGATCCTCCGGATGAGCGGCCCACGCGGCGCGCAGATGCGCGATTCCCTCCCGTACGACGCGTTCGCGGTCGACGTAGAAGTCGCGCATCCCCGGATGCATCAGACACAGCCACATCGAATTGCGCCGCGCCGGCGGCAGGGTGTCGAAATCCAGGAGCAGCCTCGCCATTTCGGCGTTCCAGGCCAGAATGTCGTAACGGTGGTTCATCAGCATCGCCGGCAGCGGCGACAGATCGGCGACCAGCCGGGCCAGTGGCGGTGCCGCGGTGGTGGCGGGTCTGTCGGCGTTACGGGGACGCTGCTGGGCCAGGTTGAAGAGGTAGGCGCGTTCGTCGGGGGCCAGGCGCAGCGCCGCTGCCAGCGCCTCCACCACGTTCGCCGACGGCCGCAGCCCGCGGCCCTGTTCCAGCCGCACGATGTAGTCGATGCTGATCCCCGCCAGCTCGGCGACCTCTTCGCGGCGCAGTCCCGGGGTCCGCCGGGCCTGCCGGCGCGACGGCAGACCGAAATCGCGCGGGTCCAGTCGCTCGCGGCGGGTACGCAGGAAAGCGGCCAGCTCCTTCGTCGTATCCACGGTGCTCTCGGCGACAGTCATCGCCTTCGATGCTACAGCGAGGGTAGGACCGGCCTTCCCAGGAAGTTCTCTCCCTTATCCCCGGCTCGCGGTCGTCGCAGCCTTGTGCCCGGCAACGGATCACAAGCACAGGAGGACACGATGTCCCTCACTCTCGACACCTACCGGCTGCTGGGCCGCTCCGGGCTGCGGGTCTCACCGCTGGCCCTCGGCGCGGCGACCTTCGGCACCGAATGGGGCTGGGGCGCCGAGCAGGACGACGCGCGCGAACTCTTCGACCTCTACATCGAGCGCGGCGGCAATTTCATCGACACCGCCAACACGTACACCAACGGCAGTTCCGAGCGTCTGCTGGGTGAATTCACCCGTGACAGCCGGGAAAGCCTCGTGCTGGCGACGAAGTACTCGACGCTGGCCCGGCCCGGCGATCCCAATTCCGGGGGCAGCCACCGCAAGACCATGTTCGACTCGGTGGAGACCAGTCTGCGCCGGCTGAACACGGACTACCTCGATCTGCTCTATCTGCACGTGTGGGACTTCACGACGCCGGTCGAGGAGATCCTGCGGGGGATGGACGACCTGGTCCGCCAGGGCAAGGTCCTGTACGTGGCGATCTCCACCGCCCCGGCCTGGCAGGTGTCGCGCATGCAGGCCATCGCCGACCTGCGCGGCTGGTCGCCGCTGGTCGCGCTGCAGATCGAGTACAACCTGATCGAACGCACCGCGGAACGTGACCTGATCCCCATGGCGCGCGAGATGGGGCTGGGCGTGGTCCCGTTCTCACCGCTGGCCGGCGGGGTGCTCACCGGCAAGTACAGCCGGGCCGACCTGACAGCGACGGAGGTCGCCGCCGACGGCACCCGCAAGGGCTTCAACATCGCCAACGGCGCGCTCACCGAACGCAACCTCTCCATCGCGGACGTCGTGGGGGAGGTCGCCGCGGAGCTGGGCCGGACACCCGGTCAGGTCGGGCTGGCCTGGACCCTGCGGAACCCGGGCGTGACGGCATCGATCATCGGCGCGCGCACTCCGGCGCAGCTGGAGGACAACCTGGGCGCCCTGGAGGTCGAGTTCACCGCCGCCCAACTGGCCCGCCTCGAAGCGGCCGGCGCGATCGAGCCGGGCCTCCCGCACAGCCTCCTCGACAGTGACAGGGGCCGCAGGTTCAACAGCGGCGACCTGAAGATCGAACCGCGCCGCTGACACCCGGAGACCTCCGACCGGGTGCCCGGAAGCCCCGCGCCTCGCCCCCGCCCCGCGTCCCGTCCGCCTGCCGCCACCCAACCGACCCCGCCCATTCACCCGCACCTGGTGGGATCCTCGCGCTACACATCCCACCCAGGAGGCGCTTGTGAATCTGCTTGTCAACGGTGACGCCGAGCAGGGGTCCGGAGGTACCGCCGAGCCCGTCGGGCAGGTGGTCGGATGGGGCGTACGGCAGGGGGCGCCCGCGCTCGTCGGGTACGACGTCGGGGACGGGTATCCCACGCCCGACGATCCCGGACCGGCCGGCGGCGCGGCCGGGGGACGGTTCTTCTCCGGGGGGAACAGCCCCCTCACCACGCTCGTCCAGGAGGTGGCCCTTCCCGCCTCCGGCACCACCGGGCGCGGTGCCGTCGACGCCGGGCGGGTCCGGTACGTGCTCAGCGGGTGGCTCGGCGGGTACGCCGGGCAGGAGGACGGGGTCAGGCTGTCCGTCGAGTTCCGCGACCGGGCCGGGACCCCGCTCGCGCTCTCCGTCCTCGGCCCCGTCACCGCCGGCGAACGCGGCCACGCCACCGCGATGCTGGAGCGCCGCGCCGAGGCCGCCGTACCGCCGGGTGCCCGCTCCGCCCACGTACAGCTCTCGTTCACCCGCACCGGCGCGGGTACGTCCAACGACGGCTACGCCGACGCGATCTCACTCAGCCTCGCCGCCTCGGGGAGGCACTCGTGACCCTCAACAGACGTGATCTGCTCAAGGCCGCCGGCGTCGCGGGCGCGCTCAACGTGGTCTGGCCGCTGACCGCCGGACTCTCCCCGGCCCAGGCCCGCGAGGCCGCGCAGGCGCTCGGTTCGACGTACGACGAGGCGCCGTTCACGCTCGGCGTCGGGTCCGGCGACCCGCAGCCCACCAGCGTCGTGCTCTGGACGCGGCTCGCGCCCGAGCCGTTCGCCGAGCCGGGCGAGCAGCCGCTCGCCGAGGTCGTCGACGTCCGCTGGGTCGTCGCCGAGGACCGCGCCCTGCGCCGGGTCGTCGCGCGCGGCACCGTCCCCGCGTCCGCGACGCTCGCGCACAGCGTGCACGTACCGGTCGGCGGGCTGCGCCCCGGCCGTACGTACTGGTACGCGTTCACCGCGCTCGGCAGGACCAGCCGCCTGGGCCGGACCCGTACCGCCCCCTCCGGTCATGTCCGCAGCGCCCGCTTCGCCACCGCCAACTGCCAGAACTACCCGCAGGGCCACTACGCCGCGCTGGCCGGGATCGCCCGGGAGGACCTGGACTTCGTCATCCACCTCGGCGACTACATATACGAGCACGGCCCCGAGGGCAGCGACATCCGCGACCACAACGGCCCGGCCATCTACACGCTGCACGACTACCGGATGCGCCACGCCCTCTACAAGGGCGACCCTTCGCTGCGCGCCGCGCACGCCGCGCACCCGTGGTTCCTGACCTGGGACGACCACGAGGTCGCGAACGACTACAGCGGTACGGGGGGCGGCGCACCGTTCATGGGACGCCGGGCCGCCGCGTACCAGGCCTGGTACGAGCACCTGCCGCACCGCGGCGCCCGGGACTCGGTCCTGCCGGACATCGACATCCACCGGGTGCGGCGCTGGGGCGACCTGCTGGAGCTGGCCGTGCTCGACCTGCGGCAGTACCGCTCCGCGCAGAACCTCCCCGACGGCACCATCCTGGGCGCCGACCAGAAGGCCTGGTTGAAGAAGACCGTCGACCGCGCGCCCGACAGCTGGCACATCTGGGCCAACTCGATCATGCTCAGCCAGCTGCGGGGCCGCCCCGGTGGCGGCTACATGTTCACCGACCAGTGGGACGGCTTCCTCGGCGAGCGCGAGGAGGTGCTGGAGCACGTGCGTACCAGCGGCCTCGAAGACCTCGTGGTCCTCACGGGCGACTGGCACTCCGCGTTCGTCGACGACATCCGGCCGGACTACGACAACATCGAATCGCCGGTCCTGGGAACGGAGTTCACCGCGCACTCGGTGAGTTCCAGTGCGTACGACGCGCAGTGGAACGCCGCCAACGGGCCGCTGATGGGCGCGGCCAACCCGCACCTTCAGTACTTCGAGGGGAACCGGTACGGCTACGACGTGTACGAGGTCACGCCGGAACGATTCAGCACCCATATGCGGGTCATCGGGGACCGCCGCGACCCGGCCTCGCCCGTCTCCACCCTGACCACGTTCCATGTGGACCGGGGCACGGCGGGCGCGTACGAGGACCCGGCGACGAAGTCGTCGCCCGCCCAGTACCGCAGGGACTGAGACCTGGCGGGGGCGGGACCCCGGCGGGGGCGGGACCCGCCTCACACGCGCGCGTGGTTCCGCGCGTCCCGCCCCCGCTCTAGGGTCGAAGTCATGTTCGCCGCCTACGCAGCCCGCATCGACCGTGACCAGCCGCTCAACGGCCTTGAGCTGGGCGAACGCCCGGCTCCCGAGCCGCGCCCCGGCTGGTCGACCGTGACCGTCAAGGCCGCCTCACTCAACCATCACGACCTCTGGACCCTGCGCGGGGTCGGCTTCTCGGAGGACCAGTTGCCGATGATCCTCGGCTGCGACGCCGCCGGGATCGACGAGGACGGCAACGAGGTCGTCATCCACTCCGTCATCGGCCAGACCGGCCACGGCGTCGGCCCCCGCGAGCCGCGCTCGCTCCTGACCGAGCGCTACCAGGGCACGTTCGCCGAGCGGGTCACCGTACCCACCTGGAATCTGCTGCCCAAGCCAGCCGGGCTGACCTTCGAGCAGGCCGCCTGTCTGCCGACCTCCTGGCTGACCGCGTACCGGATGCTGTTCACCAACGCAGGTGTACGGCCCGGGGATTCCGTCCTCGTGCAGGGCGCGGGCGGCGGCGTCGCGACCGCGGCGATCGTCCTCGGGAAGGCGGCGGGGCTTCGGGTGTACGCCACCAGCCGCGACGAGGCGAAGCGCAAGCGCGCCGTCGAACTGGGCGCCACCGACGCCTTCGAGCCGGGCGCGCGGCTGCCGCACCGCGTGGACGCCGTCATCGAGACGGTCGGCGCCGCGACCTGGTCGCACTCGATCAAGTCCCTGCGGCCCGGCGGCACCGTGGTGATCTCCGGCGCCACCAGCGGCGACCGGCCCTCGCACGCCGAGCTGACCCGGGTCTTCTTCCTGGAGCTGAAGATCGTCGGCTCGACGATGGGCACCAAGGACGAACTGGCGGCGCTGCTGTCCTTCTGCACGGCGACGGGTATCCGCCCTGTCATCGACGACGTCCTGCCGCTGGACCGGGCGCGCGAGGGCTTCGAACGGATGGCGGCGGGCGATCTGTTCGGCAAGATCGTGCTGACCGGCTGAGGGGGTTTCGTGAACGCACTGTTGCCGCTGCTTCTGCTCGCCGGCTGCCTCGCGGTGGTCATGGGCTTCTTCGGCTGGCTCGCGCTGCTCGTGAGGCGCCGGGGGAGCGCGGGCGCGGGGATCGCCGCGGCCATGGCCTCGTACGAGGAGGCGTTCCGGGTGACCGCGCACGAGGCGCACTACGAGATCCGGGCCGCGGCGGAACGGCAGATGCCGCTGCCGTCGCCGGACGATCCGCACCGGCCCGGCCGGCACGGGAACTGGCCTGTCCAGCCGCGTCCGCGCCGCTCCGTACGGCGCCGCTGGGCACGACGCCTGCGCGGCTGACTGTCAATTTTGGTTGACACGGTTGGCGTGTCAACGTAAATTGACAGCCATGACCGATGCAACGGATCTCGCCGAGAGGGCGGGTGACCGCGACCCCCGCGTCGGGCTGAGGGCGGTCGCCGCGCTGCGGCGGCTGCTCGAACAGCTCGAAGCCGTCCAGGTACGCAGCGCCCGGAACCAGGGCTGGTCGTGGCAGGAGATCGCGGCCCAGCTCGGTGTCAGCAGGCAGGCGGTACACAAGAAGTACGGGAGGCAGTGATGTTCGAACGGTTCACGAAGGGCGCGCGCGCCGTGGTGACGGGCGCCGTGACCCAGGCCGAACGCACGGCGTCGCCCCAGATCACCGATGAGCACATGCTGCTCGCGCTGCTCGACTCGGAGGGAACGCGATCGGCGTTCGCCTTCGCCTCGCTCGGCATCCTGGACCGGCGCGACTCGGTGGAGGCGGGGCTGGCGGACGCGCGCCGGCGGGGCGGCATGTCGCACGCCGACGAGGCGGCGCTCGCGGAGATCGGGATCGACGTCGCGCAGATCGTCTCGAAGGTCGAGGAGGCGCACGGCGCGGGCGCGATGGGGGTGGGCGGGCGGGTGAAGCGGGGCTGGACGTCCCACAAGAAGTTCACGCCCGCCGCGAAGAAGACGCTGGAGCAGTCGCTACGGGTCGCACTGGGCCGCGGCGACAAGGAGATCACCGACGGCCACATCCTGCTGGCGCTGACGGCGCGGCCGGGAGTGGTGTCGGACGTGCTCGCGGATCACGGGGGGACGTACGGGGCGGTGGAGCGGGCGCTGTTCGGGGAACGGGGGTAGTCCGGTTGCGGTTGTCGGCTGACGGGCGGGGTTCGGGGTCTCCGGAGGGGTATGTCCGGACGGCGTGACTTACGCCGCGTGCAACGCTCGTTGGACCCGATGTGGCCTCCTTGTTCACGCGGCACAAGTCAGCCTGAGTGTCCGAACACACCCCTCCTGCGACCCCGCCCCCCTCACGCCGTCACGTGGCGCTGTTCACACCTACCGCCGGTCTGCGCGGAGGAAGGGGGACGCGCAGGGGTCGTGGCCGGACACTCAGGCTGATTTGTGCCGCGTGGAAAGCCCGGTTCCCTCGGGTCCAACGAGCCGTGCACGCGGCGTAAATCATGCCGTCCGGGCATGACCCCGGAGCGGCACCCGGACACCACCGCAACCACCCAGCCCGTCCGGCGCTTGAGGACAACGACCACCGGCCCGCAGGTGAACCCCGCAACAGCTCAGCGCTCAGCGTCCTCGCGGCACCCGGCCACCACCGCAACCCACCCAGCCCGTCCGGCGCTTGAGGACAACGACCACCGGCCCGCACGCGCGGACCCTACGGCTTCGACCCCCGCAGCAGGCCGCCAAGGTGCGCCGCCGCCGTCGACAAGTGGCCGCGGGCTTCGGCCAGTTGGGTCTCCGTCACGCCGTGGTCCCGCGCCGCGTCGCGGACGTCGTCGCGGAAGCGGTCCAGCAGGCGGTCCAGGTCGCGGGCCGGGTCGCCCGTCGTGGGGGTGTCGTCCGCCCAGTCGGGGTCCGCGTCCGGTTTGGCGTACGGGGGCCACGCCGAGCCCTTCGCCAGGCCGCCGAGGTGCGTCGACAGTTCGGACAGGCCCTCCCGTACGCCCGTCGGCCAGTCGCCGCGCGAGAAGTGGCCCTGGACCTGGTCCTGGACCTGCTTCGCGATGCGCAGCATCTCCTCGCGCGCCGTCTCCTGCGCCTCCTTGGCCTGGCGGCGCGCCTGCTGCGCGTCCTCACGCGCCCGGCGTGACTCGTCCTTCGCCCGGCGGGCCTGTTCCTTCCACTCCTGCTTCGCGCGGCGCAGCTCCTCCTTCGCCGCGCGCCAGGACTCGCCGTCCCCGGTCCAGTTCTCCCCGTTGGTCTGGGTGCCGGCCGACGCCGACGCCGCCGCCGCGCGCATCTCGTTGCGCAGCCGGCCCGCCGCGCCCCGTACGTCGTCGCGGATCTCCGAGGCGAGTTCGGAGACGGACTCGCGGATCTCCAGCTCCAGGTCGGCCAGTTCACCGCTGCGGCCCGCCAACTCCTCGCGGCCCGCCTCCGTGATCGAGTAGACCTTGCGGCCCCCCTCGGTGGCGTGGGTGACCAGGCCCTCGGCCTCCAGTTTGGACAGCCGCGGGTAGACCGTGCCGGCGGAGGGCGCGTACAGGCCCTGGAAGCGCTCCTCCAGCAGCCGGATCACCTCGTAGCCGTGGCGCGGTGCCTCGTCGAGCAGTTTGAGCAGGTAGAGGCGGAGGCGGCCGTGGGCGAAGACCGGGGGCATGTCAGAGCTCCTTCGTGGCGGGGGGAGAGGCGTGGGCGGCGTCGTACGGGTCTTCCGCCGGTGGCCTGCGGAGCAGGGCGATCGAGCCGGACACCGTCATCGCCTTGAGCTGCCCCGTACCCGCCCCGAGCGTGCCGGTGATCTTCTTCGCGCCCCACTGCCCGCCGACCCTCAGGTCGTCGAACGCGTTGGAGACCGAACCGCTCGCCGTGTTCGCCTCGACCTTCGCGTCCGCCGGGTGCGGCAGCCGGATGGCCACCTCGCCCGAGACCGTGTTGACCTTGATGTCGGTGGGTTTGCCTGCGGGTTCGAGGTCGATGACCATGTCGCCGCTGACGCTGTCGGCCCGTACGGACCCTCCCGCGCAGTCGACGACCGTCAGATCGCCCGAGACCGAGCTGAAGCGCAGGTCGCCGGTGACGGCCTGCGCCTCCACGTTCCCGGCGACGGTCTCCGCGCCGACCCGGCCGGCCAGGCCGACGAGGGTGGTGTCACCGTTCACGCCGCGCACATTCGTACGCCCCTTGATCCCGGAGATCACGGCGCCCGCCCCGACGACACCGACCTCGACGCTCGCCCCCGCCGGGACCGTGAGGGAGACGACGGCGCGGCGCCGGTGGCCCTTGCTGTCGAGCCACTTGAGGAAGTTGTGCCAGGGGAGGTCCTCGTAGGCGATGGTGAGCGTGTCGCCCGTGCGGGTCACGATCAGGGGCGGGCCGTGGATCTCGGAGATCTCCAGGCGCGCGCCGCCCTGCTCGGCCAGCGCGGTCTCGTCGATGCCGACGACGTTGACCGTGCCGTTCACGATGCGCACGCTGAGCGCCGTCACCGGGGCGTCGAAGGTGAGCTTCTTCGGCTCACTGACTTCCCACGTCGACTCTGCCATGGTGCTGACTCCCCCTGTGGCCGGCCACGACGCAACATATCGCGTCTCTTGCGAGACACGATATATCGTGGATAAGGGAAGTCAAGACCTATCGCGATGCCGGCGAGGGCTACTCGTCGTCCTCGTCGTCGTCGAGGCGGGCGAGCCACGTGGCCAGACGTTCCACCGGAACCTCGAAGTCGGGGTTGAGATCGACGAACGTACGCAGCTGCTCGGCCAGCCACTTGAAGGTGACCTCCTCCTCGCCGCGCCGCTTCTCCAGTTCCTCGATCCCGCGATCAGTGAAGTACATGAGATCAGCGTAACTACCTGGTGGGGAGGGGAGGTATCCCCGCACATGGCTGTGCGGTGAGCGGGGGAGTGGTGGCGGTGGAACACGACGTACAGGAAGTGGTCCTGCCCGGTGGGCAGGTCATTCTCGCCAGGGTCAGCGTGCTGCGGCCGGACGAGTCGGAGTTCCAGGACGTCGGGGCCGTCGACCGGCTCCGGTCGGGCGTCGCCCGCGTCAACGAGGTGATCGCCGCGGTCGGCGCCACCGTGATGGACGCGGCGCGGGCGGCGGGACCGAGCGAGGTCAGCGCCACGTTCGGTATCGAACTGGCGGTCAAGCCGGGCGCCGGGGTGGCCGCCGTCCTGGCCGACGGGGAGGCCAAGGCGTCCATCTCCGTCACCCTCACCTGGCAGCTGGACCGCGAAGCGGCACGGCCCGCCCCGGAAGGCTCGCCGGGGCCGGAACCACTCCCCACTTCGGGATCATCGGGCTAGGGTCTGTCGTTTGGATCAGGCTGGATAAGGGAGCGGGGTCTGGTGCCGTGGATCGCAAGGCGGAGGAGGGAGGCATGGCGGAGCCATGCCGACCGACGACAACGCGGCGAGGCGCGGTGCCAGGGCACGCGAGCCCAGCAAGATCCAAACGACAGACCCTGGCCTCGTCCCACTTGCCTCAACTTCGGGGGAACGGGGTGCGGATGAAAGACGCTCAGGTCGCCTGCGGATCGCCGGGGAGCGGATCGTGGGGGGACGGATCGCGGGAGACAGGGCGACGCGCCCTGCCAACGCCCTCTTACTCCCCGCGTGTTGACGCATGAGCTCCCTCGAAGCCCCCGTGAGCCGGGGAGTCGTCCGCATCGGCCCCGCCGCCGACGGGTATGACGCAGGCAGTGCCGATTTCTGGGGAAGCGGCTTCTTCGTGGCCCCCGAATGGGTCGTGACCTGCGCGCATGTCGTGGACAAGAGGGTGGGTGCGATGGAGCGGGAGCCAGGGGGCCCAGTCACGGTCACCACCTACGACGAGGAGCGGCTGGACGGCGAGATCGCCCATGTCCTGGCCGGTCACGACCTCGCGCTCGTACGGGTACCGGGCGCCGACTTCGCCGACTGCCTCTGGCTCAGCGACCGTTCGGCGGCCACACCCGCCGAGGTCGAGCTGTTCGGCTGGGCCGCGACGCTGGGGGCGCACGGCGCGGAGGAGTTCGTCGCCACGACGGCGATCGCGACCGGCGGACGCCAGGGGAAGGCGCTGTGGCTCAAGAGCGCCCTGGTGCTGCCCGGCTGTTCGGGCGGCCCCGTCGTCGACACCCGGTACGGATCGGTCGTCGGCGTCATCAAGGGCAAGAAGCAGGGCGACGCCACCCTCGGCCGCGCCGAGTCCATCACCGTGCTGCGCACCCTCGGCGACGAGATGGCCGGATCCCCGTGGGCGGAGGTCGTCGGCGCCCACGACCGGCACCATCTGCGGCGGTTCGAGGGCCCCGGCGACTGCTGGCCCCGCCGCCACCACCGGCTGGCCCTGGCCCAGGGCCGGCCGCACAGCTTCACGCCGCAGTCACGCACCCAGCTGTACGGGCTGTTCGCCGACGTCGAACCGCCCACGGGCCCCGGCGAGGTGCTGCATCTCGTGAACGGCGCGAGCCGCCGCATGCTGCGCAGCACCCAGCGCATCGAGTCCAACGACCCGCGCACCTGGCGTGAGGGCGCGGGACTGCTCCACGACCCGCGCGAGGGCACCGAAGCCGCCCCGGCGGGGCAGGACCTCGAACAGGAAGGCGTCGTCCTGTACGCGGCGATGGTCTACCTGACCCTGCGGGCACGCCGCGACAGCCCCGGCGCCCAGAAGCTCCGTGACTGGGTCCACAAGGCCGCCGACGCGCTGGAGAACGAGGTGATCCGCGAGGAGACCCTGGAGATCCTCGCCGGCGGCGACCGCGACGACGACGCGGACGCGGGCCCCGTTCTGGAGGCCGTCCACGACGACGTCCTCGTCGTCATCGAGCCCGAGATGTACGGCACCCACCCCTGGCGCGTGCAACTGCTGAACCCCGACGGCGGCACGACCACCGTCCGGTACGACGAGGAGGGCGTCCCGCGCCACGGGCTGGAGGCCGCCGTACGCCAGGGTCTGAGCGAGGCGCTGGCCCGCGCCGACGCCGGGCAGTACGTCGCGGCCGTCGACTTCCTGCTGCCCCGCGCCCTCTTCGACGAGCCCGTCGACGAGTGGCGCTCCCGGCTGCCGCGCGCCGACGAACCACCCAGCGTGCACACGCTCCCGATCGGACGCCGCCGAGTCGTCGCCCTGCGCGACCAGTTGCGCCGGCGCGACGGTGTGACCCCGGAGTGGAACCGCGGCAGACGCGCCACCGACCGGGGGCCGCTGGAGGCCGTACCGCTCTGTCTGGACGTGCCGGACCGGGGACACACGGCCACCGCGCCCGAGGGCGAGGAGGCGGCGTACGCGCGGCTGTCGGTGAGCACGGCGGGCATCGCCGGCGCGTCCCTGCCGGTGTACTGCGCGAGTACGGCCACCGGGCGCGGCTCGCGCGTCCTCACCCGCGCCTTCCACGCCGGCCATGTCGCGGTGCTGTGCCGCCGCACCGGCGAGGACGGGCACGACGACTGCGCGGAGTTCTACCGCAGGGCCGCCCAGTTGGTGCGCGAGGCCCCCACCGGCAGCGCGCTGCGCGAGCGCGTACGGGTGCTGCGCAACCTCAGCGCCGATCCCGACCGGTCCGACCAGCAGACGGCCTGGGCACGGCACATCGTCCTCATCTACGATCCGCCACACAGGCCGGCGCTTCCCGACGAACCACTGCACGCTCCACCGCTATGACAGACCTATGCCCCCAACTCACCTGCTGCGGACGGGGTACGGACGGCCGGGCGGGGTACGGACGTCCAGGATGCCGGGCGCACGCCGGGCTGACATCGATGAGGAGCCTACTGTGACCGACTGGCGCATCTACCGGGGAGCGGGGCTGCCGCACGACGGTGCGCGGCACTTACCGGATCCGCCCCCCTGGCGGGAGTTCACCGCGCGAAGCCCCGACGGCTCGGCAGGTGCGGACGGCCCCGGCACGGACGGTACGCCGGAGGGACCGGACTCCGAAGAGGTGGACAACGCCCGTCGGCTGGGCGTCAAACGGCGCCTCGTGGAGTCGTTCCACCCGCGCCCCGACGAGGTCGAGGCCGTGAACGCCGCGCTCCAGCTGCGCCGTCCGCTGCTCGTCACCGGCAATCCCGGCACCGGCAAGTCGACGCTCGCGCACGCCGTCGCCCACGAACTGCGGCTCGGCCGTGTGCTGCGCTGGCCCATCGTCAGCCGTACGACCCTCCAGGACGGCCTCTACCACTACGACGCGATCGGCAGGCTCCAGGACGTACAGCTCGACCGTGCGGTCTCCGGCGACGCGGTGCGGCAGCCGCCCATCGGGTCGTACATCAGGCTCGGCCCGCTCGGTACGGCGCTGCTGCCGTCGGCCGACGGACTGCCCCGGGTGCTGCTCATCGACGAGTTCGACAAGAGCGACATCGACCTGCCGAACGACCTCCTGAACGTCCTGGAGGAGGGCGAGTTCACGATCCGTGAGCTGGAGCGGCGCGTCGAGCGCGAGCCGGCGACCGACGTCCTCACCGACGACGGGACACCGGTGACCGTGACGGGCGGCCGGGTGCGGTGCACCGCGTTCCCGTTCATCATCCTCACCTCCAACGGCGAACGGGACTTCCCCGCCGCCCTGTTGCGCCGCTGTATCCAGCTCGAACTCAAACCGCCCGGCGAGAAACAGCTCGCCGCGATGGTCGCGGCGCATCTGGGCGAGGAGGCCCTGGAGGAGGGCGCCGAGCTGATCGAGCGGTTCCTCCAGCGCGAGCCCGGCGAGGTCGTCGCCACCGACCAGCTGCTGAACGCGCTGTATGTGACCCAGCGGGCGGCCGACGCCGAACAGGTCACCCGCAACAGGCTCGCCGAGATGCTGCTCCGCCCTCTCGACCGTCCGAGGTGATGGCGGATGACCACCCCCGACCCGCCCCCCGGCGACACGCCCCGCCCGCACCCCGCCCGGCCGTCCGCCGGACCGTCCGCCGGACCGGACGGGCTGGCGGAGCTGGTCGGCCGGTTGCGCGCCGCGGGCCGCGAGGTGTCGGCCAGAGAGCTGGCCGATGCCGTGTGGCTGGCGCGTCTGACGGCTCCGCAGCCGCGCACAGGGGATCGTCCTCGGCATCATGAACCTCCGCCCACCCGGCCGACCGGGTCCGACGAGGCCGTCCGGCCGCCCGCCGACGAGCCGGAGCACCGGCCCGAGCCCCCGCCCCGCAGCGCCGAACACACCGCGCCCCTCTCGCTCTACGCGCCGTCCGGCGCCGACGCCGTCCCGACCCGGTCCTTCCCGATACGGGCCCCCGCCACCGGAGCCCTCTCCGGCCTGCTCGGCCTGCAACGCGCGCTGCGCCCGCTGCGCGGCTACCGCCCGCCCGTCCCGCCCGTCCTCGGCGCGGAACTGGACGAGGAGGCGACCGCCGAGCGCAGCGCCGCCGATGGCTTCCTGCGTCCCGTACGGCGCCCGGCCGCGCACCGGGAGGCGGAGATCCTGCTCCTGATGGACGCCTCCCCGACCGCGTCGGTCTGGCAACTCACCCTGGAACGGCTCCGGCAGGCCTGCGAACGGCTCGGCGCCTTCCGCGACGTCCAGGTGCACTATCTGCACCAGGGACCGGACGGTTCGGCGATGGCCGGCACCGGACCCGACCCGCACCAGACCCGGCTGCGCCCCGCCGACCAGCACCGCGACGTCACCGGCCGCCGGCTCACCCTCGTCATCAGCGACTGCGTGGGGCCGCTGTGGCAGTCCGGCGGCGCCCAGCGGCTGCTGTACCGCTGGGCCGAGGTCTCCCAGATCGCCGTCGTCCAGCCGCTGCCGCCGCGCCTGTGGGACCGTACGGCGCTGCCCGCCGATCCGGGGATGCTCGTGCACGAGCCCGGCGTGGGGCGCGGCACGCGGTTCGTCGCCGACGAGAGGCACGGCCGCGCGGAGCCGCCCGCCGGGGCGCTCCCGGTGCCCGTCCTGCTGCCGACCGACCGGGTCCTCGGCCGCTGGGCCCAACTGCTCGGCGGCACCGGTACCCGTACGATGCGCGGCGCGGCGGCCTGGGTGCTGCCGCGGCACCCGGCGCAGCCCGCGTCGGGGCCGTACGGAGGGGCGCGCACCCCGCAGGCGCGGCTGCGCGACTTCCGCTCCGGCGCGTCACCCGGCGCGCTCGAACTGGCCGTGCACCTGGCGGCCGTACCGCTCTATCTGCCCGTCATGCAGCTCGTCCAGGAGGCGCTGCTCCCCGACACCGGCCCCATGCAACTGGCCGAAGTGCTCCTCGGCGGACTGCTGGAGCGGCTGCCCGACACCGTCGACGTGCCGGGACCGCGCTACGACTTCGCGCCCGGCGTACGCGAACTGCTGCTGGAAATGCTCGACCGGGGCGCCGCCGAGCTGGTCCTCAAATACCTGTCGGAGTACGTCACCCGGCGCTTCGGCAAGGGCATGCGCAACTTCCCGGCGCTGGCCGTCGCCCGCCTCCAGGGGCAGGAGGCCGACGAGCCGACGGTGCCGGAGGACCCCGACGGCGGGCCGCAGGCCGACGAGGAACTGTTCGCGCAGGTCCCCGCGCGCGTGGTGCGCTGGTACCGGCCCGTACGGCCGGTGCCCGGCAGGCTCGACGAGGTGGAGCGGCTGCTCGGGCTCTGGCGCGACCGGCGCGACCGGCAGATGCTCTTCGACGCGCAGGCGCTCGCCGAGGCGGCGCTGGCCGCCGACGGCGACGGGCGCTCACGGCATCTGCTGGGGCGGGTGCTGTTCGCCCGCGCCAACACGGCGGAGGCGCGCCGCGATCCCGAGGAGGCGCACCGGCTGCTGGTACGCGCCGAGGGGCTGCTCACCGGACACGAGCCGGCGACGGCGGTCGCCCGCGCGGACGTCCGGCACGAACTGTGGCGCCAGGACCACGACATTCGGTGGCTGCGCGCGGCGGTGGCCGGGCTGGCCGAGATGCCCGACGGGGGAGACCTCGCCACGCGGACGGCGCGCCGCCTGCGGATGGGCCGGGTCCTGCTCGACCTCGCCAGGACGGTGCCCGAACGGGAGGAGCCCGCCACCGCCGCCGTAACCGAACTGCGGTCCGCGCTGGCCCTGTTGGACGACCTGGAGGCGCCCCCGCACCGCCGCGCCGGCGCGCTCCTCGACCTCGTGGCCGCCCTGCGGCTGACGCGCGAGCACGACAGGGCGGAACTGCTCACCCTGACCGACGCGGCCGAGTCGGCGGCCGAGGACAGCGCCCCGCTGCTGCTGCGCGCCCGGCACGAGCGGGCCCGGATCCACCGTGAGGCGCGGGACTGGGAGTCGGCGGCGACCGCGTACCGGCAGGCCGAGCGGAGCGCACCGCGCGACAGCCACGTCCGGTGCGAACTCCTCGCCGAATGGGGCGAGATGCTGCTCACCGAGAGCGGCCGCCCCGACCGCGCGGAGGGCATCCTGCGCGAAGCCCTCACGAACGTCACGTCCAAGGCCCCGCTCCGCTGGCGCCTCCATCTGCTGCTCGGGACGGCCCTGCTGGACCGCTACCGCGACGACCGCGTGGGCGGCGGCTTCCTGCCCGACGTCTACGAGGGCTGCCACCTCCTGGAGCTGGCGGCCCGCCGCGCCGCCGACCCGGCCACCCGGGCCCGCTCCTGGCTGACGCTGGCCGGCGCCCGGCTGGACCTGCCGGATCCGGAGTCGCACCTCGCCTCGGTGGAGTCGGACTACGGGCGGGCGCTGCGCGAGATCACCGAACCGCCGTCGCTCACGGCGGCCCGCGCGCTGCACGGCCGCGGCGAACTGTACGAGCGGATGGCACGCCCCTTCGCGGCCCTGGCCGACTACCGGGCCGCGGACCGCCACTGGCGTGGCCTGACGGAACAGGGCACCCCGATCCCGGAGGACGAGGCACGGGCGACCCGCGAGCGGGCGGAGGCGCTGGCGCACTGAGAACGGGTCCTGGTGAGGGGGCTCGGGGCCCGCCGACGTGCGGTTCAGCACCCATGGGCGTACGCGACCGGCGCATGCATCCACGCGCCCGGCATGCGCTCCCCACCGGGTGTCCCCGGAGTCACGTCCCACGGCCGGAACACCAACTCCCCATGTGGCGAACGGGTTTCCGAATCGTGGCCCTCGGGAAGTAGAACCCTCACGGCATCGCCTCCTGAGGCGTGTGGTGAAAGTAGCGTCGTCCGCCCACAGGGCGGGGCTCACGCCCGCCGCGCGGGCCGCGCGCCCTGAGCCGGGCGGGACTTTCAGCACCGGGCTTCGGGGGCATCGGGGGTACTGGGAGGAGCAGAGGGTGCTGGAGCAACGTGTGGCCGGATCCGCGGGGCAGGTCAGTGGGATTCCCGGCAGCCCTGTGCTCCCCGATCTCACCGGGGTCGATCTGCGCACCCTGCGGAGACTCGACGACGCCGCGCTGACGTCGGCCGTCGAGGACGTGCTCCGCTGTCCCGACTCGCTCACCGATCTGTGGAAAGACGGGCAGTGAGACGGCCCGGTCGACGACGGGATTCGGCCAGTCTCCGCGCGGAGCGGAGGTAATGGCTCCGGCACCGGGGACTCTCGCGGTCCCGCCCGGTGCCCTCGTACGGCTCGCCGCCACCCGCCAGCGGACCCCCGACATCGACCTGCTGCAGGCCGCCCTGCACAGCCGCCGGCTGGTCCTGCTCAAAGCTCTCCTCGCCAAGGTCGAGCGGGCCGGCCTGGCGGCGGACGCCCGAGTCGCGTTCGACCGGGACTGGGGCCTCCTGGAGCGGGCCGAGTCACCCGCGCCCGCCGCCGCCCGCAGGCTCCTCGACTACCCCGCCGTCGGCGGCTGGGTCGTGGACGCCCTCAACGCGCCCGGAGCGGACGGCCTCGCCGCCGCACTCCACCCCCTCGGCGGGATCGCCGTCGGTACGGCACTGCGCACCGGAGCCCGGCTCGACACCGTGCTCCCCACCGCGGACGGGCGCCTCGTCCTGCCCGGCATCGGCGTCCACGACGCCCGCACACCCCGCGTACGGATCCGCTGCGGCCCGCGCGGCACGCTGCTCACCCCTGTGGGCCACCCCGCCCGCTCCGTGCTTCTACGGCCCGACGGCCGGGGGGCGGGGGCGGGCTGGCACTCCCTGGCCGTGCTGCCGGGCAGTACCGGCCGGCTCGACGACCTCGGCACCGGACACGCCCCCGCCGTGGACGTGACACGGCGGCCCGACCGCGCCGTCTGGCTCACCCGCTGGCGCGCCGCGGTCTCCTTACTGAAGGCCGCGGACCCCTGGCGCGCCGCCGAAGTCACCCGGCTCGTACGGTCCGTGGTCCCGATGGCCCCGGTCGACAAAGGCGCCGAAGGCGCGTCCAGCGGCACCCTCCGGGCGGCGCCGTGGGCCGTCCACACCGCGCTCCCCGACACCGCCCGGCGATTCGCCGAGGTGCTCGTCCATGAACTCGCCCACAGCAAGCTCGCCGTCCTCGCGGACCTCGTCGCGCTGCACCACGCGGACGGCGCGGCCGTCCACCGGGTCGCGTGGCGCGCGGACCCGCGCCCCCTCGACGGCGTACTCCAGGGGACGTACGCGCACCTCGCCCTCGCCGACCTGTGGTCGCGCGTCGCCGACCGCCCCGGCGCGGCCCCGGCCGCCCGCCGGGCGGCCCGCACCCGCCGCGAGGAGTACCGGGCTCAGGTCGCCGACGCGCTCCCCGTCCTGCTGGGCAGCCACCAACTCACCGAGCAGGGGCAGCGTTTCGTCGTATCGATGAAACAGCACCTGACGTCGCTCGGGCAGGTCCCGAATAGCCCGTACGCACTGTCCGATTCCCTGTCCGGTGATGGTGACGTTCGGTAACGTATCTAACGCGCCGTCAGGGAACGGCATGGATCGACGGATGGATGAGGAGACGCGCGCATGGTCGCTCAGCGGCACCTGGCGGGGGACGGCGGACCCGATCAGGAGTCCCAGCATTTCGTGGTCGCTTTCCCGGGACATCACCGGCCGTGGGCCACCTGGATCGCGCGCCGGCTCGAAGCCCACGGCCACCGGGTCACCTCGCACCGCTGGGACCCCGACCGCGAACAGCCCCTGGAGGACGCCCTCGGCGATCTCCTGCTGGCCAGAGGCCGGGTCCTGCTGGTGCTCAGCGACTGGTTCTTCCAGCTCGGACCCCGTCGTGAGGGCGAGTGGAACGACGTCCTGCGCGGCTTCGTCGCCGACAACGCCGACCGGTTCGCCGCCGTCAACCTGACCAACCGCGCGCTGCTGCCGGCCACCGCCGTCCTGGAACCGGTCGACCTGTGGGGCATCGGCGAACAGGAGGCCGAGCGGCGCCTGTTGACACGCCTGTCCCTCGACCCGGCCGCGTTCCGCGCCGACACCGGGGGCGCCGACTCCCGCTACCCCAGCGACGCACCCGCCGTCTGGGGCGAGGTGCCGCGCCGCAACAACCGCTTCACCGGGCGTGACGAACTGCTCAACCGGGTGCAGGAATCGCTCTCCGACGTCGAGCCGGGCGCGTCCGTCTGCGCCCTGGTGGGAATGGCGGGCATCGGCAAGACCCAGCTCGCCGTGGAGTACGCGCACCGCTTCATGCCGGACTACGACGTCGTGTGGTGGGTCAACTCCGACCAGCGCGGCACCCAGCGCGACCGGTTCGGCGAGCTGGCACCGGCACTGGGGCTGCGCAGCGGCTCCGAGCCCGGCGAGCGGATCCGCGCGGTGCGCGACGCGCTGCGCCGCGGCGATCCGCACGCCCGCTGGCTGGTGATCTTCGACGGCTGGGAGGATGTGGACGAGGCCGCCCGCATGCTGCCCCAGGGCGGCACCGGCCATGTCCTGATCACCTCCCGCAACCACGGCTGGCGCAGCATGGGCGACGTCGTGGAGGTGCCCGTCTTCGCCCGCGCCGAGTCGACCGGCTATCTGATGCGCCGGGCACCGCACATCACGGCGGCCGAGGCCGACGAGGTCGCCGCCGAGTTCCAGGACCTGCCGCTCCAGATGGCGCACGCGGCGGCGCTCCTCGGTGAGATGCGGATGCCCGTACCGGACTACCTCGACAAGGTCCACAGCGGTGAGATCAACCCCCTGGACGAGGTCTCCGAACTGGGCAACTACCCCAGCTCCTCGCTCACCTCCTGGTCGATGCTCTTCAACCGGGTACGCGAGTCCGAGCCGCGCGCCCTCGAACTCCTCAAGCTCTGCGCCTGCTTCGCGCCCGGCCGTATCCCCATCGGACTGGTCCGCGGCGTGACCCCCGCCGACCTCCCCGAGCAGCTTCGCTGGATCGCCGACAACAGCCCCGACTGGCCGCGCGCGCTGGACACTCTCGCCAACTACTCGGTCATCACGAAGGATTCACGGAGCGCGTCCGTGTCGGCCGGCAACGACGGAGGGCCCCGCCAGGAGTCCGTCCATATGCACCGCGTCGTGCACGGCATCGTCAGCCGGCTCATCGCCGGGGACGACCGTGAGATCCACCGCGCCGTGGTCCGCCAGGTCCTCGTCGGCAGCGACCCCGGTGAGCCCTCCGACAGCAGGCGGTGGCCCCGGTACGCCGAGATCCTGCCGCAGCTCGAAACCTCCGGCTCGCTGGAGAGCACCCACCCGCGCACGATCCAACTCATCCTCAACTGCCTTGAATACTGCTACAACAGCGGCGAGTACACGGTGGGCATGGACCTGGCCGCGCGGGTCAGGGAGAAGTGGGCCGGCCTGTTCGCGCCCGACTCCGAGCACATGCTGGAGCTGACGGCGCAGACCACGGTGATGCTGCGGGCGAGCGGCCGGTTCCACGAGGCGTACGACCGGGACGGCGCGGTCCTCGATCTGCTGCTGGCCCAGCCGGAGCCCGACCCGGTCAGGCTGATGACGGCCAACAGCGGACTCAGCTCCGACCTGCGGTTCCTGGGCCGCTATCCGGAGTCGTACCGGCTCCAGCGGGACGTCGTCGAGGTCGGCCGGGAGCTTCGCGGCGCCGACGAGTGGACCACTCTTCACGCCCAGCACAACCTGGGCGTCGTCCTGCGGCTCCTCGGCCAGTACGAGAAGGCCTACGAGACCGACCTCGACACGCTCCGCAAACGCGAGGCGGTCCTGCGCGCCCGGCACTCCGACACCCTGCACTCGGGCAACGCCTGCGCCCGCGACCTGCGGCTCCTCGGCCGCTACCACGACGCCCTGGCCCGCCAGGACCTGATCGTGCGGACCCAGATCCAGGTCCTCGGCGAGCGGCACCCGCAGACGCTGTGGGCGCAGCACAACCTCATCCTGTGCAAGCGCAGGGCGGGGTCCCAGGGCGAGGACATCGGTCCGGTCATGGCCGACCTGCTCGCCCGCCACGAGCGGGTGAACGGCAAGGGTCATCACAACAACCTGATGCTCGTCACCGACTACGCCAACTACCTGCGGGTGCACGGCGATCTGGCCAAGGCCAGGGACCTCCTCGCCGAGGCCGAGGGCACCTACCGCGCTCTGGTCGGCCCGGCCCACCCCGTACCGACCGGCATGCAGTCCAACGTCGGCCTCCTCATGCAGGCCGAGGGGAACAGGGACGGCGCGCTCGTCCTCTTCGAGCAGGCGCTGACCGGGCTGCGCACCCTCCTCGGCGACGACCACCCGTGGACGCTGGGCTGCGCGCTGAACGCGGCGGGCGGGCGCAATCTCACCGGCCGTCTGGAGGAGGCCGCCGAGCTGAGCAGGGAGACGCTGCGGCGCTCCCGTGCCGCGCTCGGCGACGACCATCCGCTGACGCTCTCCAGCCAGACGGCGCTCGCGGCCGATCTGCGGGCGCTCCAGCAGCGCGAGGAGGCGGACAAGGTCGAGGAGGACGCGCTGCAGAAGCTGACGCGCACGATGGGCGCGCAGCACCAGCACACGCTGTCGGCGCGCCAACGGGTGCGGCCCTACTGGGACTTCGAGCCGTATCTGGGCTGATCCGGGCCGACGCCCCGCCCCGTTCGTACACACGGGTACGCACAGGAGGGCCCGGCACCGCTTCCGCGCGGTGCCGGGCCCTCCTCCGTACGTGTCACAGCCTCCGTCAGGCGTCGAACACCTCGGCGCACAGCTGCGCCTGCTCCGCCTGGTGCCGCTTGGCCGAGCCGACCGCCGGGGACGAGGACGCGGTGCGCGAGATACGGCGCAGCCGCTCCTCGTGCGGGACGTCGGCGCCGACCGCCAGGTCCAGGTGGTCGATCAGGTTGAGCGCGATGAACGGCCACGCACCCTGGTTCGCCGGCTCCTCCTGCGCCCACAGGTACTTCTCGGCGTTCGGGTACTTCGCGATCTCCGCCTGGAGCTCCGCACCCGGCAGCGGGTACAGCCGCTCAAGACGCACGATCACCGTGTCCGTCAGACCGCGCTTCTGCCGCTCGGCGTCCAGGTCGTAGTAGACCTTGCCCGCGCAGAAGACGACCTTGCGGACGTCCGCCGGATTGATCGTGCCCGCCTCGGCCAGCGTGTCGCCGATCACCGGGCGGAAGCCGCCGGTGACGAACTCCTCGATCTTCGACGTCGCCGCCTTCAGCCGCAGCAGCAGCTTCGGCGTGAAGACGACCAGCGGCTTGTGGTGCGGGTTGTGGACCTGCCAGCGCAGCAGGTGGAAGTAGTTCGACGGCAGGGTCGGCATCGCGACCGTCATGTTGTTCTGCGCGCACATCTGGAGGAAGCGCTCGGGGCGCGCGGACGAGTGGTCCGGGCCCTGGCCCTCGTAGCCGTGCGGCAGCAGCAGCGTGACGCCCGAGGTCTGGCCCCACTTCTGCTCCGCCGACGAGATGAACTCGTCGACGACCGTCTGCGCCCCGTTGACGAAGTCGCCGAACTGGGCCTCCCACATGACCAGCGACTCCGGGCGCGCCAGCGAGTAGCCGTACTCGAAGCCCATCGCCGCGTACTCGCTCAGCAGCGAGTCGTAGACGTTGTAGCGGGCCTGCTCGTCGGAGAGGTAGAGCAGCGGGGTGTAGTCCTCGCCGGTCTCCTGGTCCACCAGCACCGCGTGGCGCTGGCCGAACGTACCGCGACGGGTGTCCTGGCCCGACAGCCGGACCGGGGTGCCCTCCATCAGCAGCGAGCCGATGGCGAGGGTCTCGCCGGTGCCCCAGTCGATGGTGCCGTCCTCCACCGACGCCGCGCGGCGCTGCATCTGCGGCATCAGCCGCGGGTGCACCGTGATGTTGTCGGGGATGTTGACCTGGGACTCGGCGATCCGCTTGACGACCTCCTGCGAGATGGCCGTCGTGACCGCGACCGGGAACTCGGCCTGGGCGTCCGGGACATGGGTCGGAGCCGGGTGCGACGTGGCCTCGCGGACCTCGGCGAACACCTTCTCCAACTGGCCCTGGAAGTCCTGGAGCGCCTGCTCCGCCTCTTCCAGCGTGATGTCGCCGCGACCGATCAGCGACTCGGTGTAGAGCTTGCGCACCGAGCGCTTCTTGTCGATCAGGGTGACCATCTGCGGGTTGGTGAACTGCGGGTTGTCGCCCTCGTTGTGACCGCGCCTGCGGTAGCAGATCATGTCGATCACGACGTCCTTGTTGAACGTCTGGCGGAACTCGAACGCGAGCCGCGCCACCCGGACGCACGCCTCCGGGTCGTCACCGTTGACGTGGATGATCGGCGCCTCGATCATGCGCGCGACGTCCGTCGCGTACATCGAGGAGCGCGAGGCCTCCGGGGCGGCGGTGAAGCCGACCTGGTTGTTGATCACCACATGCACCGTGCCGCCGGTGCGGTAGCCGCGCAGCTGCGACATGTTGAGCGTCTCGGCGACCACACCCTGGCCCGCGAAGGCCGCGTCGCCGTGCAGCGCGACGGGCAGCACGGTGAAGTCCGTGCCCGCCTTGTTGATGATGTCCTGCTTGGCGCGCGCGATGCCTTCGAGGACCGGGTCGACCGCCTCCAGGTGCGAGGGGTTCGCGGCCAGCGACACCTTGATCTGCTCGCCGTCGAGACCGGTGAAGGTGCCCTCGGCGCCCAGGTGGTACTTCACGTCGCCGGAGCCGTGCATCGACTTCGGGTCGAGGTTGCCCTCGAACTCGCGGAAGATCTGCGCGTACGACTTGCCGACGATGTTCGCCAGGACGTTCAGCCGGCCGCGGTGCGCCATGCCGATGACGACCTCGTCGAGCCGCGACTCGGCCGCCGAGTCGATGACCGCGTCGAGCAGCGGGATGACGGACTCGCCGCCCTCCAGCGAGAACCGCTTCTGGCCGACGTACTTGGTCTGCAGGAACGTCTCGAACGCCTCGGCGGCGTTGAGCCTGCGCAGGATCCGCAACTGCTCCTCGCGCTCCGGCTTGGAGTTGGAGCGCTCGATACGGTCCTGGAGCCACTTGCGCTGCTTCGGGTCCTGGATGTGCATGAACTCGACGCCGGTGGTGCGGCAGTACGAGTTGCGCAGCACACCCAGGATGTCGCGCAGCTTCATCATCGACTGGCCGGCGAAGCCGCCGACCGCGAACTCCCGCTCCAGGTCCCACAGCGTGAGCCCGTGCTCGGTGATGTCCAGGTCGGGGTGCTTGCGCTGGCGGTACTCCAACGGGTCGGTGTCGGCCATGACATGGCCGCGCACCCGGTAGGAGTGGATCAGCTCGAAGACCCGTGCGGGCTTCGTGACGTCCTCGTCGTGCGACGCGTCGATGTCCTTGAGCCAGCGGACCGGCTCGTACGGGATCCGCAGCGCCTGGAAGATCTCGTCGTAGAACTCGTTCTCGCCGAGCAGCAGTTGACTGACGATCCGCAGGAACTCGCCGGACGCGGCGCCCTGGATGACGCGGTGGTCGTACGTGGAGGTCAGCGTCATGACCTTGGAGATGCCCAGCTTGTTCAGGGTGTCCTGCGAGGTGCCCTGGAACTCCGCCGGGTAGTCCATCGAACCGACGCCCATGATGACCGACTGACCGGGCATCAGACGCGGCACGGAGTGCACCGTGCCGAGGCCGCCCGGGTTGGTCAGCGAGACGGTGACGCCGGTGAAGTCGTCCATCGTCAGCTTGTTGCCGCGGGCGCGGCGGACGATGTCCTCGTACGCCTGCCAGAACTCGAAGAAGTTGAGCGTCTCGGCCTGCTTGATGCCGGCGACGACGAGCTGGCGGTCGCCGTTCGGCTTCACCAGGTCGATGGCGAGACCGAAGTTGATGTGCTCCGGCTTGACCAGGGTGGGCTTGCCGTCCTTCTCCGCGAAGGAGTGGTTCATCATCGGCATGGCCTTGATGGCCTGCACCATCGCGTACCCGATGAGGTGCGTGAAGGAGATCTTGCCGCCGCGCGCCCGCTTCAGGTGGTTGTTGATGACGATGCGGTTGTCGAAGAGCAGCTTCACCGGGACGGCGCGCACGGACGTGGCCGTGGGCACCTCCAGCGACGCGTTCATGTTCTTCGCGACAGCGGCCGACGGGCCGCGCAGCGTCACGTACTCGGGACCCGTGGGCTCCTCGGCCGGCTCCTGCTTCGGCTCGGCCGCGGGCTTGGCGGCGGCCGGCTTGGCGGCGGGGGCCGCGGGCGCGGCGGGTGCGGCCTTGGCC